>JAUHXV010000057.1 GCA_030426765.1 Bacteroidia bacterium | reverse complement strand
TGTGAGCTGGCCACCGGTCTGGGGCAGCACATCCATCAGGTGGCACTTCATCTTGAGGAGTCCGGCTTCGAAGACGGTAAACAAACCGACCGGGCCGGCACCGATAATGAGGATATCCGTTTTAATGGTAGACATAATCCGATTTGAGCGGACAAAGGTAAAAGAGTCAGCCCTAAATGTGATACTGCGGGCTCACCTTTATTGGAAGGATTGAAATCAGCACGAAACAAGGAAATACAACCCGCTTATTTAGTGCAGGTTATACTAGGTAACTTCCAGTAAATTACAGGCAGCTTTTGCCTCCGCGGATGATGTAGTTGCCATCCTCTTCGACCCATTCGGCGCTGACGGTGGTGGTGACGATCTCGAGCAGGGACTTGATCTCCGGATTTTCGATAGAGAGTGGAGAGGTGATGCGGCATGCGTTGGTCGCTTCATTTTCCACAGTGATGGTGATATCGAAGTATTCGGCGATATCGGTGATGATCGATTTGAGCGTCATTTGTTTGTCAAAATGGAGCTTTCCGGTCTGCCATGCCATGATATTGGGTGATGGATTGGGGATCATCACCATTTTCTTTTGGCTGAATTCGGCGGCTTCGCCCTGGGTCAGGGCTACGGCGTTGTCGGCATTGTCTTCTTCGGAAAAGATGACTTTGCCGCTTTTGACAAAAATCTGGGTCTTCTCGCCTATCGGGCGGATATTGAAGGAAGTGCCTACCACTTCGGTGAGTGTGCCACGGGCGGAAACGGTAAATGGCCGATCTGTGTCGGGTTCGACTTCCATAAAGGCTTCTCCGGTGAGTGACAGGTGTCTTTTATGCTTGGTAAATGGGTATACTTTGATTTCTGCGCCGTCATTGAGGTAGACTTTGGAGCCGTCGGTGAGTTCGATGGGCTGGGTCATGCCGTCTTCGTAGGCATAGGTGACGGGCTGTGGGCCGGCGAAGAAAAAGGAGTAGATACCGGCCAGGATGGCGAAGGTGGCTGCGGCGGCCCAGTAGAAGGATCTGCGCACGGTACGCGCTTTCTTCTGTACGTTTGGCGCCTGCGCGACAAAACGATTCCAGGCGGCATCGGTATTCCATGTGCCTTCTGCGGTGGGTATGGAGGCCATATTCCAGATGCGTTCGGCGGCGGCAAACTCTGCTTTCAATGTGCTATTAGCGGACAATTCGCGTTCAAATTGCTCACGTTCAGCACCTTTCATCTCTCCTGAGAGATAAAGGCCAATTCTTATATCGTTTGTTTTCTCCATGTTCTGTTCATTTAGACACGATAATCAGGCTTGCCCCCTATGTTCTGCGACGGCGATCCGCAGAAGTCTGAGGGCTTTTCCTATTTGGTTTTCAACCGTTTTAACGGATATATTCATTTGTTCGGCGATCTCGGCGTAGGACATCTCTTCGCGGCGGCTCAGCAGGAAGGTGATCCGGCACTTTTCCGGGAGGTTGTCGATAGCGGCGTCGATGCGTGTTTTGAGTTCGGCTTCTTCCATCTGCTCGACCACGGATGCCGTCTCACCGGTCAATCCGGGAGACACTTCCGTCGAAGCGTCCAGTTCATCCCATTGGTGTTTTTTCGAATCGCGGAGGTAGTTGAGTGCGCGGCTCACGGCCATGCGGCGCAGGTATGCGGGCACAGACGTATGGATATTGAGTTGTTCGCGTTTGACCCATAATTCGGTAAAGAGTTCCTGCGCGATATCTTCTGTGATGGCTTTGTCTTTGACATACGAGCGTATGATCTGGCAGACAAAGGGATAGTATTGTTTGAACAGCTGTTCAATGGACTCCATCGGTGGCAGAGGGTTATCGGATTTGTTTGGTTATAAAGGTCGGCAATTCTCTGAGGTTTTTCACGAATTCGGTGGTAAAGTGCAAGACAATCGGGCATTTATCGGGGCCAGGGAATTTTGTTCGGGGCAGAAAAGAGGAAGAGGCAGAAGGGCGGAAGGGATTAAGGGGCAGAAAAGAGGAAGAGGCAGAAAAGCTCTTTGATTCGAACTTTAGACGCGGTTAGTGTGGCACACTTTCGGGGCCGCTTTGTTTCAATCGCCTTTGACAAAAAGCGCGTGGTTAGTGTGGCACACTCGCAGCAATGCCTGCGGGAGGCTAAGTGTGCCACACTCGTGGTGCCGCTCTGTTTCAATCGCCTACGACAAAAAGCGCGTGGCTAGTGTGGCACACTCGCAGCAATGCCTGCGGGAGGCTAAGTGTGCCACACTCGTGGTGCCCTCTGTTTCAATCGCCTATGACAAAAAGCGCGTGGTTAGTATGGCACACTCGCAGCAATGCCTGCGGGAGGCTAAGTGTGCCACACTCGTGGTGCCGCTCTGTCTCAAGATTCTTTGACAAAAAGCGCGTGGTTAGTGGTGCCACTCTGTCTCAAGGCTTTGCGGATAAAAAAGATTCGGCTCGCTCACCTGTCTGAATCACAGATTAAGCGGATTGCGCCGATTACACCGATTTGTTTCCCGCTGGGAAAACATTGTTTTTGCTAATCAAATGGTCACAATGACTTTTATTTACTATCAACTGGAACACTAAACTCATATGAATGATTGTTCAAATCCCCGTGATTCAAAACTGTTTGAGCGCTCCGGACGACCCTTTTTTGATCCTCTGGTCAAAAAGGGGTATGATGGAAAACGAAGAAGCGAGACAGCAAACCAGATATTAAACTAATGATCGAATGTAAAGGCGAGTTTTTTGAATCACTAGACTTTTTGGTTACTTTTTTGGCGATGAAAAAAGTAACAGATCTGTGTATTTTAATAATCATTTGAATATCATATTGCTGATTTGATCAAAGCAAACCGAGTTTATCGAGTGACTAGTCCGCCTAAGGCGGATACTTTTTCGTGTCCTGTAATTATAATATTACAGGATGGCAATCCTGTAACACTGCCGGTTTCAGGACACCTGAAAAAAGTAACAATTCTGTATCCATTTGAGCTCAACATTCACCATACCTTCCTGTTATTACCTGGATAAAAGCTAATTTTACACGATAGTTATACATAAAAAATATCCATTATGAAATCCATCCTATACCTCCTATTCGCTACCACCCTCCTTATAAGTTGCAAAAACCAGGCTGCGGAGGAGCAAACTGAAGCGCCTGCGGAACAAGAGGAGGCAGCACCGGCGAATCAATACACCCTTACCCCTTTCGAGCCGTCAAAAGCATTTGAGGATGCTGCGATCCGGGCGATGTCGTATAAGAACGGGACATTTTCGACGGTGATCAGCGGGTCGAGTTATAAGCTCGGCGAACAAACCACGGATGCGGGGTCGAAGAATTGTGCAAATAGTGCTGAAGGGCAGCATCTCCATCTGATCGTCGATGACCAGCCATATGCGGCCAAGTATGAGTCGTCATTTACCTATGAGATCCCGGATGGGGAGCATTATTTGTTGTGCTTCCTGTCGCGGTCGTATCACGAGAGTATCAAGACGGCGGATGCGCATATGGCGGTGAAGGTCAATATTGAAAACAAGAGTGTGAAGGAGTCGATTGATATCGAGGATCCGATGTTGTTTTACAGCCGGCCGAAGGGCTTGTACACGGGAGATGACACGAAGAAAGTCATGTTGGACTTCTACCTGGTCAATGCCGAGTTGGGCAATTACAAGGTGGAGGCGGATATAAACGGCGAAAAGCATCTGATCGATGTGTGGCAGCCGTACTATATCGAGGGCTTGCCGGAGGGTGACAATACCATCACGCTGAGCCTGCTTAATAATAATGGCTCCCTGGTGGAGGCGCCGTACAATCCGGTATCGCGGACCTTTAAAATTGAAAAAACACCTGCGGCGAATTAAAGAAACTTTATATTTGCATCCCGATTTGCCGCATTTGGGGCGTTTCGGGATTACACGGTGGATGTAGCTCAGCTGGTTAGAGCGCTAGATTGTGGTTCTAGAGGTCGTCGGTTCGACCCCGATCTTCCACCCTAAATATGCTTAGAGTGTTGATAATCAATAATGTATTGATTATTCTTTCTAGTAGAATTGACACACTTCTGACACAGAATTCAGGCCTGGGAGGTAACATCAAAACTGCCCAGGCTGATTTCCCTAATCCAATTAAGATGGATACCACATCAAATCAGGAGTCCCAGAATAGTCCTCCACCGACCAAACCTTCCTTTGGGGATTCGATTATTAAGATTCTTACTGGAGTTTCTTTAGTATTCGCTTGCATCTACGTTGTAGTTCCCAGAGAATATTTTCATGATTGTTTTATAAAACCTCAGATTAAGTCCAGCTATGTAAGTTGGTTAAGCGAGGACAACCACAATATAAAATCTATCATCAAGATTTGGAACGATGGAAACAAGAGGGAGGAATCATTGCAAGTAAGTGTGACTATGGTAGATGGTTCAGAAATAGGTATTTCAAATGTATTAAGCCTTGACACTACCCAAAGAACTCATCAGTATGGTCTGAAGGAAGTTATTATAAAGCATGATCACTTCCTTAGAGACGATACCCTCACATTAACATTCAATACTAATCGAGTATTGCTCGACAGTTTCCAAACCAGATTAAAAAGGTATGGCATAGATTACTACAGCTTCGAACAACCCAATATTTCGTACATCAAAGGCTCAGATCGACAGTATAGGAAGCCATCGTTCAAATCACCAAAGCTTGACTAAAAATCCAACCTTTAGTGTGTTGGATCTTCGTCAGGGCTTTGTCAAATCTCACAGGTATTAAAATAGGATCAGAAGATTTTTGAAGAACTAAAACCCTATCTGTTAAAAAATGAAAGAAAACTCAGCATCGAACCTATAGGTAAAATTCCTAGATAGATATTAAACAAATCTACCCCGACAATAGGATATAGGTCTTGTAAATCATGGTTCTCATTTATCCTTTCAGAAGCAAATCTAGTATGAGATATTTTAAGGTTGGATTGCTCATTTTAAAAGCTCTCACCCTCACCACCCTCCTCCCCGCTCAATCCACTTATAATCTATCCACAACTCAGGCACTGGAAAAAATATCCACCGCCATCGACCAGCACTCCCCATTGATCTATGCAGCTCGGATGCGTTTTAAGCAAATGGGTGGGGATACGGTTGAGATCAGAGACTTTACGGTGGGATATCAGACCAATGATGAGAATCGGATGTATGGATACGACTGGCTCGTGACAGAGACCATTGATAGCGAATATGAATATACCTGGCTGTCCACCACTGAATTCCTCTACAATGTCAACGGCATCATGCAGACGATTCTGGCCATCCCTTACGCCGAACAAATCGACCTGGGAAGTTATCCGGAATACCTCCGCCACTCACTTATTTTGAAAGAAGCGATCATCTCCTTTTACACGCATGACCCGAATGATATCATCTTGACTGATGCGGATGATTCTTTCACGCTGACACTTCCGGTGTATTCTTTGGCGACTTCTAACCTGACAGTTGACAAAGATTCCTATTTACCCCTGAAGGTGATCACCGAGATCGAAGATGGCGCACTGGGGCTCACACAGATCACAGAAGTTGCATTCAATTACGAAACTTCCCAGGAAAGAAAAACCGACGATGCGTTTTCGATAGCACCACGGTTGAACGATGGATATGATTTGCTTCACTTTGAGTCCACCTCTCACGAAGAACCAGCCCCAGTCAAAACGCTTACCGCTGAAGACATCGCTATGCTCCGGCACTATCCGTTGGCCACGTCTGATGGCGATACGATGTTGATTGCTTCACTTGGCACAGATTATATACTCCTGGATTTCTGGTTTTCGTCGTGCCGTCCCTGCCTCAATGCACTGCCGGCCATCAACCAGATCAGCACAGAATATGCAGACAAAGGCCTCACCGTCGTGGGAATCAACTGCTTCGACCTGGGCATCAAAGAAACCCTCACTGACAAGTTGCGCGCAAAGCATATCGACCTGATGTTTCTCTTCGGTGCCCGAGACCTCACACAATCGCTGGGCATTAATAGTTTTCCGACTTACCTGCTTATCAAGCCGGATCTCACCATTGAGTTTATCAATGGAGGTACAGAAGGTGTGAAGGAAGTACTGGGCGACCTTCTGGAAAAATAAAGAAGCATTTTAACTGTCGGGTAACTATCTTTACTACGTATTCACAAGGATCATTTCAAATCCTCACAGATGACTGAAGAACAACACATGTTGCGACAAGCTCTGCGGGCCAGAAGCAAAGGCAAAGCCAGGATGGTGCTGCAAACGGGATTGATATTTAGTATCCTGAGCTTCGCAAGCATGAATCTGCCTCAAATCATCAACGAACCAGATCAATGGTCAATGCATCAGTGGCTGAATACCTCAGCCGGAGTTTTGAAGATTGCCTCATGTATACTGCTCGGAATATGTATGGGGTTCTTTATGTGGTGGCATAATGAAAGAGCCATTAAATACCTAAAGGAAGAGGTCACATCCTAAGGTATCTGATAGAACAAAAGCCGGGAGGCATCTATTCATTGGCAATGATAGAATTAACAGAGAGGCTGTCTTATTGGGTTCGGTGAGCTAGGAGCATATTCCTGCTGAAGCGAGAGTGGCGATTATAATCCATCGAAAGCCTGCAACATGCATGTAAAAAGCATGTGGAGTGTGATCTACTCAATTATTCTATCAGGGCTAACAACCTGTACAGACTCTAAAATCACAACGCACTTCTGCCTCAACTACTTCTCCGGTAGGATTGCCAGACTGATCGAATATGCGTTTATAAACCTTCCCTTCTATCCAACCATGAATAAAATTACTTCCAACTTCAGTAACTAAAACTCGTGGTGGTAGATGATTCAGATATGGAGCTATGTATGTTCGCGCATTTAATTCGGTCGCTGTACCAATCAGGACATCCTGTAATGAAATACTGGTTTCAAAAGTCCTGTATGAATAATTAGCTTCTTCAGACCATCCTTCAAGTGATTCGCCAGATGTAAGGTCATAAATTATGGTAACGGTCGGATAAGGCGAAGATCCCGGATTCTCTGAACTAAATGTGATGATCCCGATATCCGGATCCCAATTGCACTCAATATCCCAACTAACACTATTCACAAGATTGTGAAGTGAGTCTCCAAAATGAATAGAATCTCCTACTTCCATTAATGTTGCTATTTCTGTAATTTTCAGATCGTAATACGTTTCAGCTCTGGTAATACTATTATTGACAGTGGGAAGATCGCTTTCATTTGAATCTTTACCACAAGCGATGATGATGGCCAGAAGAGGCAATAGGTATATCCACTTATGCATGTATCTGTTGTTTTTCGCAAAATAAAGATTAAGTCTGAAAACCGGATCTTTCAGTCGCCATAGCTTTAGCGAAGGAGAATTGTAGTCGCCCTGGTTTTAGCGAAGGAGAATTTCAATCACCGAAGCCTTGGCGTTTAAAACAAGTTTACCACGCCAGCTTTCTGCCTTTCTACCCTTCTGCCTTTCTACCTCTTCCTCTCTTCCGCCCTTCTAAATTCAAAAGCCGTTAACCCTTCCCAGAAAACAGAGCAGCACCAAACGCCTACCTCTCGCAAAGACGCGAAGTCGCAAAGGAAAGCATGCAAAGAAACTATTCAACGCATAGAAAAGAGCTCCTTGCTCCTTGCTCCATGCTCCATGCCTTTCACTCGCCGTAGCTTTAGCGAAGGATAATTTCTACCACCGAAGCCTTGGCGATTAAAACAAGTTTAACACACCAGCTTTCTGCCCTTCTGCCTCTTTACCTCTTCCTCTCTTCCGCCCTTTTCAATTCATAAGCCGTTTACCCTTCCGAGGAAACAGAACAATGCAGCAAGTGAAGCCAATTAGTTTTATCGCAGAAGCTATGGCAAAATGATCACTCCTCACCTCTCACTACTGACTACTGACTACTGATTACTCACTCACATACACCGTCCGGTCATTCAGCGGCTGTGTAGGGCGATAGTTGTTTCTCGGCATAAGATCAGCCAGCGCTTTAACCTGCTCAGGAGATGCCTTGATAGGATCTTTGAAGAGAAACCAATTTACAGCTTCTGTGCACGGAGGAGTCGTCAGCGAACCATGATAGTAGTAGTGTGAAAAGTCATTTTTCAGATACCCGCTGAAATGGTGAGGCTGACCTATCGTCTTCGTCTCCCCAGGATTGACCGGCAGGTAAGATTCGATAAAGTCAAACGCATCGCTTTCCCCTCCCTCGGTAACAAACACTGCAAAGACAACGAATTCTTTGTCCTCACTTACATGCACCATATGGGCGACCAGTGGATAATGCATACCATCCACTGCATGCTCAGAAGCGGCATGGAAGTGAAACTGGGCCAGATCATAACGCTTGCCTTTATAATTGACATAGTTGTCATGATCACTGAAGTTGTATTGCACCGAATGGCCATTGTTGGTCACATCGTGAATGATCGTTTCGGCATCGTAATGAATATCTTCAGCCGTCAGGCCAGATGGTTGTGCGACCACATTAGCCGTCACGATATCTATTGGAGACTGATGGCTGCCTCCACAGGAGGATTCCTTTTCTATTTCTGCCCAGTGCTCAGGGCTTGTCTCGCCATCGTAGCTCCAGTGTTTTGGCTTTTCAGCTTGTTCTTCTGTTGCCTCCGGAGTGGTTTCTTCTTCGGATTTTTGTTCGGCCTGTTTACAGGCAATAACCATCAGCATTGCAAATGCCAGGCATAATAATGTGAAGTTTCTCATGTGATATTGATTTTTGTGATGTGGTTTAAACATTAAATTTTGAATTACATATTAAAACTATACCGCACACTGAATTGCAGGCGGTTGGCCGTACCTTTATCGCCGCTTGCATCTTCGCGCTCACCTCGCAGGTATTCCACCCCGACAAATGTACCCTTCATGATATTATAGATCAGGTTGGCGGCTAAATAAGAACCTGCTTTCATGGATGACGGTGGCTGGCCTTCCGTATTGTCAATATTTCCTATGTTGTACAGCACCAGTGAGGATAGCTTGTCGGTCCAATAGTGTTGCACACCAACTGTGAGACCCAGATCATCTATCGCCTGGAGATCTCCATTCTGGTCCACTCCGGCTGATAGGCCACCGCGATATCTTCCTACCCCCGGACCTACAACAGCCTGGTAGATTATCCTGTCTTTTTTAAGGAAATTGAGTTGCCCCGAAAGATTTCCTCCATACAACGTTATATTATCTTTCTCTCCGGTATCATACTGGTAGCGGATGGTCCCCAGAAAGGCGGACAATTGAATATGCCCCCAGTTGCCCGTCATCCGAAGCCGCCCTGTAAAATCAGGTAGTGGGTTTTGATAGGATCCGGGTTCCGCAGGAGCTTGTCCCGTTGCTTTGGACTCTTCGAGTGCTATACCAAAGTATATCTTGTCACTGATGTCATGCTTATACCGCACCATCCCGTGCCGGGCAAACGCATATGCGGCCGGCTTTTCAAAATCGAGTGTTGGCGGAATAATGCTTTCATCCATAAAGTTGGACCAGGTCTGTCCGGCCAGTAATCCCTTGTACTCGACATAGGCATGGCGGATGCGAAAAGAGGTGCCGTCACCATAAAAGTCTCCCTCGATATAGGCTCGAAGTCCTTTGTCCGGATTGCGCACATCCAGTTTCAATCGGGTTTCTTTAATATTGAAATGAGTGGACTCACCTTTGCTGCCATCTGTCGGGATCTTGGATACGTCAAAGAAGTCCGGGGATGCGATCGGATTAAAATCATGGATCAGATCCGTTTTGACATATCCACCAAAAGACATGATGACCGGAGATTTGGGTATCTGCCACCAGCCCGGCGGAAGATCGGAATCAGCAGTCGTCGAAACCTGCTGGCTGAAAAGTGTAGTTGACAATAGGAAAATCGTCAGAAGACTGAACAGGGTTTTTTTCATAGGTGGTGTTTTTCGTGATAGGATCGTCTAAGATATTTAAATTTTTATAATCTGTTCATTTAGCTGCAAATAATCACGCGCAGCCAGGAAACACACTGTCCAGAGAACCATACCAGGGGTTTTATACCGGGAAAATGACTTCTATCCTTATGGGTCGGGATCTGTGCATTCCTTTATTCAAAGATCTGAGCAAGGTGATAAGGATTGTTCAGCTCTGAAGTCTTAGAAATGAGTTCCCTGAACGACAGTGTGCCACACCTAGGTGTGGCACACTGTCCGGATCACACGTCTTTTTTGGGCAATTTTGCCCCACTTTCCCTCCGTTTTGCCCTAATTTTCAACCGAAAACGCTGTAAATCAGCATCCCCTGCCTATAGTGTGGCACATCTACATCCCGCAAGGCCAGGCGCTTCCCAGGTCCACCCCACTTCCTTCCACAGTTTAATCTGATAGCTCCAAAAAGTTTAGTTCAGGTAATAACACTCCTAATGGCCCTTCAGCCATGAACACTTTACCCTTAAACCCTTTTTAAGAAAAAACCACCGAATCACCTTTTAGTGGCAGAAGCTTTAGCGTAGGAGACTTTCAGTCGCCGTAGCTTCAGCAAAGGAGACTTTTATTCGCCGAAGCTTTAGCGTAGGAGATCCTCACTCCTCCCATCAGGCTCGATCGTACCATCGACCAATTCGAGATATGCCTTGACGATCCGGCTGGAATACCATCCCACATTGCGCAACTCGCCGAGCAGACTCAGATAGAGCAGGCTGTTACGCGTGCCAATCTCGCCATTTTTAATTCGCTTGATCTGCTTCTTGCGCGTGGTCCGGATGACACTCACAAACTCATCCATCTTGTGCAATAGAGCCACTGCAGCCTCCTGGTCATTGTTTTTATGCACATTGATCGTGGCTTCCAACATCTCCTTGAGGTGGCCGTGAATGAGGTTTAGTTCGTCGATCTGCACCGGCAGAAAAGGCTTGTGGTTGTTGTCCACATAATTGGTGATAGGCTTCAGAATCTGATCGACGTTATTGGCGATCTCATGTACATATTCCAGGGCCAGAATATAGAAATGACCGGCATCAAGTTCGTCCTCCCCGATTTTGTCGAGCGAACTGTTCGCTATACCGCGGAGCATTGAGGACTCGCGGTAGATCGGTTTGAATTTTTTACTGGCCTGAGTCAGTTTGTTCAGATCTTCATTCGCCAGGCCATCGATAGCTCTGCCGATGACTTTGATAAAACTCCTCAGGTATTTATTGAGTGTGCGCGTACTGATCTCAAGCACTTTTTCGCGATTAAGGAAGCCCTCTTCCAGCGAACTTTCGAAGGCCTGCTTTTCTTTTATCTGCCGGCGTACAAACTTATGGGTTCGGTAAAGGAAAAAAGCGGCGATCAGCAGGATGATCACGATGGCAAATACACCTCCAAAATGGAACAGCGAGGCGATAACGAAAGCTACCAGAAACGCAGAAAAGGCCGTAAAAAACCAACCCCCGATCACGCTCAGCACTCCGGATACTCTGTACACTGCACTTTCCCGTCCCCAGGCACCATCCGCCAGCGAGGTACCCATAAACACCATAAAGGTGACATAGGTCGTGGACAGAGGCAATTTGAAAGAGGTACCAAGTGCGATCAGGATACTGGCTACCACCAGAGTCGTTCCCGCACGAACCATATCAAAATTTGGGGCTTCTACACCGAGGTCTATTTGCTTTGAGATAAATGGTTTTTCATCAAACTGGCGATGAAGAAACTGCTTCGCACCGACGGGCAAAATTTCATCAACCCATTTCGCCATCCTTGAGAAAAAGCGCACGATGAGACGCGAGATTTTGTACGAAGTGAATCGCTCAGCCCCTTGTTGTTGCTGACGTCCAAGGTCAAGAGAAGTCTTCAGAACAGACTTTGCTTTTTGAGAAGTCCATAGGGTCACAGTCATCACGACACCTGCCAAAAGCAAAATGATCGTTGGTGTGGGCACTTGCCCGGCGAGTCCCACCATCATCAGTTCGTTTGAGGCCTGCCCGCTCGATTCATAGAGTTGGTAAGCGTTGTATCCGGCCAGAGGCACACCAATGAAATTGACCAGGTCATTGCCGGCAAAAGCCATAGCCAGTGTGAACGTGCCGAGCAGGACGATAAACTTCATGATGTCAAATTTCTTAAACAGCATCATGATGACTTGAAGGACGATAACCCAGCCAACAAAACTCACGCAAATGATCAGGGTGCCGTTTTCTTTGACGAGGTCTTTGAGATCATCCGTCATAAACGAGGTCCCTTTCACGCCTTTCACCAGGAGAAAGTAAGTGATGGCAGCGATGGCTACTCCACCCCAGATACTCTTAAAGTAGGTGGGGGTTTTTTCGTAACTAAATGAAAAGATAATGCGCGTCAGGTACTGAATAACAACCCCAACCGAAAAGGCAATCACCACCGAAAGCAGGATGCCGGAGATAATCGCGATCGCATTTTCCGCATTGATATATTCAGAGATTCCGATATCACCGGGTTGGGTATAATACTTAATCACCGAAAAGGCAACTGCTGCACCGAGGAGTTCGAATACAATTGAGACGGTTGTAGAGGTGGGAAAACCGAGCGTATTAAAGGTGTCTAGAAGAATGATATCGGTCACCATGACTGCCAGAAAGAGCAGCATGATCTCGGAGAAATAAAATAACTCGGGATGGAAAATACCTTTGCGGGCGACTTCCATCATTCCGCTGGAAAAGGTACAGCCTACGATGATGCCTACCGCCGCAATAGCCAGTATGAGTTTGAAGGAAGCAGCTTTTGCTCCCACCGCCGAGTTGAGAAAATTTACTGCATCATTGGCGACGCCTACGATCAGATCCGTGAAAGCAAGGAAAAAGAGGATAAGGACAATGATCAGGTAAAGGGCCTCCATTTGTATCAGTTCGCAAGTCGCCTTAGCACGCTAAGCAACAGGTTTTCAGGTAACTTCTGCAATTCACACACAACTGATAGGATTATCAGCTTTTCAACGCTTCAGCAAATATGTCTAAAGTATTTGGAAAAGATCAGGTTCAGCCCAAGAAATTATGTCACGACTTGAAAAACGAAGGATAATCCTTGATTTGGAGGGAAATTCGATGATTTATATTGGTTTTGGGCACATTTCCGCCAATCCTATAACAACAGTGTGCCACACCTAGGTGTGGCACACTGTTTCATTTTCTGATGCGCAAGCATCAGATATATCATCCCACCCGGCTAAAGGAATTATCCCTGAGCCCTCCGGTTATGAAAATAAGTTTGCTACCCGGATTGCCAGCGTAAAAACATCGATGGTAGTTCTCCATACCCCATGCTCTTTGCACTTTGCTCTTTACCCTATGCCTACTAGTTGAGAAACTGATCGACGGCACCGGTAAACTGAGCCACCGTAGGTGCATATCCGGTCTTGCCCAACGCTTCGATCTGATACTGGCCGGTATTTTTGTCCTTGTCCATGTTAAAGACCCAAATGGTCGGATAGCCCGTCACCTTAAAGGCTTGCTGGAGATTTCCGTTCTGATTGCGGTATTTTTCAGGGAGTTTTGTCCTTCTGGGAAAATCGAGTTCGAGCAGAATGACATTTTCTGCAGCCCAGGCTTTGAACTCATCTTTTACAAAAACGGCAGCAGTCAACTTCTTGCACCATCCACACCAATCACTCCCGGTAAAATTGGCCATAATAGGCTTACCTTCTTTTATTGAGGCTTCATAGGCTTTGTCGAGATCGACCATCCAACCTTCATTTCCGGCCTTATATTCCGCTTCCTGGGCGATGGCTGCGCCCGTCAACAAGACAAACGCCAATACTAACTGAAGTGCTTTCATTGTGCTCTTTTTACAATTTTGTCTGACCCAAAGGTAGTTGTTTGACCAGGTCATGACGAAATATTTACCCCTGTTAACGCAAATTTAGGAATTATGTTCCCCGTATGCACTAAGGAAATCCCCTACTACATAGCTGCTTCCCCCTACAAATATTAAGTCTGCAGCCTCAGCTTCAGCATACGCAGCTTCAAATGCTTTTCCTACACTCCCAAACGTCTCGCCCTTCAAACCACAGGCTATACCTTCCTTCTGCAGTTCATCAGCCGACTTACTCCTCGGAATATCCGCTTTACACCAGTAATACAGGCCATCCTTTGGAAATACGCTGAGCATTTTACGCGCATCTTTATCCGAAACTACACCCAAAACAAAATGCCTGCGAGCAGCTTTCGACTTCAGGAGTTCAGGCATGATTCCTTTCATACCCTCAGCATTATGCGCAGCATCCGTGATCACCAACGGCCGACGTCCGAGGACCATCCACCGCCCCATCATGTTTGTTAAGGTTTTAACATTCCTCAAACCACGCCGAATTGCCGTATCAGTGATCCTATTATCAGGATAGTACCGATTCCACCGGTACAACACCTCAAGTACTGTTGCCAGGTTATACCGCTGATATCCTGCAAGCAAACCCAGCGTCAGGTTGTCAAACCAGACATCTCTTCCACTAGTAACATGAAACACTTGACTGACACCGGAGGAACGGATTTTTTCAAGGTGGATATGCTTTGATGCAAAATGTATCGGCGCATGCATTTCCGCAGCCCTGGACTTGAAAACCGGCGCTGTCTGCTTGTGCCATTCACCGATCACGACCGGTACTTCTGATTTGATGATCCCGGCTTTTTCATATGCAATGGCCGGCAGAGTATCCCCCAACATCTGCATGTGATCATATCCGATATTCGTAATCACAGACATGAGTGGTGTAAGGATGTTGGTCGAGTCAAGCCTTCCGCCAAGTCCGGTTTCGATGATGGCGATATCCACTTTCTCCTTACGGAAAAAATCAAATGCCATCGCGACTGTTATTTCAAAAAAGGAAGGGCGGATTTTTTCAAATCGATCTTTATATTTTTCAGTAAAACGAATGACTGCCTGTTTGGAAATTTCTTTTCCATCTACCTTGATCCGCTCCCGAAAATCCACATAATGCGGAGAGGTATACAAGCCCGTTCGCTTGCCGGCTGACTGGAACACAGCCGCCAGCATGTGGGATGTGCTGCCCTTTCCATTAGTTCCTGCCACATGGATCACCGGAAACACCTCCTGAGGTTGGTCAAGCATCTCACACAACGCGCGGATATTGTGAAGATCCTTTTTAATGGCCACATTTCCGACGCGCTGATACATCGGCAAGGCCGAAAAAAGATATTCCAGAGTCTGTTTGTAGGTCATAGGTCTCCGTCCGTAGAGTCGTTCCAACCGAAAAGGCTGCTTTTGCTACCTTCGTTGGAAATACTGAACTTATGAAATTGAATTGGATTCCACTCTTTATGGGCATCGCCTTTGTCGCGTGCAAAGAAAACACTAATACCGCTGTCGAAAGCCATGTTTCGGAAGAAACCATCGCGCGACACATTGAAACCCTCGCCTCTGATGATTTTCTGGGACGCAAACCTTTTACCGAAGGTGAAACCAAAACTCTGGAATATCTCCACCAGGAAATTAAAAAAATAGGTCTCGCACCAGGAAATGGCGACTCCTATACGCAGGATGTTCCTCTCGTTGAAATAAATGGCATGACGTCTGAAACCATGCAACTGAATGGCGACAACCCTATGACGCTCGAATTAGGAAAAGACTATTCAGCCTATACCGAACGTGCAGTTGAATCGATTCAAGTCGAAGGTTCTGAGCTCGTTTTCTGCGGGTATGGAATCGTTGCGCCGGAGTACAATTGGAATGACTTCGAAGGGATTGATGTCAAAGGAAAAACCATCATCGTTTTGGTCAATGATCCGGGTTTGGGTAGTGAAGATTCCACGTTTTTTAAAGGCAGCACCATGACCTATTACGGACGTTGGACGTATAAATATGAAGAAGCGGCTCGACAAGGCGCTGCCGGCGTACTCGTGATGCATGAAACGACCATGGCCGGGTATCCCTGGGCCGTCATCGGTGGTGCCGGAAAAGGTGCCAAACTCAACCTGAAATCCAATCCTGAAGATCATTGTGAAATGGTGGGTTGGGTATCCCTCGATGCGACTAAGGCAATATTTGAAAAGGCAGGTCTCGACCTGCGCACCGCTATGCACAATGCGCGCAAACCGGGATTTAAAGCTATCCCACTTCCGTATACCGTCGATCTCAGTATTGAAAACACCATCAAAGAAAACACATCAAAAAATGTTATCGCGACGATACCCGGCACCGACCAGAAAGACGAATACATCATCTTTTCTGCGCATTGGGATCACCTGGGCGTTGGGGCTGTTGTGGATGGCGACTCGATCTACAATGGTGCCGTGGATAACGGAACCGGTTCTGCCTCTTTGCTCGCCATTGCGGAAAGCATGATGAAAGCCGGGCCATACAAGCGCACCGTCGTCTTCCTTTGGGTCACGGCTGAAGAACAAGGCCTTCTGGGATCCGCGTATTATGCTGCACATCCGGTATATCCTCCGGCAAAAACCGTTGCCAATATGAACATCGATGGTATGGCGCCCTATGGCCAAATGAAGGACTTCAGCGTCGTCGGGTACGGTCAGAATGAACTTGAAGATTACGCTGCGAAGTATGCGGCACAGCAGGATCGATATATCCTTCCTGACCAGGAAGCGGAGAAAGGCTATTTCTTCCGTTCGGACCATTTTAACTTCGCTAAAGTGGGCATCCCGGCCCTGTATGGCGAAGGCAGCTATGACCATCGTGAAAAAGGCATCGAATACGCCAAAGAAAAATCAGGCGAATACCGCAGCCAGCGATATCATTTGCCAACCGACGAGTACGACGCCTCAACCTTTGATCTGGGCGGTATCGTTCAGGACTGCGACCTCTATATGTATATCGCCCAGGAACTGGCTAATAGTGAAGATTGGCCAAAATGGAGAGATGGCTCAGAGTTTAAAGCTGCAAGGGATGCGAGTCTTAAAGAATAGTATTTGAGACAGTGTGCCACACCTAGGTGTGGCACACTGTCAGCTTTTGGACGTCTCCGGACCTGAAAAATCCCCAAAAACAAGCCATTTTTGACCTTTTTAAGGCTTTTCGAGAGCATTTTGGGTCAATCACCTCTTTCGAAAAGAGGTATTTGTATGCTTAAGGAAAACCGTTAAAATCAGGATTCGTATCCTGAAACACCTAATTCACCTCCACACTTGCACAAATGTCTCAAGCCTTAGAATGCGTGTCTCAGGTCTCAGGTCTCAGGTCTAATGTCTGGTGTCTAAGGTCTAATATCTCAGGTCTCAAAACTATTTCTTCAAATTCTCCTGCTGATACACGAGCAGAGGAATTGAAGAACTATACGAAAGTTCTTTCGCTCGGTTGACTTCAAACAACTCGTCAAACCAGGTGCGGCGATGAGAGAGGATAGCGAGCAAATCGATGTTCAGATCATCCATAGCCTGCTCGAGGCCTTCATTGACATCTTTGTGATCGATGCATTCGTAACTAATGCTTTTGTCATTTTTCCAGGGTTCGAAAAATGCGTCCATGCGCTCCTTCACATCATCATCGTTGGAGGTATTGATGTGAATCACATGCAGCTGCCCGCCCATGTGCTTCTGGAATTCTCTGACTGCTTCAACAAGCTCTGCATCGTGCTCAGAAAAATTAGTCGCAATCCCGATGTGATTGATGAGTCCGTCAAACTCCGCGCTGTCCGGAACCACGATAACAGGACAATGCGCTTTTTCCAACACTTTACCGGAGACCGTCCCAAAAAAGAAAGCCTCCATAGCGCCGGCACCGGTTGCACCCATCACGATCAAATCAGCTTTGTCTCTATTGGCCGTGCGCAAAATCGCGGATACAGGCGCACCCTCTTCCAACACGTGAACCATCGGTACGTGATAATACCCATTGTCCGAAGCTATATCCCGAAGAATAGGCACTTCATCCTCATAACTTTCAAAAGCATCCAGGTCAATGGATTCATACACCTCACTGAGCATACCCGGAAGATTGACCTGACTGACATCGGGTTTGTTAAACGCATGCAAAGTGGTAATGGAAGCACCCAGATGATCGGCTACCTGTAATGCAAAAATGAAAGCATTTTCCGCGGTCTCTGAAAAGTCCGTCGGATAGAGAATCTTTTTCATCAGTTTTTTGTCAGTTAGAAAATAAGGCCTTGTCAACAGGCACTATACTGATGGCTAAATTAACATAAAGCAAGGATTCACCAAATAATTCGAATGGGTGTCGGATATTTTCCAAAGGGAGCGAAACGACAACAACCGGAAAAAAGTAATTTTGGAGAATGAAGAAGCATGTGCTTGCTGTTGGTTTGTGTGCTGCAGTCGTTCTCCTGAGCCTGACAGATCCTTTTGACTGGTTACGCCAGTACCGCGACCCGGTTCCGGAAGAGCAAAAGGTTGCCCATTCGTCACACTGCAGCGGTTGCCATAGCGTCGATCCGGAAGGCATTGCGATGGTCGACAAAGACGGCAATGATGTCAGCATCTTCGACGACTGGCAGATCAGCATGATGGGATTTGCAGCCAAAGACCCATTCTGGCGGGCTACCGTAGTCGACGAGGTCAACCACTATCCCGGTGCTCAATCCGCCATTGAATCCACTTGCCTCAAATGCCACTCACCTCTGGGTCACTACCAGGCGAAACTCAACCATCAACCGTACACCTACGAAGCCATGCTAAACGACAGCCTCGGTCTCGATGGTGTCTCTTGCAATGCGTGCCACCAACAATCACCGGAAAGTGCAGGACAGTTTTTTTCAGGAGACTACATCCTCGATACCAACCGGCTTGTATTCGGGCATTTGCCCAACCCCTTCCAGGGTCCCATGCAGATATACGTGGGCTTCGATCCGGTGTATTCAGAACACATCTACGAAAGTGAGACCTGTGCCGGATGCCACACACTTATAACTGAAACGTTGCACCCCGACGGCACTCCTTCCGGCGATCATTTTGTCGAACAAGCCACCTATCACGAATGGCTTAACTCAGTCTATCCGACGCAAAACACCGAGTGCCAAACCTGCCATATGCCTTTTCTCCAGGAAGGGGTCATCATCGCAACTGAATTGGCTGCACTGGAACCCAGACAACCCTACGGCCTGCATCAGATATTTGGTGCCAATACCGTTATGCTCGATATGATGCGGCAGTATAAAAAAGATCTCGGCCTGCCCGAAGGAGAAAGCGATCATGCATGGGATGAATCCATAGAATCTAATCGCATGAGCCTCGCAAATGCCGGGTCACTATCTATCAATTCAGCCACCGTCACAGGTGATACATTATACGTATCGGTGTCAGTTAAAAATAAAGCCGGACACAAACTACCTTCCGGATACCCTAGCCGACTGGCATGGCTTCAGGTAGAACTCCAGGAAGAAGCCACGAAAGAGATTATCTATATCAACGGCGCCCTCGATGTCAATGGCGAGATACAATATCGCGATCATCCATTCGAACCGCATCACGAAATCGCATTTTCTGCTGAAGATGTGCAGATCTATGAACTCGTTATGTCCGATCTAACCGGACACCTGACGACTCGCCTGAATGCGGCATACGAACCACTAAAAGATAATCGATTGCTGCCTCTGGGATTCAAAACAGATCACCCATCAATCGATACGGTCGCCATTTATGGAAACGCAGTGACCGATTCGGATTATGCCGAAAACAGTCAGCAGGGAGAAGATCAGATTGAATATCGCATCCCGTTAAACGGCACAAAAGGTCTTGCAAACCTCGCCATCACCCTGCGATATCAGACTCTGCCACCGAGATGGATGCAGGCATTGTTCACCAGTGACACATTGGCTACCGTAGCGCAGTTTAAAACGATGTACCAGGGCTATGAAAGGTATACCGAAGTCATTGATAGTATTCGACTGGACAGCATACCACTTTCTTCCACCGGAATCGCAGAGGTATTTCCGAAAACGGAGTTTACTTTGTATCCAAACCCGGTCTCACAGCAGAAACTGTTTGTACTGCTTGATGCACATGTAAATTCGAATACAGCTTTACGCTATCAGGTCATCCATCCCCAAGGAAAGATCGTGCAGTCGGGAAGACTCACCCAGGACATAATCCTGAATGAAAAAGTCACGCCGGGACTGTATTACTTTATCCTTTACGATAAGGAATCCCTGGTTGGAATCAGGCCGTTTGTCCGATTATAACCGGACTACTTTTTTTACATAAAACCGATCGCCCTGAACGACCCGAATCAAGTATACGCCTGAAGGCAGATCGGCAAAATCCAGTGCGTAAGATCGATCGTGTAAAACAACGTTTCTATCGCTGTTGATAAGCACGCCCTGCATATTGCGGAGTTCCACATTGAAAGTACCTGAAGCCGTCAAAGAGATAGTTGAAACACCATCTGTAGGATTAGGCAAAACGGTGAACTCCAATTTAGGATCCGGCTCGTACGTGCCAGTTTCCAATCCTACAAATGCAATGGCCTCCACCAATTCAGATCCACAGTACATATCCGGCGTAGATACTTTCCAGTCGTAGAAATAATAAAAGTAGTCCGACCCAAACGTTGAGTTGTGGATAGACATCACATCCTGGAAGGCAAAAGGAAACACGACGTTTTGCGCAGTGCGCCACAAATACGGCGTACTCACACCAAACTCCTGAACATTAAAATCAGTATTGGTGGTCATCGTATACGACCCTTCAGGAATTTCAATGTCAAGGTCTACGACATTGGTGTCATTATCGAGATACACTTCTTGCTGGAACATGAATGTCATGTCGTCATTAAATATCTCAATCATTCGACTTCCCACCGTGTCTGTAAACATAGTCACCTGATGCAGGATGATCGGCTGATATACATCAAACAATAAACCACCGTTGACAAAATTAGAGTTGTACTTTGTACTTCCCTGGTGGCCTGTCGGTCCGAGTTGGAAATCCAATCCGTCTATCCCGCTGAAACTCCGTGCGTACACGGTAGTCGTATCCGTGAGGGCATCCAGTTCGAGTGAATTACCACTTCCAATCGGCATTGTCCCGTCCATATCAGCATACCAAACAATACTATCGCCGGTAGCCTCCAGGATAGCAACTTCACCCACCTTGATCGTATCATTGGTTGTCACGGGCAGATCAGAGCTCAGGAAATTTAAGACCACAGTGTCAGATACCAGGTCTTCGCAATATCCCCCAACATGCACAAAGTATTCACCAGAGAGCG
>JAUHXV010000056.1 GCA_030426765.1 Bacteroidia bacterium | reverse complement strand
ATGGCTTGGCCCGTCGAACCACCGCGCTCCATTTTGATAAAGACCTGGTGGATATAGTAGTTTCTCACCCGGCCGATAGAAGGCACGGACGGTCCCATAATGCGCTGACCAAAATGCTGCTTTAATTCGATGGCGAGCATCTGCGCAGCCTCGCGACTCATATCCGCCTGCGGCGGTCCGCCGAAAGGCGGATCAAGTCCTGCCCCCGCTACTACAGGCATCAGTATTTACTGGTGCCTTTTTTTGTTTTATGAGGTTTCAATTTATTAGAAAATTATTTCAATTAGATGTGAGGCATATCGCGGGTGGAGCAGTTAGGTAGCCCGCCCGTACGGGAGGTCGTAGGTTCAAGTCCTGCCCCCGCTACTACCGAAAAGGCACAGGAGAGATCCCGTGCCTTTTTTTATTTGAGCTCGTCGGGCTCATATCCGCCTGCCGAAGTTGAGATAAGAGGTGCAACATTATCATTCACTTATGACGTTTTGACATTCTAATATGCCTATATGTGGTGATAGACATTGCATTTTTTTTCATCTTTTTCTGATCGAATAGTTTTATTTCTGCTTTTCACGTATATTTACTTTGAAATTCAAAGTACTTTCAATGAATCACGATAAATATATAGGTGACCTTCAGGAGATTAAGGAAATGATGAATCGATCATCGCGATTCATCTCATTGAGTGGGTGGTCTGGAATATCCGCCGGCCTGATTGCTTTAATAGGAGCCTATCTTTCCTATAATGTAATCTACGTCAACCGAAGTAGCCCGGAGGCGCACTTTCTATGGACAGATAATAGTAGCATTGTTTTGCTACTGATTGCGATTGGCACTTTGATATGTTCGATTGGAGCAGGTATTTATTTTACCACACGGGAAACCAGGAGAAGGAGTTTGAGGATATGGGACTACCAAACGAAGAGACTGTTAATCAATCTGGCCATTCCACTGGCGGCCGGGGGCATTTTTTGTCTTACGATGCTTTTTCAAGGTTATGTTGTATTAGTTATCCCGCTTACTTTGATTTTTTATGGTCTGGCTTTAGTCAATGCAAGTAAATATACCCTGCCTGATATTAGAACATTGGGGTTGATAGAAATTGGATTGGGACTCATAGCGACCTATATAATCGAATATGGACTTCTCTTTTGGGCTATCGGATTCGGAGTGATGCACATCGTTTATGGAATTATAATGCAAGTGAAGGATAAGTCGTGAAGGAGTTACTCAAAGACTTAAATAAGGCGTTTGAAAACAGAATTCGATTAGGAGTGATGTCAGCCTTAGTAGTGAATGATTATGTGGACTTTAGTTCGCTTAAGGATTTACTTGGTGTAACTGATGGCAACCTGGCGAGCCATTTGAAGGTATTGGAGAAAAAGAAATACCTAGCGTTTAAAAAGGAGTTTCTGGACAGAAAGCCAAATACAAAGTATTTTATCACAGCAGAAGGCAAAAAGGCATTTTCAAAACATATTAAAGCCATCGAAAAGTTATTGAAATAAAAATTTTTATATGTGAACTTTGAATTACAAAGAACTTTTAAAAAATATGAATATGGATCCTGAAAATTCTCAACCACAAAAGAAAGAGTCGTTTATTAAAAACTCAGTAACGATTAAACTCTTGGCGATTACCGCGCTGATGCTTCTATTGCTCATTCCAGCCACTATGATTAAATCGATTATTAAGGAAAGGGAAAACTTGAAAAGGCAAACTATGGAGGAGGTAAGTGCAGTATGGGCTGGAGCCCAGCAATTAAATGGGCCTGTTTTGAGTATTCCCCTTCGTTACGCAATTGAACAAGAAGGGAAGAAATCACTGACCACAGACTATTTACACATTCTACCTGAAAATCTTTCAATCAAAGGCAAGGTGAGGCCTGAAAGACTTAAGCGTGGAATCTTTGAAGTGGTGGTGTATAAATCAGCGCTTGATTTTTCCGGTGACTTCTTTGCTGTTCAGGAAATTGATACCGTCAATTTGAAAGAGATACTATACGATCAGGCTTTTCTGACAATTGGGGTTTCAGATTTGAGGGGCATCATGAATGACATAGACTTACGTTGGAATGGTGAGCTCTTAAGTGTACACCCCGGATCTAAATTGCCGGAAATTATTAGCTCCGGTATCACGATTGAAATTCCCAATCTGTCGGATATCGGCAATCAAAGGATATCGTTTGATTTCTCAATTGATCTTCAGGGGAGTAAAAGTATTTCATTTACACCTCTTGGAAACACTACCAATGTCAAGCTTATTTCTGATTGGAATTCACCAAGTTTTAATGGTTCTTTTTTGCCGGATGAGAGGGAAGTGTCAGACAAAGGGTTTAACGCATCTTGGACAATTCTCCAACTAAACCGTAACTACCCGCAATATTGGATTGGTGATAAGAATCATGAGGAAATGTTGCACTCCGGTTTTGGGGTTGACCTGATTCTGCCATTGGATGATTATCAAAAATCAACGAGATCTGTAAAGTATGCAGTGATGACCATTTCGCTGACTTTTCTGATTTTCTTCCTTGTGGAATTAATGAATAAACGCAGAATTCATCCATTTCAATATGCACTGGTAGGGCTTGCCATTTGTTTGTTCTATATATTATTGATTTCTATCACGGAACACACAAACTTCAATTTTGCGTATGGCGTTTCAACGATGGGAATTGTAAGTATGATTACGTTATACTCAATCGCAATTTTTAAATCCTTGAGATCATCCATGCTACTTGTCTTGACGCTAACCGGAATATATGGTTTCCTGTTTGTCACGCTGCAAATGGCTGATTACGCGCTGCTCCTGGGGAGTTTCGGACTCACCCTCATACTTGGCTTGACTATGTATTTTACCAGAAATGTAAATTTGTATCAGATAACCAAAGTGCGTCCCACGTTGTCTGATAGTACTGAGCAAGAATACTGATCGGTCGAGTAATAATGTATCTGTATTCATGTTAAAATGGGAATTCTAAATCGGCCCGAATATAAATTGTAAACATGCCCCATGAGCTATGTGAGAATGTTGATTGTCATTAATGTGAATATTTGATTTTATTTCAGATCCATCAAAAAGGAGGAGAGTCATCTGGTTGGGTAATGTTTCGAAAGTGTTCAATTCGTGCTATGTAAAATCCTTTGTGAAAATCATTTTAAGGTCAAAATATGTAAAGATGCCCACCGTTACATAAGGATAAGTCCTTTGCTATTAAATGCTGTTTCCCATGAAATACTTCGGAATACTCATCTTTTTTGCCTGCCTGGGATTGTCGATGTATATCAACAAACAGGTCTCAAATTATGAGCCTGTGCTTCAGGACTACTATAGCACAGAACAGGAAGAGTTGATAAGGGTGATTCCGGCAATTAAAAATTACAACAAGAGATTTTCCGAGCCGGATCCGATAGTATTGGAGGTGCTGGGTTTAATTGAGTCAGCAACTGTCGGGGACGCATTTTCACCAGACGAGCGAAAGAAGATTGTCAGTTTGCTTGAACGCAATCAAATGCCTTTTGGGAATCTTCAGTCTAATTACTCCCTGCTGTTAACCTTCATAGATAATACACCCAGTCTTTTTCGTGGGCATTCTGAGCCTGGGGAGTACCATATTTTGATCAGCAGTATTTCCGATTATGATAGCAGTTTTCTTTCAGTCAAACTGGTGCTGTTTGAGGATTTTAAACACCGCCACAATGTATATTTTTTAGAAGGCGGGGATACCATTCCGCCCAGTAAGCTTGAAATATATAAGGGTGATTTGGGGAACTTGAGAGGTGGGAAGTTTCTGGCATTTTAGGTTTATCTCGAATAATTAGTAGAGCGAAATGAGGTTTTTACATTGGTTAAACATAGTGATGATTGGGATTGGTGTTGTCCTTCTGGCCACAAGCCTCGTAAAATTTTATCCCAATTTGAGACAAGTAAACCATGTGAAATCAAACATGATTACGGAGAGGAATACAATGAAGAGAGCAGTCGAACACTGTGAAGCAATAGCAAAGGTAGAAGGAGAATTTTCTTCCTTCGAAAAAGCCACACCGGATTACCCTGATTTCGATTTGTCTTGGTATCCCGTGCTAAAGGAAGAAGTAGGTAAATTTTCTTCCCAGTTTGCGAAAATGACTTCTCATATAAACTGTAGTTATGGAATGCCTTTCTTTGAGAAAGATGCAGTTTCCGACGAGGTGCATTTTGGGTATGAATGTCATGCCCCCATTACATGCCATGCACATACGGTTAGTATAAATGGGCATCATTTCATGTACAGTGGTAATCGCGGGTATGCGGTCCCAAAGGCTGATACGCTCAGGATAGCCTACACAATGTACTCCCTGAGTTATGAATGGGATAAAATTGACAGGGTGGTTGTACAAAGGGAAATAAAGCTGAACTAAATGATAAAGCAGAGAACCAGGTTTTTCCTAAAACGTAATGTATGATGCAAGGTCAAGTAGCATTAATCCTAAGTTTTTTATTGGCCTTGTCTAGCAATAACAGGGGCGATGAATTGTTGGTCATGCACTTTGATCGATTTGTCGCGGTGGATACGATTTTATGTAGTAAGAAAGAACAAGAAAGTGGCTCAATCATCGAAGGATATAGTCATTATCCGGTTTGCTACATAGGTGATGTTAAGGATACAGTATATCTTGATTGTAATGGTTTCCCCTCAGAAAATATAGTAGAGAATTTAAGGAGTGAATTGCACTTACAAACATGGACTTTGGCAGGTCAGGATTTAAAGATTTTCGTTGATACAACCCAAGCTTTTTGCGAGAATGTGCTTTACAGCACCTATTCTGTTTCAGAGCAATCATTTATTGACACAACCCAAACACTCACTACGTATCCGATCTTGATCGAAAGCACAGCAGATTCTTTGATTTGGATTGGGTATTGGGGTGAACTTGGCTTACTCAACAGGCAGTTTTTGGCTCCCAATGGAGAATGGATTAATGCCGATACGTTTGTTAATACTTGGTGTATTGGTAACTACTATATGTATTTGAAGCCTAAGCAGATTGTAATAGCTAAATATTTAAAGAAGTCCTTTGGGCATAAAGCAACGCATCGATTAAGGTTTCAGTTTGCAGGATATGTGACTTATTCAAATACTTTTGAAGACCGTGTTGGTGAGTACACCTATTTGTTTAATGAAGCTGGAAAATAATGCAGTGTTTACATTTTACTTATGCTATAGTACATCCTGAAAGATGAAGGTAGGTGCTTTGATTATAGTTGTGATTATTGGCATATTTCTTTATAAGACGTATGACTATATAATCAACCCTTTGAGAACTAACACATCCTTTCAGATAGGAGAGTTTGAGTACAGAGTTATTAATTTTTATAATGGATATAAAGGTGGGATGCCAACGGTGTATTGCTACTTGTATCGTGTTCATAAGATGGACAACGATGATATATTCCGTTTTATTAAGTTGATGTATCTGAACGGGGGTATTGAAAATTCTTATTATATGGAGTCAAAAGAGGAAATGAATCAAAAATTGTTGAGAAATAAAGAGGGATGTATTATGTATTTGACATGTGTTAATGTTATACAAAACTATGAGATGGATGCTTGCATTAAAATAGTGAAAGTTGCGTTTAGAGGTGATTCTCTATGTGCGGAAATACATGATCGCAATAAAGATCGAGTGGAGATTTGTGACTTGCTAAAATGATTTTATAAAATGAGCTAAGAGTTTTTAATTAATTGGCCTGCTTCATCATTCTCCGCTAATCTCTTTCTGTACCCCAATACCATTTGCACAATCAACCCCACAATCAAAACCACGGATATACTTACTCGAATCCACTGCTGTTCTTCTAGCATGCCAATCATCTGATAACCCAACCCAATCACCAAAAGAGGAAAAATCAAATTAAACCCAATTAATCGCTTAAACCAGCCCTGATATATGCCCTTGTTTTTTACGAAATATACGAAGTAATATGCTTGTAATTTTTGTGGAATTAGAACTCACTACTCACCACTGACCACTCACCTTTTAATCGCCGTAGCTTCAGCGAAGGAGATCCTCACAGCTCACTCCTCACAGCTAACTACTGACTCGGATCCACATCCACACTGATCCGCACCGTCGAAAGCGATTTCTTTTTGACGATGCCCGTCTGAAATTCCCGAATAGCACGCTTGATGGCTTGGCCCGTCGAACCACCGCGCTCCATTTTGATAAAGACCTGGTGGATATAGTAGTTTCTCACCCGGCCGATCGAAGGCACGGACGGTCCCATAATGCGCTGACCAAAATGCTGCTTTAATTCTATGGCGAGCATCTGCGCCGCCTCCCGACTCATGTCCGCCTGCTTGTGTCGCACCGTGATCGCAATCTGCCTGACGAAAGGCGGATAACGAAAGTGTTCCCTCTCTTTAATCTCACGCTCGTAAAATCTGGAGAAATCTCCGCTGAGCACATCCCGGTACACCGGATGCTCCGGCTGAAATGTCTGGATCATCACCTGGCCTTGCTGATTTTTTCGACCTGCACGACCACTTACCTGCACAAGGGTCTGATACGTGCGCTCCGTCGCTCTGAAATCCGGATAGTGCAGCGCCTGATCCGCATAGATGACACCCACGAGTCCCACATGATCAAAGTCCAGCCCCTTAGTCACCATCTGCGTACCCACCAGAATATCAATGTTGCGATGCTCGAAATGGTGGATCAGGTTTTCAAGATTTTTTCTTCCTCGCGTCGTATCGAGATCCATGCGCTTGATACGCGCCTTCGGAAAAATTTCCTGCAACTCATCTTCAATTTTTTCAGTCCCGTATCCCTCAAGTTTAAGTCGTGGACTACCACAAGCCGGGCATGTTGGAATGATGGCTTTCGTGGTGCCACACAGATGACAGATCAAAACATTACGCCCTTTGTGATACGTCATCGCCACATCGCACTGATTGCATTCGGCAAACCACGCGCACACAGTACATTTTAACACCGGAGCATACCCGCGTCGGTTTTTATAGATGATCACCTGGCGTCCTTCGTCGAGCGTCTGTCGCATCGCTTCTATGAGGCTGTGACTGTACATTGCTCCCGCAGAGGACTTGTCTTTTTTACGGTCGATCAGCATCACTTCGGGCAGCTCAAGTCCCAGATATCTTTCTTTCAGTTCGACAAGTCCATATTTTCCATTTTGCGCATGATAATACGATTCAATAGAAGGCGTGGCCGACCCGAGCACCACCTTTGCATTAAATTTCATCGCCAGCACTAAAGCCATATCACGCGCATGGTACCTTGGGTTTGGTTCCTGCTGCTTGTAACTGACATCGTGCTCTTCATCGACAATGATGAGCTTTAGGTTTTGAAACGGAAGGAAAACACTCGACCGCACTCCTGCAACAATAGGAATGCCCGAAGCCACCTGTTGCCACACATCAACGCGTTCATTCGCATTCAGACGCGAATGTGAGATCGTGATCGAGGAACCGAACGTAGCCTTCAGGCGCTGAAGCAACTGCACACTCATGCCGATCTCTGGCACCAGGTACAATACCTGACCCCCTTCGTTAATTACAGACCGGATCAAATCTTTGTAGATGATGGTCTTTCCGCTACCGGTCACACCATGGAGTAGGGCAACATCTTTTTCTTCCCAGATGTGCTGTATTTGTTTGACAGCTTCCTCCTGCAAAGCTGTCAGTTGAAAGGATTCTGTTTCCGCTTGATCAGAATTCAAATCCATGCGATTGACTTCCTGCACGACTTCGTCAAAAACCCCTTTTTTAACGAGTGTTTGAAAGGTGCTTCGACTCACATCCGCTTTGGCCAACACGCGTTTTGTCTCCACCGGCCCTAGTTTATCGCCGGCTTCCATGAGATAGCCCAGGATAAATTGAGTTTGTTTATCATACGCACTCACCAGTTCAAGCGCCTCCTGAATGCCTTTCTCGGAACGGTACGCTTCAGCGACCTGAACCAATTTGATCTTTTTGGGAATGTACTTTTGCGCCAGTTCTTCGATCACGAGGATCATACCCATCTGATACAACTTCACCACATGCGGATACAACGATTTAAGCCCACTTGCTTTTTGAAGTTCGTCAAGGGTGATCATTTGCCTTGGAGCGATGATTCTGAATAACGTGTACAGAGGTTCGTCCAGTTGCAGGATGCTGTCTTCATCGGTGGGCATCGGCTGGATGACAGTTTCGCTGGACAGGAGCAACGCACCGGGAAGTGCAGCTTTCATGACTTCTCCCGGCGTGCAGCAGTAATAATTGGCCATCCAGTCCCACATGGCCAGTTGACTTTTCAGAATGATGGGCACATCATCGAGGAGGCTGATAATCTCTTTGGTTCGGTAGTTGGGCTCCGGAATATTTGTTTTGACGATCAGGCCCGCATAACGCTTTCGGCTGCCAAACTGGACCTCCACGCGTTTGCCAAACGTCGCTGTTTCGGCGAGATCTTCCGGGATTTGGTAGGTATACGTGTTTTCCAGGGCCAGTGGAAGCAGTATTTCCGCGTAAATGCCTTTCTTCGGAGCCATAGGGCGAAGGTCTGAAAATTAAATTCTCTGAGATATATAATCCTGTATAACCTCTAATGTCTGCGGGACAATTATTTTTGTGCCTGAATTAACGACGATTTATGGCTCATCTTTCAGAACAAGAGATCAACAGAAGAGAAAATCTGCAGAAGATCATTGACCTGGGTATTAACCCGTATCCCTCGGAATTGTTTCCCGTCAATGCCTATGCGGAAGAGATCAAAGCAAGTTTTAATCCTGATGCGCCCGACGAAAAAGAAGTAATCGTAGCCGGTCGCATGATGTCCCATCGTGTGATGGGTAAGGCGTCTTTTACGGAAATTCAGGATGCCAGCGGCCGAATCCAGGTGTACGTAGCGCGTGACCTGATCTGTCCGGGTGAGGATAAAACACTGTACAACGAAGTGTTTAAGCACTATCTGGATCTGGGCGATTTTATAGGTGTCCGAGGTACTGTCTTCGTGACCAAGGTAGGAGAGATTTCAATTCGCGCTACTGAGTTAGTGCTCCTAAGCAAATCACTCAAGCCTCTGCCTGTCGTGAAGGTAGATGCCGATGGTGTGACTCACGATGCGTTCACAGATCCCGAACAGCGATATCGCCGTCGGTATGTAGACCTTGTCGTCAACCGCGAGATCCGAAAGACGTTTGAAGACCGGACAAAGATGTACAACAGCATGCGGGAATACCTGAATGAAAAAGGGTATCTCGAAGTCGAAACTCCTGTGTTGCAACCTTTATATGGTGGAGCTGCGGCCAGGCCGTTCAAGACGCATCACAATACGCTGGATATGACCTTGTATCTCCGTATCGCAAATGAACTTTATCTGAAGCGATTGATCGTCGGTGGAATCGATGGTGTGTATGAGTTCAGCAAAGATTTTCGAAATGAAGGCATGAGTCGTTTTCACAATCCGGAGTTTACGCAGATCGAACTGTATGTAGCCTACAAAGACTACGAATGGATGATGAATCTCGTGGAAGAACTCGTTGAGAAAGTCGCGATTGATATTCATCAGGATACAAAAGTGACAGTTGGTGATCACGTGATCGATTTCAAGCGTCCCTGGAAGCGATATACGATGTTCGAAGCCATCGAACATTTTACCGGTATCGACATTAGCGAGATGGATGAAGCTGCCTTGCGCGAAACAGCAAAGAAACTCGAGATTCATATTGATGGTTCGCTGGGTAAAGGGAAAATCATCGACGAGATCTTTGGCGAAAAATGTGAGCCACATCTTATCCAGCCCACGTTTATCACCGACTATCCTGTCGAGATGTCGCCATTAGCGAAAAAGCATCGATCCAAGCCTGGTTTGGTGGAGCGTTTTGAAGCCATTTGCAATGGAAAAGAAATCTGCAATGCATTCTCTGAGTTGAATGATCCTATCGATCAGCGGCAGCGCTTCGAAGAACAATTAGAACTCGGCAAGCGTGGCGATGATGAAGCCATGGTACTCGATGAAGATTTTCTCCGCGCGCTTGAATATGGAATGCCCCCGACAGCTGGTTTAGGTATCGGTATGGACCGCCTCGCGATGATCATGACCAATTCCAATTCAATCCAGGATGTCATTTTCTTCCCCCAGATGAAACCAGAGAAGAAACAGGAAGCATAGAGCTAAGAGCGAAGGGCTGAGTAGTGAATAGTAAGTAGTCAGAGCCGCATCTAGGGATAAATCTCACTTACAATAGAGATCGCCCAAAGGGCGAGTGAGTTCTCCGTGAAACAGAGAAATCTCACGAAACAAATCGCGCAATCTCCGTCACCCCGCCTTTTACCGTCTGACCGATCTCAACGAGTATTTCTGAATCCACGGGAAGGAAGATATCCACACGGCTTCCGAATTTGATAAAGCCAAATTCTTCACCGCGACTGAGTCTTGCGCCGGGTGCGGTATAGCACACGATCTTGCGCGCTACTTTGCCTGCAATCTGACGCAGGAGAATGCGATGGTGTTTGCGTCGGATGACGACGGTATTGCGCTCGTTGAGTTCGGAGGATTTAGGATGCCAGGCCACCAGGTATTCACCCGGATGATATTTGACATATTCCACTTCTCCCATGATGGGACTTTTGTTGGAGTGGACATTCAGCGGTGACATAAATACTGATATCTGGATCGCTTCTGCGTTGAGGTATTCCTGTTCGGTAGTTTTTTCGATGACAACCACTTTACCATCTGCGGGCGCCAGGATCAGGTCGGTTTCTTTTGTGCCATGCGCTCTGGGTGGATTTCTGAAAAAGATGATAAACAGCACCAGGAAAAACAAACTAATGCCAAGCAGAAGTCCCGTCGCAATGGACATAAAGAAATAAAAGAGAATCCCGCAGGCGACAAAAGCCAGCACGGAATACACTAAATAATACACGCCTTCTTTGTGCAATCGATATATCATAGTGCAAATATAAAATAAGCAAGAGAGGCAACCGGCAAAATAAATAAGAGCGAATCATATCGATCCAAAATGCCTCCATGTCCGGGGAGCAAAGTGCCACTGTCCTTCACACCTGCATTCCTTTTTAAAAGCGACTCCCATAGATCGCCGGCCAGCGCAAACAAAGGTGTGATCAGGGTGAGCATAAGGATGTAGCCAAATGCAATGTCGGGCCATAGTTTTGTTAGGCCAAATCCGGTCAGCAAAACGATCAAAGCACCTCCAATTGTACCTTCAACACTTTTGCCCGGTGAGATAGCAGGCGCAATTTTGGTTTTACCTAAAAGCGACCCGACCAGGTAGGCACCAACATCATTCAGCCAGATCAGGATGACGGGAACAAGCAGATATTCGTATTGGTAGTCGGTCATCAGAAAAACACAGCCACTGAGGGCAGGCAATCCGATATAGGCGGTGACACCGAGCGCTGACAGTTGTGTTTTTAAAAGTAAAGCTGGATCACCGTACACCAGGAAGTCTAAAAGAAAAATAAAACCGGATAGAACAGGTATGATGAGTAATGGGAGTAATGGATTTTTTCCGGTGATCAGACAATAGCCTAAAAGTCCGATGAGCAGCACAAGACATAAGGGAAATGCCCAAAGAAAAGTCTGATTGATTTTGAAACGTTCCAAACGGAAGTATTCATGCGCACCCAGAAAAACGATCAGGCATAACCATGCGAGGTAAGACCAGGGAGATACGATAATCGCTCCCAGCGTCACCACCGCAATCATCAAACCGGTAGCGGAACGTGTCAAAAATTCAGGCCTGTTCAATGGGTTGGCGGTTCTTTTGAATGAAAGAATAGATAGCGTACATGACGACAAGACTTAAAGGCACCATCCACCATTGCAATCGTTCGCTACTCTGCTGATCCAGTGTGGACAAGTCAATACCCGTGACGTAGATCATGATCACCTGCACACCATTGTTGAATGCATGTGCGATGATCGGCACCCAGAGATTTCCGGTCCAGTGATAAAGATAACCAAGTATCGCGCCCAATACCATGCGCGGAAGGAATCCTTCAAACTGCATATGGATCGCACTAAAAATAAAAGCGGCAATCCAAATCGCCAAAACAGGGCGTTTAAGCATGAGCCCAATCTGCTTTTGCAGTATGCCGCGAAATATTAATTCTTCACCGATCCCCGGGAGAATGCCGATGATCAGAATATTGATGAGTAAAATCACAGGCGTATCCATTTTCAGAATGGCTTTCAAGGTATCTTCAGCCTGGTTTTCAAATTGCAGTGCCCATTCCGGAAGTGGAATGGCTTCGTTGGCAATAAAGCTCAGATTGACGATGGGGTAGGCGGCAATCAGAAAAATAATGCCCAACGCGGAAAGTATCGCTCCTGGATTTTTTTGCAAATCCAAACCTGTGAGAAATGAAGAACGATAGACGACAAGACCAAAGGCCAGAGCAGGCAGAATAAAAAAACAGATATGCTGCGAGGCAAGCATCGCTCTGGTCAGGCCCGCACCCAGGCCCATCGAACCGGTTTGCGCCATGTCCATGATATCCTGGATGGAAAATCCAGACCCCAGCATGAGTACCGCGGAGACAACAGTGGTCAGTAGGAGCCCTGCCAGCACCAGTCCAATCAGCAATACCAGTCGAATAAAATGATCGTACCTTGTCATGCACTACTTTTGCGCAAAATAGGTATTCCCTGAAAGTTTGAACGATCGTATAAAAATGTGCAGCTATGAGAAATGAAGGTGTTCGTCTGAGCGTCAATATTAATAAGGTAGCGCTGATTCGAAATAGCCGTGGAGGGCAATTGCCGGATTTGGTGCAGATCGCGAAGGATTGTGAGGCTTTTGGTGCCGATGGGATCACCATTCACCCCAGGCCTGATCAGCGGCACATCAGGTACGCTGATATCCCTGCGCTAAAGGAGGTCGTCAGGACGGAACTGAATATTGAAGGCAATCCGACCGTGGAGTTTATGCGGCAAGTGCTTGAGCATCAGCCCCATCAATGCACGCTTGTACCCGATGCCCCGGATGCCCTGACGTCTAATGCCGGTTGGGATACAATTCGAAACCAGGACTTTCTGACTGATATTATCGGTGAATTAAAAGAAAAGGGCATCCGGGTCTCCATTTTTGTGGATCCGGACCCAGGAATGGTAGAAGCAGCTGCCACGGCAGGAGCGGATAGAATTGAGTTTTATACTGGGCCGTATGCCCATATATTTCCCAAAGATCCGGCCTTAGCCATTGAAAATCATGTAGTTGCCGCTAAAATAGCGGATACGCACAAAATCGGCATTAATGCGGGTCATGACCTCAACCTCCTGAATCTCAGACACTACCATCAGCATCTGCCTTCTCTTTTGGAGGTCTCAATCGGACATGCTTTGATATGTGACGCCCTGTACTTCGGGCTGCAAAATACCATAGGTATGTACAGGCATCAATTGCGGCCTTTTTAACCTTTTTGCTTAACTTGCAGGTATCTCAATAATTATTAATTCCTTAACATTTGATTTACAATACGTTAAAAACAATATTGGGAAATCCCGACAGCTTCTTGTCAATGTGCAGGCAGCAATAGTATATAAGAGGGCGTTTTTAACCTGATACAGAATATTTTCCTGAGTTTTAGCCGAAGAAAATCTTTTTCTTTTGGGTAGGCTCGATTAAGAAATATTTAAGACATTTGTTTCTATTACCTTTTTTCTTAACAAAACCAGAATTAGTATGAAAAGATTTTCATTACTCCTCTTGATGGTTTTTTGTGCGGTAGTAACTTCTTATGCGCAAAAAGACATTTCCGGTACGGTTACAGGTCCTGACGGACTACCCTTGATTGGGGCGAGCGTACTGGTCAAAGGTACCTCTGTAGGTACTGTAACAGATTTTGACGGGCGCTATAATCTCAGCGTTCCAGAGGGTGAAAGCATGATTGTGATCAGCTACACCGGATACGAAACCCAGGAATTGGAAGTGGGTGCATCCAGTGTATACAATGCAGTGCTGGCAGAAGGGGTTACACTCGAAGCTGCCGTCGTAACCGGTCTCGGTATTAAGCGAGATGCCAAATCCCTTGGTTACGGATATAATGAAGTCGGCGGCGATAAGGTCGTCGAGACCAGTAACACAAGAACTTTTGATGCCCTCGCAGGTCGAGTGCCCGGACTTACTGTAAGTTCGAGCGGTCAACCTGGTGGTAGTTCAGAGATTAACATTCGTGGGTATGGATCTGTCACCGGTAACAACGCCGCGCTCATCGTAGTCGATGGTGTTCCGATTAACAACAGAACCAATACCTCTACTACTACGCTTCTGAATCCAAATGACGACTTCAATCGTTCCATGGACTTTGGTAACCAGGCGAATGACATCAATCCGAACGACATTGAGTCCGTGACGATTCTGAAAGGCGCTTCAGCGACCGCCATCTACGGTAAACGTGGAGGTTCCGGCGTTGTCCTGATCACCACCAAGTCAGGAAAGAATAATCAAAAACTTAAGGTGGATTACAGCGGTTCCTTCGCGGGTAATACTGTCAATCGTGTTTTTCATATGCAGGACACATACGGACAGGGATGGAACGGACTGTGGGCTTCTAACGAAAACGGATCATGGGGTCCTAAGTTTGACAACCAGGAGCGTCTGTGGGGTAACACAGTAGACAACTCTCGTTTGCTAAAGCCTTATTCTTTGGTTGAAGACAACGTTCGTGATTTCTTTGAGACAGGCCAGACATATACAAATGCCTTAACGCTCACAGGAGGTTCTGAAAACCTTTCCTTCCGCGTTTCTTACAGCAATATCAGTGAGAACGGCGTGATTCCGGGCGACAAAGACACCTACAACCGGAACAACTTCGGTGCAAGAACAGAGTTTAAATCTAACCGATTGACACTGGGTGCTTCGATTGACTATATCAACAAGAAAGCAGCTGCCGTGGCTACAGGTCAGGGTGATGACGCTGGAGCAGGAGCCGTCCTGATTCAGGAGTTGATGCAGATTCCTCGCGATCATGTCGTCGTGGATTATGCAGACTTCAATAACAAGTTCTACAACCAGGACAACTTTTATACTCCGTACGCATCAAACCCATATCTGGTACTTGATCGTGCAGGAAACGATTTTACAGAAAACCGTTTCATCCCAATTGTATGGGCGAAAATGGATTTCAGCGATGAATTTTCTGTAACCGCAAGATTTGGTTCAGACTTTGGTTCAACGGCATTACTTGATTATGGAAACCCCATTATCATCACACCAGGTTCTCCTAACTCATCAGCGAATGATGTAGTAGGAAAGATTGAGCAGACTTCTACCAACAATGAGCAGATTGATGTTAACGTATTTGGTCGCTACTTTAAATATGTCAGCCCTTCAGTGTCCCTTGACCTTGTGGGAGGTGTGAACGTTAACCAAAGAACGTTTAAGTATCTGACCACCTACGTGACGGATCTTACGATTCCTGAGTTTTACAATTTGTCTAACTCCTCTAACCCTCCTACTTCTAATGATGGGTTTACAAGAGATCGTTACATCGGCGCGTATGCTACAGCTACTATTGGTTTGAACGATTGGTTATATTTTAACCTGTCTGCCAGAAATGACTGGTCTTCCACACTGCCAATTGAAAATAATAGCTTCTTCTATCCGGCAGCATCTGTTTCTGCAGTGCTGACAGAAAGTGTGATTCCGGCCACCAACTTCCTTTCTTTCATGAAGTTGAGAGCTGGATACGGACTTGCGGGTAATGATGCTGCACCATATCTGATCAATCCAATTTTTGTTGCGGGTGTTGCACAAGGTGGATTTGCCAATATTCGCTTCCCGATTGCCGGGCAGAACGGATTTGAAACAGGTAACCGCCTGGGTAATCCTAACCTGCAGGCTGAGTTGACCACTGAACTTGAATTTGGAGCTGATGTTCGCTTCTTCCAGAACAGATTAGGAATAGACTTCTCCTGGTATGACAGAGTTACCTCTGATCAGATCATCGACGTATCGCTGGCACCATCTGCCGGATTTACACGTCAGGTGACCAATCTTGGAGAAGTTCAGAATACAGGGATTGAGTTAGGGGTGAATGCAACTGTATTGCAAGGACGCAACTGGTCATGGGATGTATTTGTGAATTACACAAAGAATGACAACACAGTTAACTCACTGGGTGAAACAGAAGCCACTAAGTTGATTCTGAACAACTCATACAGCGTTGACCTTGTTGCGGAAGCAGGTTTACCACTTGGCGGTATCTACTCTGCAGGTGCTTTGATCAACGAAAACGGAAATCCTGTTGTGGATCAAAATGGTCTTCCTATTGCAGATCCTGAGCAGATCTATCACGGCTCAATCAACCATGATTATATCTTAGGATTTGGAACAACATTATCCGTAGGTGCTTTTGCATTGAATGCGAATGCTGACTACCGCAAGGGTGGTGTAATGTATTCTTACACAGCTCGACTGAACTATTTCGTAGGAAATGCATGGAACTCTCAGTACAATGATCGTGAGCCATTTATCGTGCCTGGATCTGTCGTGGATAATGGTGATGGAACGTACAGTGAAAACACAAATCCTGTGTCAAGATCTGATGTATTCAGCTACTGGGGATCTATCCTCGCGGCCGAAGAGAATCACGTAATCGATCGCACATACTTTAAGTTGAGAAACGTATCGCTGACATATAATATTCCGGCTTCCGTTACAAACAGAGCTAACCTCGGTAGTGCCAGTATCACAGCATTTGGCCGTAATCTTGCTCTCTGGACGCCTGAATCAAATCATTATGTAGATCCTGAAGGTTCGACCTATGGTACAAACATCGCCGGTCAAATTGGTGAGTTTAGTACAATTCCAACTTCAGCTACCTATGGTGTACAGTTGAATCTTAGCTTCTAATTAAAACAAAAAGAGAATTATGAAAAATATATGTATAACAATATTCAGCTTGCTGCTCTTAATGAGCCTCACAAGTTGTAATGATTGGCTCGATATCAATGAGGATCCAAACAATCCGAGTAGTGTTCCGGCAGAATTGGTTTTGCCGGCTGCACAAATGGATATCGCGGTTTCATTGAATGCCGAATATGCAGTGGTAGGAGGTCTTTGGTCTCAGCACTGGACACAAAGCCATGTGGCCAGTCAGTACAGAGATGAAGATCGCTATGCACTGACCCTACTTGATTACCAGATTCCATGGCGTGAAATGTACGCCGGTGCACTGGTGGATTTGGCTTATGTTGAATCAGAAGCCGTAATTGCTCAAAACTGGAATCTCAACTTGATGGCGGTATGTCTGCAGGCCTATGCATATCAGATCATGGCAGACTGGTATGATCAAATTCCATACACGCAGGCAGGTCAGGGTTCTGATGGAATAACTTCTCCTGTCTTTGATCAGGGACAAGTGGTTTACAATGATTTGTTGAGTCGTCTGGATGCCGCTCTCGCTCAGGATTTTTCTGGCGATGGTGTCGCTCAGGTTTCTTCTGACTTCCTGTTTGGCCACCTTTCCAGAGACGAGCAGGTCAATGCATGGACACAGTTTGCCAATACACTTAAGCTTAAGTTGTGGTTGCGTCAAACAAAAGTCAACGATGCCGGTGCCGGAACAGCCATTGCAGCTTTGCTTGCCGATGGCAATTTCCTCACACAGGATGCTAAAGTGGACGTCTTCTCAGATTTACCAGATAAGAGTAACCCACTGTATGAGTCAAACGTACGTCAGCTTAACGTTGCTACTAACCTGCGTGGCAGCCGTACCTTGATTTCATGGTTGGAAGAAAACGGTGATCCTAGACTGGATGCCTATTTCACACCTGGTGATCAGGGCCATTTCGGTCTCTGGCAGGGATGGTTTGAAGCTACCAACACAGAAGTGACTCCGGATCAAGTAGATATCGCTAAACTTTCTGCAACACAGCCTGTTTATTATTTCTCAAGAGATGAAGTAATGTTTATGCTTGCAGAAGCCAATTTGCGTTACGGAAATGCAGCTGAAGCACCTGGGTTGTATACAGCCGCTGTAGAAGCTGCCTGTACACGTGCGGGTACAAACTGTGCTGCTCTGGTAGGAGCCGGTGGCGTATATGAGTATCCGGGTGGGTCCATGGAAGAAAATCTGGAAGCCATTATAATGCAAAAATGGGCATCGATGGTATACAGAGGCTATGAGTCATTCTGGGATCAAAATCGTACCGGAATTCCGGCTTTATCTGAGTTTGATGCTTTTGATACGAATGTAATCCCCGGGACATTTACGTATTCTGTAGCCGGAATGACAGACAACAATCTGTTTCCAAAACGTTTGATCTTCCCTCAGAGTGAAAGAAATTCTAACACTAACATTCCAGCCGAAGTGGCCATCACAGTGCCGGTTTGGTGGGCTCAATAATCACATCTAAAATCTATTTATTATGAAAAACTATATGAATTATATCAAATCGGCTTTCTTGCTTTGCCTTATGGTTACGTTTGCAAGTTGTGATAAGGACCCATCTGTTTCAGATGTGTCACGGGTTACCTTCTTCCCGACATTTGTGTATGATGGACCAGCGACTTCACTGATTCCATGCAACTCGGATTATGAAATTCCGCCTGTGACTGCTTCAGAAAATGGAGTAGATCTGCCTGTTACGACCAAAGTTGTCGGTATGAACGGAACTGTTCCTGCAGTGGATATCACCAAAGCAGATATTTATACAGAGACTTCTTCTGCTGTCAATGCAGATGGGTTTACCGGACAGACTGTACGTACCTTCTGGGTAGCTTGTACGGGAGATCTGACCACGAGCATCGAAGGATTGTACAGCTCAACAGTAGTCAGGAATGGTTCCGTGAGCCCACAGTATACCGACATGCAGTACAACCTGATCCGTAAGGTTGGAGATAATCAATATGAATTGTCAGACGCGATCGGAGGATACTACGACCTCGGAAGACAATATGGTGAAGCGTATCGCGCAAAAGGTATGATCGTCACAGCTAATGATATTCCTTCAAACGACTTCAGCTTTAGCGGCACAATTGGTGTTGGCGCTTTTGGTGGAGAATTGAATATGTTGTCATTCGCTGCTGATCCGGGTGCCGGCCAGGTGACATTCTCATCTGACTGGAGCTTTGGTTATGTATTTGAAGTTACATACACTCAGGTTCCCCTTTAATCATCCTTAAAACAAAAGAAGTATGAAAAATAAATTATTGATATTATCCGCATTCTTATTTCTAGGTCTGATGTCCTGTGATCTGGGCGACAATCCGGATGTTGGAGGAACCGTCACACAAGATGTAGCCGGAGAATGGTGGACTACCTTTACAATCGATGGTGACGATGTCTATGGCATCGGCTATCAGCAAATTACAACTGCCAATACTGCGGCAAATGTACCTACAGAATTTCTGGTGACTGACGTTGGTCACACCTGGGACTATAAGGTAAAATGCCCGTTGAACCTTGATGCCAGAACCTTTGCCGGTGATTCTCTGCTGAACCTGGTAGATGGCTATGACATTAAGATCAATGTCGCCAATGGAAAAGTACTTGCAGGCGCAGCTACTTCCACGGGTGGTAATGTGACAGACAGTATTTATTTTGAAATCGAGTTTGAAGATGATCCAGGCACCATTTATCAGGTTGCCGGATATCGCAGAACCGGATTTCTGGAAGACGAGCACTAAACATTACATTAGTTAATGCTACGATAAAAGCCATTCGCCTCAGGTGGATGGCTTTTTTTATGGGCAGAAGGGATATTTCCGGCTCTTTTTGCTGTTTCGGAAAGATTTTACTTGACACGAGGCTTAAAAGTTGGTACATTTCTGGTTAGAGAAGGATAGGAGAGAGCCCGAGACAGAAAGTATGACACTGGCAGCTACACAACAACAGTTTCGAGATTACCTGCGGTATGAGCGAAGATTTTCAGCGCATACCATCAGTAATTATATGCGTGACCTGGAGCAGTTTGACCAGTTTTGCACACACCAGTATGATGAACTGTCACCATCAGCACTTACGCACCATCATATCCGTAGCTGGGTGGTCGCCTTGCTGGACGAGGGTCTGGTGACCGTGTCCGTCCGCCGCAAACTAAGCTCGCTGTCTCATTTTATGAAGTGGATGCGAAAGAATGATCGCCTTGATCATAATCCCATGCTTAAAGTGCATTTGCCCAAAATTCCGGCCCGGCTCCCAAAATCATTGCCTGAGAGTGCTATTCGACAACTGTGGAATTCCCTGGAGATGAGAGGGGAGGAGGCTTCTGGAGATCTCCGGGACAAGGCCATGCTGGCATTGCTGTATGGTTCCGGGTTGCGTCGTAGTGAGCTCATAGCCCTGCGATGGACGGATGTGGATATGGATCGTGGGGTGATACGGGTACTGGGTAAAGGAAATAAATACCGGCAGGTGCCCTTGCATCAAAAGGCAGTCAGCCTACTGAATATGTTGAAAGAATATTATATTTTCGAGAAAGAATGGGTGGGTTTTGAACATGTGATATTGACGGACAAAGGACAACCTTGTTATCCGAAATTTGTTTACAACAGAGTAACCGAAATGCTGAGCACGGTGACCACAGCAGATAAAAAAAGCCCGCATATTCTGAGACATAGTATGGCGACACACCTCATGGACCATGGCGCAGAATTAAACGCTGTCAAGGAATTGCTTGGCCACTCCAGTTTGGCGGCGACGCAGATTTATACGCACAACAGCATTACACGCTTGAAGGATGTATATCAACAGGCTCATCCCTCTTCCCACCCATTAAAGTGAAAACGAGTCAAACCTCAGGGTTTATTTATAACATATATAATATTATTGTAATATGAAACTTAACTTCACAGCGATTCATTTTGATGCAGATCAGAAATTAGTAGAATACATTGAGCGCAAAGCCTCTAAGCTCAATCAGTTTTTCGATCGGATCATCGACGGGCATGTATTTCTGAAACTGGAGAATACGGGCCAGATTAAGGATAAAATCGTGGAATTGAAGCTCCTGATCCCTGGAGATACCTTGATTGCGACGGAAAGCAGCAAGACCTTTGAAGCGGCAGCCGATGCAGCGGTGGACAATATGAAACGACAGCTAAACAAACACAAAGAAAAGGTTCAGGACAAATCTCAGGCCCGGAAGTCCTCTACTTCTTAAAAAATAGTGGCACTCATTCATATTAAAATCTTAGAATAATCCTATCTTTGCATTCGCTTTCGGGGAAAGCCCTGGAAAGGTATATATAATTCATTGATAAACAGTCCCGTACCCGGAAGGGTCCGGTTGGTTTTCAATTTGAATAAAATTATCCAGTTTGAAAAGTGAATGTGTTTTAGCGGCGACCTGATGGAGATTTGGTTTCCAAAACCGTCTATGTTTGAAGTTCAGTGAGGCTTTTTAGGCATTCCCTAAGGAGCGATCTTGACTTTTCTTCATAAGCCAGTGTAGCTCAGTTGGTAGAGCAGCTGATTTGTAATCAGCTGGTCGGGGGTTCGAGTCCCTCTGCTGGCTCAACCGTATTCAGGGCGTCATAAACACACAATTTTAGTGAGGGGGTGCGCCGGAGTT
>JAUHXV010000131.1 GCA_030426765.1 Bacteroidia bacterium | reverse complement strand
TGACTTTACAACCGTATGACAAAGGACTTAAAGGAAAGGACATTCCTATCGAAACCTTTTTTCATAAAATCGTTATGCTGCGCGACCGGCTGCGCGTCATGGAGCAAAAAATCAACAGCAATAAAAAGCTTGCCGACGAAGACAAAATAGAACTCCAGCAATATATCACAAGGATTTATGGCAGCCTGACTACATTCAATGTGTTGTTTCGGGATAAAAGTGATCATTTTGTAGGCGAAAAATCAGGGTCTGAATGATCAGATTATGCATACTGGCAGTTCTCCTTTCAGGCCTTTCTTCCTGTCTGACGTTTGGTGAAACGTTTGAAAAAATTCCGCCCGGCATCTGGCGGGGTGTATTGATCCTTAGCAATGAGAAGGATGGTTTTGACGAACAATCCGGGGGTGAGTTGCCTTTCAATTTTGAGGTCGTCTATGACCAGCCTGACTCTTTTCACATCATTCTGCACAATGGAAAAGAGAGGATTGAGGTTCGGGATATTTCCATGGGTGTTGACCGACGTACGGCACGCGATACGATTCGCATTGAATTTCCCATCTATGATAGTTATATCACGGCTCAGTATGAGGAGGATGCTATCGAAGGCTTTTGGGTGGTCAACAGCAAAGAGAATTACAGAATTCCGTTCAGAGCGCTTCACGGACAGGACTACCGATTTTTCCAATTACCTGAAACCCCAAAAGCAAATCTTACCGGTCAGTGGGATGCTCAATTTGAAGTTGACACAGAGAATCCGGAACCAAAACTCGGCGAGTTCAAACAGGAAGGCAACCATCTGAGGGGTACGTTTCTATCGAATACCGGTGACTATCGTTTTTTAGAAGGCGCTGTACACGGTGATCGCCTGTTTCTTTCTGTGTTTGATGGTAGCCATGCGTTTTTATTTGAAGCTAAAGTGATGGACGATGGTTCGTTGACTGGTATTTTTCGATCCGGCAAACACTATAAAACGTATTGGACCGCGACCAGAAATGATAGTCTGACAGCAGAAAACTTTTCAAACCCATTGGCCTTAACACAAATGGTCAGTGATAAACCTTTTTCGTTGTCTTTGCTAGATCCTCAAGGAAACTCTATTGATATCAGCAAAGGACAATTTGAAGGGCGGCCTAAGATCATCCAGGTGATGGGGACCTGGTGTCCGAACTGTAAAGATGAAACAAGATTTCTGCTGGATTATCTTGCGCAACACCCTGATCCGGGATTTGAAATTCTCGGTGTCGCTTTTGAGCGATATCGCGATACCCTAAAAGCAAATCAGGCGATTAAAACATACAGAAGTAAACTGAATATTCCTTACCCCGTCGTGTTTGGTGGTTCGAGCAATAAAGCTGAAGCGCTCAAAACGCTCCCCATGCTCAATGAGGTTATCGCTTACCCCACCATGATATTTCTGGATCGTTACAATCAGGTGGTCGCGATACATACCGGATTTTCCGGCCCGGCCACTTCTGCGTATGATGCGTTTACAAAAGAGTTTGATCAACTGGTCAGCCAAATGCTTTCACCATGAAAAATAAAACTGTTCTGATCACCGGTGCTACCAGTGGTATTGGACTTGCAACCGCACATGTTTTTGCCGCTCACAAGTGTGATCTGATTCTAACCGCCAGACGTGAAGATCGGCTCGCAAACATCAAAGAAGAAATTGAATCGAGTTTTGGAATTCGTGTCACCACGCTATGCTTTGATGTTCGCGACCAGGAGGCTTGTGCCGCTGCGGTGCAACCCATTGCCGATCAGGTGGATATCCTGGTCAACAATGCAGGACTAGCCAAAGGATTAAGTCCTGTGCATGAAGGTGACCTGACCCATTGGGAGACAATGATTGACACCAATATTAAAGGCCTTTTGTACATGACCCGTCTCATCAGTCCGGAGATGGTCAGGAAGAAATCCGGCCATATCATTAATATCTGTTCGACCGCAGGCAAAGAAGTCTATCCGAATGGCAATGTGTATTGCGCGACTAAGTTTGCCGTTGATGCCTTAACGAAAGCCCTTCGTGTGGATCTGCATGTACATGGCATCAGGGTTTCACAGGTTTCTCCAGCACATGTGGAGGAGACAGAGTTTGCCCGTGTTCGTTTTGATGGAGATGTGGAAAAAGCAAAAATTTATAATGACTTTAATCCGCTAAAATCCTCCGATGTGGCGGAAGCGATTTGGTTTATCGCCTCACAACCTGCCCACGTCAATGTACAGGATATCCTGATGATGGGTACACAACAAGCCGGCAGTACGTTTATCGACAGATCCGGCAGACAGTATGACTAATCTTTTCGTAAAACAAATACAACATGACAATCCGCATTCCCTCCATTTCAAAATCATTTTCTGCAAAGCACTCCCTTCTTTTTAGTCTCATCAGCCTAATGGCTGGGCTATTCCTCGCAGGATGTGCAGGTGATTCAAACACTGCTGAAGAAGACACCACCATGACAACCTATATTAAAGACACGCACTCCTACGCTGATCCTTCGCAAGCTGTAATTACACACCTCACGTTGGATCTGACAGCTGATTTTGGCATCAAACAATTAAAGGGTACCGCGACTTACGACATCAAAGCTGCTGAAACTGCAACTGCAATCGTTTTTGACAGTAAGGAACTGACGATCGAAAGCATCAAGGTGGATGGAAAGGAAGTTGAGTTTACCTTGGGTGAAGAGAAAGATATTTTCGGTCAACCCTTAACCGTTCCCATCACCGGAAAGGCAAAGCAAGTGGTCATCGCCTACTCCACTGCACCTGATGCGGAAGCATTGCAATGGCTTAACCCTTCACAGACCGCGGGAAAATCTCACCCGTACTTATTTACACAGGGCCAGGCTATCCTCACACGTACCTGGATTCCTATTCAGGATAGTCCGGGTATTCGCATCACTTACAATGCGACCATCACTGTGCCCAAAGATTTGATGGCTGTCATGAGTGCTTCCAATCCACAGGAAAAGAATGCCACCGGTAAATACCAGTTTACCATGGCCCAGCCAATACCGCCTTATCTGATCGCGCTGGCCATAGGCGATATCACGTTCAAAGAAATTGGTGCACGCACCGGTGTCTATACGGAACCTTCGATGATAGCCAGTTCGGCATTCGAACTTTCCGATATGGAAAAGATGGTTGAGGCCGCAGAGGCGCTATATGGACCATACAAATGGGATCGATTTGATCTCATCATTTTGCCGCCCTCTTTTCCTTTTGGCGGAATGGAAAATCCCCGATTGACTTTTGCAACCCCTACGATTATTGCAGGTGACAAGTCTCTCGTGGCATTGGTTGCGCATGAACTCGCGCATAGCTGGTCCGGCAACCTGGTCACCAATGCTACCTGGAATGATTTCTGGCTGAATGAAGGGTTTACCGTCTATTTTGAGTTAAGGATCATGGAGGCTTTGTATGGAAAGTCTTATGCCGCAATGCTCACAAGTCTTGGGCACCAGGGATTAGTAGAAACGGTCAAAGATCTCAATGAAAGAGACACACATTTGTTTCTCGACCTCGAAGGGCGAAATCCGGATGACGGTATGACCGATATCGCCTATGAAAAAGGAGCTCATTTTCTGATGATGCTGGAGAAAGAAGTTGGCAGAGCAACATTTGATGCATTCCTGCGCGCATACTTTAAAGACCACGAGTTTCAAACGATGAACACTGAAAAATTTGTAGCGTATCTGAAGGCGAATCTTCTTGAGCCCAATGGCGTAACAGTGGACATTGATGAATGGATCTATGGACCCGGATTACCGGACAATTGTCCTGTGGTTACGTCAGAACGTTTTGATGCAGTGAGCGAACAAGCTACCGCGTTTATTGCGGGTAAATCAGCTGAGTCGTTGAAGACTGAAGAATGGACTACGCATGAGTGGCTTCATTTTCTTA
>JAUHXV010000055.1 GCA_030426765.1 Bacteroidia bacterium | reverse complement strand
AGGGGAGTTTTTACAGGTTCCGTTGCTTGAGCCATTAATTGCAGGAGAGTGTTATGAAGTATCATTTTGGGCTAATCTGTCGAATGAATCATGTGGTATAAATTACCTTGGCGCAGCTTTCTCAGAAGAACTTGGCGGTTGGCCAGGCTTTCTTATCCCACGGCTTGACGGATTCTATGAGTATTACTCGGATACATCTGACTGGATGTTGATACAGGGTACGATGATTGCCTTTGGAGGAGAAGCATACCTGACATTAGGCAATTTTCATACTGATGAGGAAACAGAATTAGATCCGGATTGTCCTCCCGAATATTGGTTTACCTACTACTATTTCGACGATGTCAGTGTAGTGCATATGCCTACTGACCACTACAACGTGGATCTGGGTGGTCCAATTGAATCCTGTTTTCCGGTTACACTCGATCCGGGTATTGATGGAGCCACATTTCTATGGAGTGATGGTTCAACCGGACCTACACTAACTGTGGAAGAATCCGGGACATATAGTGTCGTAGTGACTTTAGGAGAGTGTTATGGAGGAGTAGCATCAGTTGAGGTCACGATACTTGAACATTCTTATGTGAGCTTGCCGGACGACACGACATTATGTGCAGGTGATCAGTTTATGATTGATCTGGATGAATCTCTTGGGATGTATGAATGGCAGGATGGTTCGACAGAAGCTGACTATACCATTTCCGGTCCCGGTCTGTACACAGTGACGCTCAATGACGGATGTGTAGAGTCAACTGACCAGATCGAAGTATTTGGTCAGGATATTCCGCTATTCTCACTCGGAGAAGATTCGCTACTATGTGAAGGGGATCATATTCAATTCAATCTGGACCCAGGTCTGGGAGATTTTATCTGGCAGGATTTTTCGACTAACCCGTTTTACACGATTAACGCTCCGGGATTATATGCTCTGACCATTTCAAATCAATGTGGTGTACATGCCGATTCATTAGAGGTAATTGACATTTCCCCACCCATCGTAGAATTAGGATCTCCAACCGACATCTTGTGCCCCGGTGGTTCTATTTCATTTTCTCTAGACCCGGATCAGGGGGATTATCTATGGCAGGATGGTTCAACGTCACCAGACTATACTATTAGTGCAGAAGGAATATACAGTGTGACGGTTACAAACCAATGCGGTGAAGCGGTGGATCTTGTTTCCGTAGAAGCCTTAGAGCCACCATTGGTCGACTTTGGCATTGACAGTCTGTTCCTATGTCCGTGGCAATCGACCTGGATTGGGGTGACCGGTGTGGAAGGAGATTATATGTGGAATACCGGAGCGACAGATCCTTCCATTCAGATATCGTCTTCTGGATTGTACAGCCTCACCGTGACAAATGCTTGTGGCGTTGATTCATCACAGGTCGTGGTCGTTGCGCCACCAGCCGTAGTGCCTCCCGATCTCGGACCGGATTTGGTGCTGTGTGATGGGCAGCCATTTGCCTTGACAGTAAGTCAGCAGGATGTAAATATCCTGTGGAATGATACCCTAAACAGTCCATCAATTTCGGTGTCTGAGACAGGTACTTACTTCGTGGAGGTTTCCACTTCATGCGAGAGTTTTTCAGATACCATTTTTATTGTTTTTGAAAATAATGCCCCGGTGCCTGACCTTCCGGATCAAATCAATATCTGTGATGGCGAATCGGTTGTCCTTGATCCGGGTGTGACAGGCGCTGACTTTCTGTGGAGCGATGGATCCCAACTGTCTTTTCTTGAAGTATCAGCGCCCGGTACGTATGCCGTCACAGTATCCAGTTTATGTGGGACAGCTTCGGACTCTGTACTTGTTGTTTCAAATGGAATAGATCCGATGGGCATTCTGCCTGGCGATACGATAATTTGTTCAGGAGATTCCGTTTTACTGACGCCGGACATTGTAAATGCAGACACATGGCTATGGTCAGACGGAAGCACAGATTCCGTGTTGTGGGTGACCGAACCCGGACAGGTTTATCTGGAAGTGTCGAATGTATGTGCAACTCGAATTGATTCCGTACTCATAGGTGTTGTGCCGGATATACCAGATTTTTCTTTAGGCATGGACACAACGGTTTGTCCGGGCGAAGCGATCCATCTTTCAGTTGGCGTTCCGGACGTTGATATACTTTGGCCCGATGGTTCGCAGACTGCTGATTATACAACAGTAGATAGCGGGGAGGTAATTGTCACGTTGGCCAATGGATGCATTCTGACTTCTGACACATTACATGTTTTCTGGAACCCGCCCATTCCTGCTCTCGTGCTACCCGACAGTCTTGCGCTGTGTCCCGGTGAGGTGATCACCATCAGTCCGGGAATACCTGATGTGGATTATGAATGGCACGACGGTTCAAATGCCCCGGAATATGTAGTAGATCAACCCGGCATTGTAGGCCTGACTATTTCGGACGAATGTGATTCATCGGAAGACTCAACGATCATCTATACTTCTAATCAGGGTCCTGTGCTTGATCTCGGAGCGGATATTACCGTTTGTGAAGGGGAGGTTGTCACACTTGCCGCTGGTATATCCGGTGTGAGTTATTTCTGGCAGGATGGATCGACAAGTTCATCCTATACGGTTTCACAATCAGGGACCTATAGTGTAACTGTCGAAAATGCTTGTGGCATTGCTGCTGATTCAGTTTCAGTACTTGTTTCTGGAAATCCGCCATCAACAGACCTTGGAAATGATACCACCTTATGCGCAGGCGAGATCATTATTTTATCAGGCACACCCATTCAGGGAATTGTGTACGCGTGGCAGGATGGTTCATCCCTTTCTTCTTTTGAGGTGGTGGAAGAAGGCATTTATATTTTGACGGAAAGCAATGCTTGTGGTTCGGCATCAGATACGATTGAAGTTGCTTATATCGATACACCGATTCCACTGAGCCTTGGACCAGATACGGTTTTATGCTCCGGAGATATTCTCCTTCTCTCTGTTGATGCATCATTAGAAAGTGAGGTTGAATGGCAGGATGGTTCAAACGGATCATCTTACGCGGTTTCACAAACAGGAGTGTATTCTGTCGTTGTATCAAATGAATGCGGAGAAGTCATGGATACTATTGAAATCTTTTACGAAAGTCCTCCGACCCCTTTTGATCTGGGTCCGGATACCGTCATCTGTCCCGACGCCCGCTTGATTCTTCAGCCTCCTATACAATCCGGCGAATATCTTTGGCAGGATGGCTCTGGTGCAACGGAATATGTTGTTGAAAATCCCGGTATATATAGTCTCATTGTGTCCAATTCTTGTGGTGAAACCACAGACGAGGTTCAAATTGAATTTGAAGAGGCACCTCCATTTGCCCTCGACACCTCAATCCAATTTGCATGTGATGATGAGGTCGTGTTTTTAAGCGCCGTGCAGTCATTCGAGGCTACCTATACCTGGAACACGGGTCAGGTGATTCCGGATATTGAAGTGATAGGGCCCGGAGCGTATTCAGTTCTTATTTCCACCGATTGTTATTCGCGAAACTTCCAAATCGATGTGCAACCGGAACCGGACTGTGTAGAGCCTGTTTTCTTTTTTCCAAATGTCTTTTCGCCTAACCAGGATCTTGTAAATGATTTTGCTGAGTTATCCTGGAACCGGGAAGTGGAGGTAACCACGACGCATGGTGAGGTATTCAGTCGATGGGGCGAACTCTTATTCGCTTCAGATCAAATGCCGTTTAGCTGGGATGGAACGATGCGGGGCGAAACCTTAAACCCTGGCGTCTATGTGTACAGAATACAGGTCACTTACAACACAAGCACAGGAGAGAAAACGCAAATACTGGTTGGCGACATTACCCTTCTCAAATAAGAGTGTAGTCGCAACTGCCGGAATTATGGTTTGACTACCACCAGCGATTGTATAGACAATATTCTTTCCTCTGAATTGGAAAGCAATATTTTGAAAAAACCCGGTGTCAGGCCGTTCAGAGAGATCATGCCTCCGCTGTAATCATAGCGATGTTGTTGCCCCAGTACATCGACAATGGTGATACTTGCAATGTTGTCCACAGGAACGATCTCAATATATGCATGGGCAGGATTTGGAAATACCTTGTATTTGTCCTGATCAATTGGATCGAACACAGACGTCATCAACTCGGTGATCGTGTTGTCTTTGGATAGAATCCATAGATCCGGATCTATGTCCATGGAATCAACAGAAGCATCCCCGACAAAGAAAGCGAATCGCTGGTTTTGTTCGCTGTGGGGTAATACAAACAGGGTAGGTGTGCCATCCAGTTGAACGGAAATGGGAACCGGCATTTCAAAAAATGAAACAGAAGTATGCGAGGTAGACTGGCTGAGCCACATCACAAGTGAATCGGTTTCTACTGTCCATTGCAGATCGTAGGATGGATATCCCTGTCCATAATACCAGTCCTGAAAAAACTCATCCAGATCAATGCCGGATCGATTCTCGAGAAAAGCCTGGAGTTGTTCAGTTTTAGCAAATGCAAACGCAGTCCCTGGTGTCTCCAGGTAATCTCTGAGCGAAGCAAAGAAATCTTCATCGCCGACGATCCAGCGCAACATGTGCAGCAGGTAGGCGCCTTTGTTATAACTCAGACGTCCATTAAATATTCGGCCAACGCTCGTGGTGTCATCCACAAATACGGAACCACCCGGCTGACTCATGACTGAATTGCTCGTAGATGACTTCCAAAGGGGCCAATAATTATTCGTGCTGAAATTTTCAAATGTCAAACCCGTAAGGTAAGTGGCAAACCCTTCGTTGAGCCAGATTTCTGTCCATGATCCGCAGGTAACTTTATCGCCAAACCACTGGTGCGCCATTTCATGTGCCTGAAGACCAAAACTGAAATTCCCCATAAAGCTCATGGTCTGGTGCTCGATGCCGCCGCCCCAGCCAAACTGTGCATGGCCATACTTTTCATCCGCATATGGATATATGCCGACAAGCTCATTAAACAAGGTCATAATATCTATCGAACTCTGTGTGGCCACCTTGATTTCCTCCAAATTTTCCGGATAGACATAATTCAGGATTTCAATGGAATCATCTTCAGTCAGATAAACAAAATCACTGTATGCCTCATAATTAGTCACAGCCACAGCTACGAGGTAAGCCACAATGGGATATCGGTGCTGCCAGTGATGTATAAGCATCCCATCCTGTTCAGTGATATGCATGAGTTTGCCATTGCCGGCAGCGCGTTGTCCGGTGGGCGTGGTGATGTATATGTCTGTGGAATCGATTTTGTCCACGAGATCCTGCTTACCCGGCCACCAGTCTCTGCACCCGTATGGTTCAGAAAGCGTGCAGATAATCGGACTGCCTGCGTGTGTTCCCTGGGAAAAGGAGCCAAATCCATTTGACGGAGGTGCGCCTTCATAGGTGACCGTGAGCGTGTCATAGTCATCTGTGAGCAGATCCTTACCCAGATCAATCGTCAGGAGTTGGTCGTCGGTATGCGTAAAGGACAAAGGTGTGCCGTGTCGTTCAACACTATTGACCTGAAGTGCGTCGCTCAAATCGAGGATCAGTTCTGTCAGATGATCTGTCCGGCTTCGGAAGTAATACGTGATCTCTCCTGAGATATAGTATTGTGCCGGATCGATTTCCCATCGCATGACCTGGTAGTGAATGTCCGACTGGTCCGAAGCAGGATTCCTGTAGTCTCTGATTTCATCAAACCGTGATGCGGATTCCTGTTCCTTACAAATGATTTCTTCCAGTTCGCTCAGATAAGTATAATCCTCCTGGGCTGTAAGCAAAATTGGAAAGAAAAAGGATAGGAGAGTTAGGGCTAAAATATTCTTCGTGTTCATCTGATAAAATTAATGCTAAAGCATAAGAAAGGGTGTGCTTGCCGGGCATCGCTTAAAAGACACTGTTTTAGGGTGAATCCCTTCGGATGAAGTATTAAATTCATAAAAAAAGCCCGATTCGTGGTGACGAATCAGGCTTTATAAAAAACGATATACTCTATTCAGCGTTACGTCTGATCAGGCTTCTGTGGCGGAATTTGTTAAAACGTTGACATAGGTTCTGTCGCGTTTCTTGGTCTGGAAGTTGACCACGCCATCTTTCAGGGCAAATAAGGTGAAATCTCGACCCATGCCTACGTTACGGCCCGGGTGAAACTTAGTACCTCGCTGGCGGATGATAATATTACCGGCAGTGGCGGTCTGTCCGCCGAAAAGCTTTACACCGAGGCGCTTGCTATTACTGTCCCGGCCGTTATCACTACTACCTACTCCTTTCTTATGTGCCATTGTATCAGAGTTTTATCTTGTATTATATAAAGTTATACTGTAATATTTTCGATACGGATCTTAGTGAATTGCTGGCGATGGCCTTTTTTCACCCGGTATCCTTTTCTTCTCTTCTTTTTGAAGACAATCACTTTGTCCGCTTTGACATGGTCAAGGACTGTGGCAGAAACTGAAGCATTGCTCAGTGTAGGGGTTCCTACACTCACATTTCCCTCATTATCAGCCAGTAACACCTTGTTGAAGGTGAGGTCTGTGCCAACTTCAGCAGATTGCAGATCTACATATATCTCCTGCCCCTGCTTCACTTTATATTGTCTGCTATTAACGTCTACGATCGCGTACATGCCTGTTAGAAATTAAGTTAATTATCCATAAATGGCCCGCAAAGGTAGGATTATCTTATGATTCTGCAAAACATTTTTACATCAAAGAACGACATAATATATCCGGTCTCAAATCAGGTCTTCCAGGACGATTTGCTTCTTTAGTTCCTGGTCTCCCCGCAATATTTTAAAACGGATCTTCTTACCCGCCTTTTTCTGCAGGACTTTATTGATCCCATCAAGGGTAAACAAGCTTGCGGCTGCCCCATTTACCTTGAGTAGCACGTCATTGACCTTAAACCCGGCTTTCTCTGCCGGACTCCCATCGAGCACATCTTTGACCACAAATTGATTGAAGGCATCGCCAAAAGCAAAAATGACAAGACCACTACGATCCATACTAAAAGGCTCCGGCTTCGATTTATAAGGCTTCAGATGCATATGCCCGTCCAAATAACTGAACCACGTATTGAATCGACTCAGAAAATCATTCCCAATGATCCCGTTTCTGTACTTGTTTTGGTCCTCCAACCAGGTAGAGTCCACATCCTGAAAACTGACCAATACGGATGGAAAGTCTAAATCCCCGATCCGCATGTTCTTGATTCGTCCGATATGGCCTCCCAGGTAACCCCCGAGACCCATCCCCAGTTTTCCCTTGATAAACTGATCAGGCAAATGCAAGGATGGATGAGAATTGTTATGCAATAACACAGGTACACCGGCTCCTGTGTCCAACAGCAATTCAACCTCTACCTTCGTCTGATCCTGCAGCGTCGCTTCACCGAGCACATAGGGTTTGTTGGACTTGATTCCGATGGGAACTGTGGTGACACCTTTAGGCGTTTCAAAATCTTTTGGGTCGTGGATTATAATTTTCTGTTTTTTGTAATCGATGTTAACCACCATTTGCTTAAAAAAGCCCCCACCGACCAGCCCACACACCGGAATACCGATCATCTCATCCAGATTGAAATAGTTGTCCTCCAGCACAAGCACATCAAACGGCTTAGGTTTGAGCCCTTTTATTTCCAACATCACATTGCGCATAATAAGTGCCCACACCTCACGGCTCATATCCGACCCTAAAATCGGTACACGCTGATCGTAAGGTTCGCTCAACATATCGGTATATTCCCGTTTGAATATAATGACATGTTCGGCACCCGTATCAAATATAAACTGGACAGGCACCACACCATATAGCTTTACATCGATGATGATAAAATTGTGCACATACCGGAAGGGGATGACCGCTTTCTTTTTACCATTGAGCAAGCTGATCTGATCCACATACGAAGCCTGCGCACCCACCTCATGTACCACAGGAGTGATTATGAAAAAGATAAACAGTATGACTCGATTTAAAAAAGTAGTCATAGTCAGATACTCCTGGCGGAGCAGATTCTTAAGCGGTTTTAAAACATATTTGTCCAGACCAAGTTACGGAGAGCCTTCGAATTGTTTCCCTGAAGCTATATATGAGAAAGACCCTCTGTGCATCGAATACGTAGGCGATATCTTAAGATAGAAAGGCGGAGGGGGCTTGCACCCTACATGGTCAGGTAAGCCCGTGATCTACCCGATACCATTTTGAATCAGGTACAGGATACCTAGTGTGACCAGCATAAGGATCAGCCAGGGTAAAATTTTTGAAAGTCCGGACGATTGCTGTTCCATACCTAAATGTAGGCTTTCAACCTGAATTTTTCGAACCGAACAAAAGACTTGTACATTATTTCTTCAAGCGGGCAGCCTAAAAACTCCCTACTTTTATTCTCCATTTGGATTGCCGTTAATGAATCACATACTTCGTCGGATTGAAACAGAGTTCCATAGGATCATACGGAAAACGCAAAGTGATCAGGAAGTTTGTCATGCTTTGTTCAGAGTGTATTATGAACTGGTAATCGCGCTGAGCGATGCCTCCGCGCTTCAGTTCAATACGTTGTTTGCCCGAGTGAGTTTCATCGCCACCCGATATCCGGTAGCAGGTGCATGGCGGTATGTTTTGCAAATCCCAAGAAGGGAAATGCAGCATCGGGAACTATCGGATGAGGACCTGGTTCCCATTTTAAAAGCCTCCATACAGTTACTGTTAAACCTATGCCGGGAAGAATTTCTTGGCGAGCGGCTTTCCGAACCACCTCCTTTGCCGACATACTCCTCTACGGCACGCTCCGGCACGTTCAAAAAGAAATTCGCGCGCGTCATTGCCATCGAATGGGAGTCCTCCTTAAAACAACTCACCGTGCTCGATGAGGATGAGCCTGAACGATCAAGAATCATGAAGTATCCTGTGACGGGTGTCAATGATATTTTTACCGATACATTGGAGTTAGCGCTGCGGGAAATCGGCCTTCCCATGACGCTTGGGCTTACCCACGTGGAGTGCTCGGAGGATGAAGCATATATCCCGGCCTATATCGTGATTCTGCCCGATCTTTTGGTTGACGTCACAGCCGTGGCACAATTTGAGAGTAATGGGCCTGATCCACTCGCGGTCAATATCATGGATGTCTTTATGCCTCGAACACATTCTGACGCGATTCTCCTGGGCAACATCGCCAATTTTGTGTTGGATGAAATGGTCCGGGATACAAACCGGTCGTTTAAAGAGATATTTACGGATGCCTTTAAAGTTTTTCCGATCGAATTCCTGCACATGCCGGATGACCGACTTCGTCATTTATACCTGCGTATGTCCGATCATTTTGTCAATATCCGAAAAGTACTAACAGATCACTTTGACAAACTTGGCATTGACAAACGTGACTGCATTATCGAGCCGAGTTATTACAGTCCGCAGTACGGCATCAAAGGACGTTTGGATTTGTATTATGAAAATGAGGCGGATCACACAGCGTCAATTATCGAATTGAAAAGCAGCAAACCATTCAAACCGAACAGCTATGGCTTGAGTAGTTCGCACTATCACCAGACCTTGCTTTATGATCTGCTTGTGCAGACAGAACATGGCAAAGGCTTTAAGCGATCCAACTATATCCTCTACTCCGGACAAAGCCATGACACCATGCGTTTTGCTGCTTCTGTCGAGGCTATTCAGAAAGAAGCGATTCTGCATCGAAATCAAATGGTCGTGCTCCTGTTTCGCATGATGCAACTTGATCGAAAAGACAGCCGTGATATTTTTAAGGAAATCAATGGACGAGACATGAATTTCCTGAAAGGATATATGTTGCGTAATGTGGAAGCATGGGAAAAATGTTACCGTGCCTTGTCGCCCGGAGAGCAATTTTATTTTAAAGCATTTTCTGCTTTTATCACACGTGAACATACACTCGCGCGCATCGGCAGTGACAGAGGGGATGGTTCAGGAGGACTGGCCGGCTTGTGGCTGGACTCGATAGAGCGTAAAGAAACGCGCTATCAACTGCTTCAACATTTGGAACTTCATGCGATTGATCAGGATGGTCATCAGACGCGGCTTACGTTTTTGAGAAATAACCTGACGAATCCATTGGCCAATTTTCGCGCAGGCGATATCGTAGTGATGTATCCGTTTTCAGATGAATTGCAGGTCGATCCTACGCGGTATCAGCTTTATCGCGCGAGCCTGGTGTCCGTTGATCAGGAAAAAGTGGTTGTCCGACTGCGCAACATGCAGGTACACACGTCCCGTATTGAACGGATTCAATTCTGGAATCTGGAACGCGATATGCTCGACAGTAGTTTCCGGAGTTTGTACCAGTCCCTCTGGTCGCTTATGAATACGGATCCGGGAAAGCGACATCAAATCCTGGGCCTTTTACCATTTCCAACCACAGCAGAATCAGTTGTTTCTTGCCCGGAAGGATTAACGACCACGCAGAAGGAAGTCTATAAGGCGGGTATTGAGGCTTCCGGGCTGTATTTTCTCTGGGGGCCACCCGGAACCGGAAAAACAAGTGTGATGTTGAAGTCATGGGTGCACTATTATGCGGTGGAAACGGACAAGCGAATGGTGCTCGTGGCGTATACCAACAGAGCCGTGGATGAGATATGCGAAGCCATAGAGTCGTTGGGCGAAGAATTTTCTAAAGACTACATCCGAATCGGATCCTCTACAGCAACACATGAAAAGTTTCGCCACCGACTTTTCGATCAGGTCATCGCGCCGTTGTCTTCCCGCGCAGAAATTCTGAAATTGCTGAACAGGACAAAGATTTATGTTGCCACGGTGGCTTCATTATCTGGTAAAAGCGGATTGCTCGATTTAGTGCCCTTTGATGTCGCGATTATCGATGAAGCATCGCAATTGCCTGAGCCCTCTATTGTAGGATTGCTGACGCGATTTGAAAAAGCTATCCTCATTGGCGATCACATGCAATTACCGGCTGTGTCTGTGCAGACAGAAGAAATGAGTCGCGTAGAAGCTCCGCAGGAATGGAGTGCGCGTATTGGTGTCACCGATATGCGTATGTCTTATTTCGAAAGGATGTTTCGGTTGTATCAGCGCAATGAATGGAATCAGCACATCGGCATGCTCAATGAACAAGGACGAATGCATGTTGATATCATGCAAGTCGTCAATGCGCTTGTGTATAACGGATATTTGAAAACCATTGATCAGGATCGTCAGCATCTCGCTTTACAGGATGTGTTTTTGAAAGAGAAGGATGATTTTTTCAAACACCGGTTGCTCTATATACCTTCAGATATCGCTGCTGATGAATTTTATCTCAAAACGAATCGAGATGAAGCTGAAAAAGTTGTAAACGCGATCGTCCGTTGGAAGCAAAAGATGAAGCAGGAAGGTTTGGACTGGTCGGTAGGCGTCATCACCCCGTTTAGAGCACAGATAGCGGCCATCGCTCACCTGGCACACCAGGAAAACCTGGATATGGATCGGGTGACTATAGATACAGTAGAGCGTTATCAGGGAGGCGCATGTGATATCATTATCATGAGTTGTGCGGTCAACATAGAAAGCACTTTGGATAAAATATCATCCTTAAACGCAGAGGGAGTTGACCGCAAGCTTAATGTATCGATCTCACGAGCGAGGCAACAGTTTATCCTGATAGGGAATAAGAAAATCCTGGAAAATGCCGGGGGGTATGGCGAACTCATCAGTATGTGCCATACCTGTATTAATGAAGACATTAAGGTGACCTCAGATTCGACCTGATATTCGGCTCATCATGCCCCCTAAAAAAGTTAAGGATATTTAACACTTTCTCACAGGTGTGGGTAGCCGGGGAGCCTGTCAGCTCATTGGCAGATCTTTATAGCTGTGTAATTCACTGGCATTCAGCTCAGATTGGCCACCCGGGATGGGTTTTTGCTTTAAAATTTCGTGTGAAAAGTCCGGTAGAAAGCAGTTTCCGGTGATCCATCATGTGTAACATTCCAATGTACCTTTGCGTTACTTAATCAATCACGCACTAAATCACAGATTCAGGATGTTCCCTGTTTTGTACATGGTTACGGCTTTCATCATTTCCCTTCAGCCGAATTGGGAATGGCAGTCTTTTCCTGAAACAGGATTCAAAATTCTCACGCCCAAACCCCTGATTCACGATGTGCGCGAAGTGCCAACACCCGCCAGTATTATTCAATTTCATCAGTTTCATGGAGGATCACTTAGCGACTCGACCTTGTCCCTCGCATTTGTGATCGACCATTATATGCTACCAGGAGAAGAGGTAGTAGGGGATGATGATTACAAAAAGGAATTTTTTGAAAATACAATTGATGAGTTGCTGATCTCCCTTGACGGCACCTTGGTGTATATGGATATCGTCCATCAGGCGGACAGAGATGTGTGTATATGGAAAGGTAGCTTTATGAAAGGAGACGGAGTGATTCGCGGGCATACCATCCTTTCCGGCAATAAGTATTATGGATTGCAGGTCTTTGGAATGGAAAAAAACAACCCGGATGAACTCATGGATAAATTTCTAAACTCTTTTAAGTTTTTAGACACCTGAATCAACAGATCGAATATGTTTTAACCCGATGACAATCAACTGATATGAAAACTGCTTTCCCACTTACCTGTTTTGTGTTTTTCGTTTTCCTCTGCCTCAATACCGTTTCTGCCAATTCCCGATGGGAACTGGAAATGGAGAAGGAAGGCATCCGGGTCTATACCCAACTCGAAGAGGACTCTCCCTATAAACAAGTCAAAGTGATCACAACCATCAATGCCCCAATGGAGCGGGTGATTGAAATATTGCTTGACTTCAATGACTATGAGGAATGGATGAATGATGTGGACGAAAGCTACCTGCTTAATAAAGCCGATTCTACCTTTTATGTCTATATCCATGAAGATGCTTCCTGGCCCATGCAAAACAGGTATCACGTATCGCGAATGTCGATGCAAAAAGCGTTGTCAAAGGCAAAACTTCGTTTCCAATCGGTACCGAATTTTATTGAGAAACGTACAGATGCGATCCAGATTAAACAGGCGGAAGGTCATTGGGAGTTGGAAAGCCGGAACGAATATCAGTGTACACTGGAGTATGTCCTGATCCAAAATCCGGGAGGTCATGTGCCGGCCTGGATGACTAACCTGTATGCGGTTGAGAATCCGTTTAATACCGTCAATAAACTCAAACGAATCGCCGAGGAATCTGTCATTACACCCTAAACCGATTCCAATACAATTGTTGCAACTCTGCTAAAGGGCCATAGAGTATTGCCAGACTTAACGTCATATGCCTACGGATGGTCATTTATTTCTGCCTTTTCGTCGCAAATGGGTCACATTTCGGAATCTCAGGACATATATTAGTAGGGTAGATGCTTAAAGCGCCCAAACAGATACCATGATTAAGTCACATCTGTATGTAAAGTTTGCCGATGCACCGGTTTTTGAGCGACCGGAGGAGAGTCCTGTGCCCAAGCAGCGTCTCAGTCGGGGCAACTGGGTCGGGGTCATCGAGCGAGTAGGGGATTGGGTAAAGGTAGTCGGGGTATACTTTACCGGATGGGTCAAAGCGGAGCAACTCGAATCCAGACCTCCGTTGGATCTGCATATTGAGCAATCAGAGACCCAATCAATTCAATATATCAATACAGTAGGTTAGGTCGACCTTAAATGAGCTTTTGTGACAAGCGTCTGTTAGTCAGTGACAGGTGTATTCCATTCTTCAAACCCCCCTTTCAGAATATAGACATGCTTAAAGTCATTTGTCTCCATAAACTTCATGGCGCGGTATGAACGCGTTTCATTTTTACAATAGAGGTAGTACTTTTTTGATCGTTTCAGGTCGAGTAGGTCGGTCTTGAATGTAGGGGAAAAGAAATCAATATTGATGGCTCCTTCCAGTGAGCCTTGTTCAAATTCCTGGGGCATTCTGACGTCCACGATGACCGCTCCTCGTTTCTTCATTTGAGCTTCAAATGTGGCTTTATCCAGGATGTGGTCTTCTGAATTACCGGTAGAGGTGGTTTCACCGGTTTCTTCGCTAACCGTAGTTGCACTATTATTGCAGGACGCTCCGGCTAAGGCTAGTAAAATCAGGCAAAACAGAGGAAGCAGAACATTTTTGGATCTCATATGGGAACAATTTGTTATCTATTGAGTGCCGAAATTATTATTTTTCTGACAAACATGGACTTTAATCAGATAGATATACAACAATTCTTACGGGAATCGGCGCCGCTGCATTTCCGAGAACAGAGCCCCCTGGTGTTTGAAGGCTTTATCCGGTACATGTTTGAAGTCGATGGATTTACCCTGCTACCGATGGATCCTTCTCCTGAAATGGCCGGCATGATCCTGGCTGAAAAAGAACATGAAACCCATCTGATTCATCCGGTGCATTCCAGAACAGAACATCCGATTCCGCTCAGCATATTAGAAAGAGTGGGTTCGCTGATGGAGGAGACCGATTGCGCACATGGCTGGGTCATCACCAACGCATCCTTTTCAACGGAAAGCAAATCTTACGCCGAGACAACCGGACTTGAATTGTGGGAATGGGACGAATTGTATAGAGCAATGGGCGATTTGTTTTTCGACGGGAAAGATCTGTTGGAATCAAGTGAGCCCAAAGATTCGGTGACCATTCCACAGGAAGTGGAACCGTATCTCCGATTAAAGGCAAAATGGGAGGCGACGGAAGGCGTGAGCACGAAGTGGTACAACCTCAGCCTGGTGATCTCCAATCCGACGGACAGAAATATATACCTGCATCTCGATCTGCCTGCTCTGATCGATACGAAACACAATCAGACGATGGCGGATCAATGGGGCAAAGGTGAGTTTGTGGCCGGCATGTTGTACGGTGGCGCATCCATCAGAACCAACGCTTTATTTGCCACAGGAAAATTAGGTGAACGACCGCCGGGAGGACGAATAGTACTGACATGCCATGAGCGTTCGGAGCGACCGGTGACCTATCATCTCAATGCTCGCCTGCAGGGACAAGCTTGTTTCGTGGTCACCTATTGTTATACCACACAAAGCCCGGAATACGAGTTTCTGACTCGATACCGTGATCAGTATTTATCTAAAAGTATTTTGGGAAGGTTCTTGATCGCTTTCTATTATAGGATATCATCAAAAATTGTTGACCGCGCACCGGTTTATCCCTGGCTGGATCAACTGGTACGGAAAGCAGGAAAAGCGATCGTACCACTGACCATCAGAATTATTCGAGCTTTTCACATTGATCCCTTAAAAAAACGCTTTTGAAAAACATGACTCTTTCACCCTTCCATTTGGCTATACCGGTTGACAATCTCGAAAAAGCTCGTCATTTCTATGGGCAGATGTTGGGATGCCCTGAAGGACGAAGTGATGCATTATGGACGGATTATGATTTTTTCGGTCATCAGCTGGTGATTCACTATCAACCTAAATCCGGAGAGGAGCAGCACTCCAATCCCGTGGATGGCCATGATGTGCCTATACCTCACTTTGGTGTCGTACTCCCGTGGGAGGAGTGGGAGAGACTGGAAAACAAAGTGCGTCAGGCAGGTATTTCCTTTGTCATTGATCCTTACATTCGGTTTAAAGGTGAAGCTGGCGAACAGGCCACCATGTTTTTTCTTGATCCGTGTGGCAATGCCTTGGAATTCAAGGCGTTTAAGGATATTGGCTTGCTATTTGCAAAGTAAATTTCAGGGAAGTACAAGATATACTTGTATTTTTGCTGTAATATATTAAATCCGTAAACACGCTTATGCGTTCTAGTTTTTCTCATTTTTTCTCCATAGTTGTCATTGTGTTTGCTTTTGTGACCTCTGCTGAGGGGCAACTGGAAGCCAGGATCGAGCCCGCCAGGTTGCAGGATTCGTTGTCCACAATTTCCATTAGGTGGGATGAAAAAGATGAGCAAAAATGGCATGATGAGAATGATGGTATGCTCGACATTATGGGCATTTCAACCGGCCTGTCTTCAGCATCTCTGGCCAAAGTAGGACATGCTACCACATACTTTTTCGATTTCGAAGATGATGCTACTATAGAGCTCCTTATTGATGACATGCATTTCGCCTCTGATCCCTCAACATCGGGGGAGATGTTAGTTCTCTTTGATTTTAAAGCAGGGAAGATTTTCTATGATTTTGCAATGCAAGGAAAAAAGCGTGCACTTTCACCTCCATTCGATCCTAAAACTGTAGGGTTGGTTTGGAGACGCACGCATACGTTATCGTATGAAGCAACTTTTTCCATTTCGAAAATATATTATCAGAAAACACCAGATGCCAGAACAAGGGGCATTGGATTTAACACTGCCCTGCCTTGCCATCCAAATGCCGCATGCAGACAGGATAGCATTGGACAACTCATATCCAATAGTGCTGTACGCATGCGCATGGTGATGGAAGAGGGAATCGGATGGTGTACCGGTGCATTTGTCAATACCACGCGAAATGACAAGACACCCTATTTGCTTTCCGCTTACCACTGCCAGTATGACTATACACCGCTCTATGATATGTGGCGGTTTGATTTCAAATACAAATCCCATGCTTGCCAGAATCCGAATGAGGAACCTGATTTTACATCCCTTACAGGATGTACCCTCATTTCTTTGGGTCAGGAATCTGACTTTCTGCTGGTGTTGCTGGATGAAGAGATTCCTGTCAATGAGCAAGTCACGTTCGCCGGTTGGGATCGCGATGAAGATGCAAAACCGGATACCAGTTATCTGATCCACCATCCAAATGCAGATATCCGCAAGATATCAACTTGTGTAAATGAAGCAACGATCCATCCAAATTCAATCAACTGGACGGAAGGGTATACCACACCTTCCCATCACCATTTTCGAATGAAGTTTACAGAAGGCGGACATCAACCGGGTTCTTCCGGAGGCCCTTTGTTTAATGAAAATGGTCTTTTGGTCGGTCAGCTCCACGGTGGCACCACAGGTTGTGAGGCAGAAAACAACACCTATATCGGTCGTTTCTCCAAATCATGGAACCTGGGTGCTACGGCGCAGGAACGATTGGGTGATTGGCTCGATCCAGACCAAACAGGTCTGAAGCAAGTTGCATCACTTCCAAATATCGATTCAGATGATGCGATTACTCTGCGTGGTGTAGTCAGAGATCCATCCGGGAATCCCGTCAAAAACGCAGTCGTCACGATCACCGGATCTGCGCAGGAAGAATATGTGACTGATGCAGATGGGGTGTTTGAACTACCTGGCGTCAATCGAAATGGCACCTATACGATTAGAGCCGAAAAGAATGACAACCCAGTCAATGGCCTGAATGCGCTTGATCTTGTGGCTATTCAAAAGCATCTGCTAGGCAAAGACACTTTTGATTTCAACTGGCAGTTGATAGCTGCTGATGCGACCCACAATGACGACCTTTCTGTGGGCGATATCGTGGTCTTGTTAAGATTGCTTCTCGGGAAAATTAATGTGCTGCCTTCCTCTCCGTCGTGGCGTTTTGATCCACAGGAGATCGTTGTCGATCCGGATTTTCCGGATGATCCTTCCAGCCTGGAAATCATGGGTATAAAAATCGGTGACGTCAATGGAACGGCCAATGCATCCGAGTAGAGAGGTTTGATTTTCTCATTTCTGCAAATCCCCTCAGTACGATTATATTTTATACTTATTATATCATCGTAATATATTGACATTAAGCATTTTGTTTGCTTTTATTTAAAGTAAAACATTAAGTGCTTGGATCATCTGCCGAGGCTTCATTAAGCTAAATCGATCCTGCAAGATGTTTGCAGAAAAGAAGTCTGGCAGGAAAACGGTATAATTTTAGCATATTGCCCCTGTGTATCAGAGCGAAATCATCATAGCGGCGGAGGATTATGTTCGACAGATTTTCGAAGAACGAATCCCCTCTAACATCTATTTGTATCATAACTGGATCCATACCTGCCACGTGCGGGACGAGGTGCTCTATCTGGCCAGACTCTCAAAGGTTAGCCGTGACGATATTGAAATCCTCAATCTGGCGGCTTTATTCCACGATTCAGGATTTTCAGAAACGTTTAATGGCCATGAAGAGGTGGGTGCACGAATAGCCCGAACTTTTCTGACCTCACAAAATTATCCGTCGGAAAAGATCAAGAAAATTGAAGGCCTCATTCTGGCGACCAAAATGGAAACGCAACCTGCCAGTGAACTCGAAATGCTCATCAAAGATGCCGATACCAGCACATTGTCCAAAAGGCAATTTGGGATCGTCACCAATACCTTGCGCAAAGAGCTCAATGCCCTGCAGCATACCAACTATAGTAAAACGGAATGGGCCAGAAATAATCTGGACTTTTTTAATGAGCATCAGTACCACTCTGAAATTGGGAAAGCAAAATATGAGGATGGGAAGCAGCAGAACAAAAAGTTGCTCGAGGAAGAAGTTCGCCTCGCCGATCAGGATGCCCAGCGCGATCATGAAGGGCCGGATACCATCAGTACCAGCAAGTCAGCCCAAACCCAATTTAAAACAGCATTGCGCAATCACATCGACCTGAGTGCGATAGCGGATAATAAAGCCAATATTATGTTGTCCGTCAATGCCCTGATCATCACCTTCGCATTGCCACTGCTGGGAAAAGAAATTGTCCAGCATCGTATACTCTTGTATCCAACCATCCTCTTGCTCGGCGTATGCCTGGTGTCCATGATTTTTGCCACACTGGCCACACGTCCGATTCCCATGAAAGGCGTAAGTACCATGGATAGCATTTTGCAGAAAAAATCCAACCTGTTTTTCTTCGGCAATTATTTTAGAATGAGTTTCGAAGAGTACAAAGAAGGCATGAATGCCACCGTAGCGGATGATACAATCCTGGATACCACCATTATGCGTGATTTATTCTTTTTGGGGAAAACGCTTGGAGCTAAATACACCTATCTGCGCAAATGCTATAACATCTTTATGTACGGCATCATCGCGACCGTCCTGGCGTTTGTGGTGGTCTTTATTTTCGTTTAGCCCACTCGTTCAGTATACGTTATTTTATACTTCAAAGCATCATCGGGATGCACCCGGGCTCGCTCATCCAGACGCAAGCCGACAACCCAAACAATATGCGTTTGATTTTCAAGAATGAGCACTCTGCTTTTCTGATACATTTCAAGTTTAAGATCTGTCAGCAGGTCCTGGATTTTTTTATGTTTTCCCTCCATGCCAAAAGGCTGAAATACATCTCCGTCTTTGATGTGCCGAATGATCATCGGCCACGACATAACCTTGTCCGAAGCATAGACCACATTCGGGTCTTCAAAATGCATAGGCTCCGATCCCGATAAAGCTTCAATGGAAATGTTGAAATCTTCGTAGCTATACTGTCCCGGTGACTCTAAGATGTATTGAGCGGTGGGCTGTAAGTCTGCCAGATAAAACCCAAAGGCTGTTCTCGACAAACGCCGATCAGCATACTCCAGCACCTGCCCGGTATTGTCATCTGAAGCCATTACAAAATCAGTGGCCAATGACCAGGGAATCCCGATTTCTTCAAGCCAACGAAGAGCAAATGCAATGGTCTGGCGATGGCTTTCTATCCGGATACCGCCACGCTCTTGCGCAATGTGTTTGGCTACCCATTCCGAGTACAAATGATCGATGGTCTCCCATTCGAGGTTGATCCTTTCGATGGTCTTGTGCATGCTGGATTGAAAGCCGGGATATATCTCATGCAACAAAGGGACGATATGATGCCGGATCTGATTTCGCTGATAGTCATCCTTCTCATTGGAGGAGTCTTCCCGATACGGGATCTCATGCTCAAGGCAATACGTTTTGATATCTGTTTTAGAAATATTGAGAAGCGGTCGGAGATAGATACCGCGCTGAGCAGGAATCCCTCGAAGCCCCTTAATGCCAGTGCCCCGAAACAGATTGAGCAACAGCGTTTCGACAGAATCATCAAAATGATGAGCTGTACAAACATATTCGAATCCGTGTTTGCGAGCCAGTTTTTCCCACCAATCATACCTGATTTTTCTTGCCGCAGTTTGGGTGTTTATGCCGAGTTCTGCCTCAATGGTTTTAGTGATCTTATTCAGAAACAAAAACGGAATACTTCGCCCTGCACACCATTGTCGCACGAAGGCGGCATCTTCATCTGATTCAGATCCTCGTAAATTGAAGTTGACATGACTCGCGGAAATAGAATAGCCCAATGCGTACAGATTATGTAGTAAGGCCATGCTATCCATCCCGCCACTGACGCCCACTAGCAGCCGCGTTTGCCGGGAGACACCAATGCTCAGTAGGAATCGTTCTACCTCTCTGGATAACGTATTTGTAGCGTTTTTTGACATATACTATCCGCCCAGTCAGTTTTTTCATCTATGAACGGCACAAGTTTCCCTGATGATCTATATTTTTGCCGGAAAATCACCAATATGAAGGCAATTTATGTTATTTGTTTCAGTGTGAGCCTCTTTCTCCTCAACAGCTGTAAAGATTCATCCACGAGTACTGAAGAATCGTCAGATGTACAAACTGAGACATCGACAACACCCAACGGGGAAAGCAGCGAAAACATCGGCGACCCTTCCAAAGGACATGACTATAATTTTCTGACAGATAAAATTTTGATCTACAATGCTGTGATCGGAGGACCAGCCGATGAAAATCATCCCAGAAAAAATGATTGGATTCAGTTGATGAACACAGGTCAGTATATGGCCGGCAGAGGAAGCGAGCAAACGCATACAGGTAAGTGGACGTATACGCACGATAACCAGGTGCTGTTTCTTCAGCCTGATGTGCAGGATTATCCGATGAGTGAGTGGAGCGTCATGTCGACCAATGAAATCATCGTATTGGTAGGTACACAAACCTATGGAAATAATGCGACCCAAATCCAGTTGCTTAAGAGTACGTCACGCCCTCAGTAATCTGCGTGCAGTGCCTTAATGCATTCGATCGCCCCGAAGGGTCAGGGTATTCATCACTTCAGCCTCATACGCCAGGTATTCAGTCCAGCGCACCTTCACCTTTTCCGGATCACCGTATTGATTCGCAAGATCAATAAAAAGGCGATAATGGCCGGCTTCCGATACCATAAATCCATGGTAGAAACTCCTGAGTTCCTCTTCAGATATATGAAGGGATAGCAGTCTGAAGCGCTCACAACTTCGGGCCTCGATCAGGGCACAGACAAGCAGGCGTTCAATCAGCCGTTCTTCCCGCGAACCTCCTTTCCGTTCAAACTTCAGCAAAGCATTGACATATTCATCTTTACGCTGACGACCCAATGCGAGATTTCTCTTTTTGAGTTCCTGAAGCACCAATCTGAAATGGCCCCATTCTTCCGTGACGATAGGCGCCAGATGACTGACCAGATCTTCTTTGTCCGGAAAGGATTGGATCAGGGATATACACGAAGTAGCCGCTTTTTGCTCGCAATAGGCATGGTCGGTCAGGATATCTTCGAGTGACATCTCCGCCAGATTGACCCATCTGGGGTCGGTGGGTAATTTTAATCCAAGCATTTTATCTTTTCAGTTGACTGATTCAGTCTGGAGCTTAACGGCGTTTATCCTCCAGGCATTCTATCTGGTGAATCAGCAGGTCAATATTGTAAATATCATAGTCCTCAAATCCGGTGCTCCACATAACGCGCATTTTATCCAGGCCGGATTTTTTAAGCGCTTTAATCTCCTTTTTTCCCAGCGCATACTGGCCTGTAAAAATAGTATGACCACTGTACGCATCAATTCGGCCGGAATTGATCGTAGCATTGTACAAAGAAACTCGTTCTTCATTCATAAGCTGAAACCGAAGAAGACTACCGGCTAACAAAGCGCCGAAGTTTTTACGCGAATGCGAACTGGCGATTTGAAATTCCACCACCAGATACACATAAGGACCTGTTCTTGACAGACGTGTCAAACAAGTCATAAGGTCTTTGTCCTTGAAATAAGGACGTAATTCTTTATCGGTATGTGTAAATAATATACCGGCAGCAGTCGTGGTCTGCGTTTGCTGACCGGAAGGATCTTCTTTTTTAGTCAGGGAGCAGTTGTATGGTTTCGCCCTGTAAGCAGCCGGTTGAGCAGAAACTGGCCGGGCATTGAGCATTTCAGTACTCATTTCCTGGCCTTCAGAAG
>JAUHXV010000130.1 GCA_030426765.1 Bacteroidia bacterium | reverse complement strand
ACGATCCATTTCCACCAATGGGTCTGAAAGCTATAGATCCACTGGCACTATCTGCGCACAACGCATCCTGTAGTGTCAATTGATCGTGAAAGATTAGGTTTGGTTGAGTGATGGGGATGGTTATAGCTGCCGTGCATCCCTTACTGTCTGTCACCTGGTAGAAATAAGTCCCTGCAGATAGACTACTATAGGTAGCCGTATTGCCATCCACCGGGTTGCTACTATTTTGTGTAATGGTATAGGGACCTACACCTCCGGAGGCCAGGAGCATAACACTACCCGTAGCATCTCCAAAGCAAAGCACATGCTGGACACTAGTAGTTTCCAGTGTGAGAGACGCCATATTTTCAACCTCAAAGTCCACTGGTGCCAGTGTACAATTTGCGGCTGTGGCACAGAGCTGGTAGGATCCCGCTGGAAGATCACTGATCTCAAAGAAGGATTCACCAGGTCCGGTGGTTGCCGTGGCAACCGCTACGTCACAATTCGGACCTGGGGCAGAAATACTCCAATTGTGGGTAAAGCCATTAGGGGTAAATTCAACCCGGATCATGGCATTTTGACATTGGTTAATGGCCGGGTCCAGTATGGTAACGACAGGATTTGGCTGGAAAGACTGCATAGGAATATTAATGGTTTCCTGCACCAGGCAACCGTTGGCATCCCTGACATAGACGGTATTGCTGGTCCCGGCTCCTGTCAATACTGCTGAAGATCCAAAGTTGATGTTATCCAGAGAATACATATAGGGAGATGTACCTCCTGATGCCGTAGCCGTCACTTCTCCATTCGTTAAGGAGCAATCAATGTCCGGACCGGTATTCTGCAATACAACCTGAAGTAGATCGGGCGTAGTTATATCGATCGAGGTGATAGTAGCCATGCAATTGTTTGCATCAGTGACTAACACAGAATAATTATTATGTGGAGGCACATTCATGAGAATGTAAGGTCCCGCTGATACGCCACTTTGAAGCTGTACCTGACTGTTGTCATCAGCGTCCAAAAGGGTCACCATATAAGGCGCCGTTCCACCCGTCAGATCCAGATGAATCCTGCCATCATCGGCGCCAAAACAAGAAATATTGTTTGTCGAATCTAATTCTGCAGATATCGCGGTCGGCTCTGTAAGCGTGAAGGCTACCGTACCGTTGGCTGTACAATCATTCTGATCTTTTAGAACGATGTCATAAACACCCGGGGACAAGGTCAGTGCTATATATCGGCGTAACACGGGTTCAGTTTCCTCGGTCAGGCTTATGGGATTGAAAGTGCTTCCACCATCGGTAGAAACCATCAAAGGATTATCGGCAACCGAGCGACCATCAATATCCAGAATCACTGTAGCCAGGTCTCCTGGACAAAGAATGGGTTGAACGATATCGTATGCTGTGATGAAAAAGCTTTCGGGCTCATCAATCGTAGCACCTACTGTCGTCTGGCACCCATCTGCATCCGCGAGCGTCACGGTATAGGATCCACCGGATAAGGTTTGAAATACAGGACTGGGCTGAAAGTTCAAACCATTGAGAGAGTACATGTAGGGAGTTCTTCCTCCACTTGCACTTACGGTCAAAAAGCCGTTGGCATCTCCGGCACAGGTTACATCTACTTGATTTGCTACTGTCAGATTCAACGGACTCTGCTTTCCTACGGCGATGGTATAGCTTTGCACGCATCCCCGATTATCGGTCACGGAAACCACATAGGAGGCATCCCCCGGGATACCAGAGAAAGTAGCGGTTGTTCCTGCACCCGGGTCGGGGCTATATCCCGGTATGCTGAAGGTATAGGGAGCTTCTCCCCAGGAGGCGCCTGCGGTTATAGTGCCGTTATCTGCACATGCACTGGCAGGCGTACTGCTAGCCGCAATAGCAAGAGCAACAGCCGGCTCGGTAAGTGTTGCCCTGCCTACCTCTTGCGCACAACCATTGTTATCGATCAGCTGGAAGTCATATGCTCCGTCAGGCAAGTCAACTGTGGGAGGAGGCATTGCGTTGACGTCACTCGCCACCGTTGTCCAGGCCCCGGTTGATCCTGATTGTCGCCAGGATATGTCGTAAGGACCGACTCCACCGGTAATATTATTGAGCAATATACGTCCCGAATCTCCTTTACATTGTATAGATGAACTGACTATGACATCCGCTGTCATTACCTGTGGATCAGAGAATCCAAAATTTGAGGAATTAGTGACACATCCATGTACATTGCTTACCTGTACTCTATAGGAACTCGAAAAAGGAGGACTCACTACTGTCTAAGAGAGTATAGTTAAACGGACCATTGCCATTGGTGACGGAGAACGAAAATGAGCCCTGACCACCAGGGCAAGTGGGCTGAGTGATATTATTCGCAACTAAGACAGGATCAGGAAGGTGCGCTAGTGAACCCAATGACTTCACGACAGTACAATTTCCAATGGTCATCTGACTTAGACCTGCCTCCTGTATTACGGTGGTGACCTTAAGAGAATAGGTACCAGTATTCAAACCCGAAAAAAGATGAGAACCTCCGGCATACAATGGATTATTCCCATCAGCGCCTGCGTTGGCAACCACGTTGTCGCCAGCATCTACCAGTGTAAGTCTTATCTGTGTATTTGGATCATAATTGCTAATGCCATCAAAACGAATCGACATGTCTGCATCAGTGCCACAGGTTGGCAATAGAGTAACGTTGATATTCGACACATCAGGTGGAGGAGTAAGTATAGTAGGCGCAGGAATTGTCGCGGTTGATATCCAGTCCTGATTATCATAAATGCAACCTGAATTTGGCTTCATTCGGACTCGATAGTGCCGTAAGGGCAAAGTAACCTGACGATCCAGATAATTTGTTGTTTCAGGCTCCGGAGTCCATGGAGCACTTCCTGTATTTGATGATTGCCATTCAAAAATTCCACCATTGTATTGTGAATCCTCATAGTCGACTGCAATACGATAGGTGTCTCCTTCGCAAAACGTCGGTTGAGTTCCATTAGCAGTATTCGTGTATCTAATAGTTTCCTTGATCGCATCAAAAGTGTAGCGATATCTGATCGTATAGTAATAACCATACGTACCTCGACCTGATTGCTGCCTCACAGTGTGCCACACACCAGGTGTTGGCGCCCGGGTCGAAAGATGGTAGCGAAATCCTGAATCACTTGCTACATAATCACCTCCAGTCTCATCGCAACTTTCAGCCGCATCACTTTCGTAAAATGTTGTCCAGTAACGGAGGTCAAGGCTATTATTACAAAGGTCAAATCCACTTCCCGTCACATCTAAATTTGTTTGAAACTCCCTGTAATTAACTATCGTGTTGTAGTCCGCAAAAGGCGGAGGATAAATTGGCCATACATGGGAAAACGTATTATTCTCATCGCCATAAGGACTACCATAAGGCTGTTGATTGATGAGCCTGTCACACCAGGTGAATGTGGTAAGCGTGTTCCAGGCTCCGTTTTGATAAAATCTTGGCGTCAGAGTAATGTCCCAGGCCGGATCAGGTCGGAAATGATCAAAGCAGCATTGATCATCAAAAATGCCGTACCACTCTACCGACAGCAACTCCGCTTCAATTCGAATTTGACCCTGCGACCAGATATCCGGTAAGCTGACCAACATCAATACGAATCCAACATACAATCTCATGATCAATTTATATTTCATCCTAATACGCGATTTGAGTGGTGGAACTAAGGGGTGACTGCATTTCATTGGTGAGAACAGCTCGCACAGCATAGCGATACGCCGTGTTCATTTTTGGCTGGTGATCCACATATCGGAAAATGGCTTTCCGACGATGCTCTATTTTTATTTGAGATGCCGGCACTAATTCATAAGTCGAGACATCTGTAGATCCTTCACCTCTAAGCACGACAAAGTGATGTACCTCAGTGTTAGGAGTATACTCCCATTGGATATTTACCTGCTTACCACGTCGATCGGCCTCTGCCCATACATTCCAGGGACTTGG
>JAUHXV010000005.1 GCA_030426765.1 Bacteroidia bacterium | reverse complement strand
CCGTGAAATCCTGGATTTGAAACAAACTGAAATATTAGTCAGGGAAAAATGAGACGAAGGCAGCGAACTCCTGATTACTTCCCACCCGCCCAGCTTAACATACGCGAAAGGAATTCCAAGAAATAAGAGTCCGGCGAGTAACACAACCCACTGCACGGTATCCGTATAAATAACTGCTTTGATGCCTCCCATACTCGTATATACGACAACCACAAATGACATCACCAGTAAAGAAAAAAACAAAGGATCCATCCAGGTGATGTCCTGAAAAATGCTGGCTGAGGCTAATTTCCCACCGGCCAAAATCTGACCCGATGTAAATCCAATATACCCCAGACCGGAGATGATGGCTGCCAGCCACCCGACAGTTGCATTATACTTGAGCTTAAGAAAATCAGGAAAGGTCAACAGTCCTGCATGTTCATCCAATGCTTTCAGTTTTGGGACAGTGAGCACTGCTGCCAGCCAGGCGCCGATAAGACCGGTAAATAACAACCAGCTGCCAGACAACCCCATTGTAAAACCTAGTCCTCCAAGTCCGATGGAAAAACCTCCACCCACATCTGTTGCTGCAATACTTAACCCTACGTGGCCGGCTTTAATATTGCGGCCACCGACGTAGTAATCCTCTCTGGATTGGTTTTTCCGCAGGAAATAATACCCGATATAGAGGATTCCAAAAAAATAGGCAACGAAAATGACGTAATCAATCCAATGCATACCTAAAGTACAGGCTCAAGGGCAGCATAGCCGGAGTTGGTCACTGCATTTTCTATAAGGCGGTCATGCAGGGTTTCATCCTCCCACAACTTCCGGCCTTCTGCCGGCAACGTATCTATCGGATCGAAGTAGAGGTACAACTTGGAATCATCCACACTAGGACTTCGATAAACACTTATGCCCGTGGTTTCATCATAGAAATCATAACTATGCACATCTCGTTTTCCGCCTCCGCCCGGTGCATCGGTAACAAACAATGGTGTATTAAATCCGGCGGTCACACCGCGCACTGCCTTCTCAAGGGCTACGGTTTGTTTGACACTGGTCCGCATATCTTCAGTGCCGGGTACCATATCATGCTGATACACGTAGTAAGGCTGCACATTCATATAGGATAGTTTGCGGATCAGCTCAATCATACTCTCCGGTGTATCATTCACACCCTTGATCAGGACACTTTGATTTCTCACGGTGACTCCTTTTTGAAAAAGGTGAAGCATCGATCTCCGGGTGATATCGGTGATTTCGTTTGCGCTGTTAAAATGGGTATGCAATACGACTTCCTTCCCTTTCTTACGGCCCAGATTGACAATGTCAACCAATGCCTCCGTCCATGCGGTATCGGTAAGAATTTTCATTGGCATCACCGCAGGTCCTTTTGAAGCAAACCGCATACGACGCACGTGTGGAATTTCCAACAATATTTCACCGATCAATCGCAATCGATCAGGCACAAGCATATAGGCATCTCCTCCGGATATCACCACATCTTCAATTTCCGGTCTGGAAGCGATGTATGCAAACGCCTTTTTCCAATTGTCCGGAGCATTTCGAAAGCGAAGCTTATCCACACTTTCTGTATTGCCTCCGATCGCGTAACTGCGTGTACAAAAACGACAATACACCGGACAAACATCAAGAGGCAAAAACAATACTTTGTCAAAATATCTGTGCACCAATCCATCGACAGGTGAGTCTCCTTGTTCGGCCAGCGAATCAAGCGTCAGTTTCGGATGATCTTTTTTAAACCCGCTGTTAATGGGAATAAACTGAATGCGCAAAGGATCATTCCATGGATCTTCCCAGTCAATCAGACTGAGGATATAAGGCGAAATACTGAGGTTCATCGGTGCCCTTTCCATCCCTGCCTTAACTTCTTCCAAAAATTTATCGTTTACAAGACCTTTTACCAGCTCTTCAAGCTTTTTCACCTTCCGTACAGTATGCTTGTTTTGGAATTTCGTATCGAGAAACTCCTCTTCCGTGATTTCGCTGAAAGCCGGGATTTTCTGCCAGAAAGCGCCTCCGGTAAAATTGCGGTGCTCAAGTTCGTCGATGCCTACAAAATCCTTGATATGTTCCGGAATGTCCTGATCCTCAAGACTTTCCAGTGTTTCATTCCCGCTGATCGATTCAGGTAGATCATTAAACTTCTCTGCTTCTTCAATCGTGGATATATCTTGTTCCGTATAATTCATAGCGTGCTGTTTTACTTGCGAATAGGTTGAAATTCAGCCGCAAAGGTACGATTTATGTTCTGTAGAACCTAATCACCTTGAATTATAGGATAGGATGACCCGTGACACAGGGTTAGAACAGTACGGAATTTAGTCGATGGGCTCCTCCGGTGTGAGTAGTGGAGAGGCTTCTACCTCTCGTATTTCCATTGCCGCAATGATAAAGTTGAGCGACTTCTGCACCATTGCCTTGTTTTCCGCAGATAAAGTATCCAGGCGATCAGAAAGACGATCGTGAAGCACGTTCGGGGTTTCTTCCAAAAGTTTGAGACCTGAAGCGGTAAGGGTGATTAATTTTGAGCGCTTATCTGTATCGCTGCTTATTCTGGCCACGTACCCTCGTTTTTCCAGCCGGTTGAGAATACCCGACACCGTACTTGAATTAAGGCTAAGTAAGGTCATGAGCTCCTTATGAGTCGTGCGATAGTCCGGACTGTTTTGCAAATGTCCCAGACACAGCAATTGCGTAATACTCAATCCAAAATCCTTTTGAATCGCCTTTGATTCAAGGTTAAGCGATCGTACAATCTTTCGAATGCTGACTATGATTTCCAGTGTATCCAATTCACTTTTGCCTTTTGCGTACTTTCTTTGCAGACAAAAGTTAGACATTCTGAACCATTCAGAGGTAATTCAGACATTCAAACCTAATGATTGTGTGTAATTAGAATTGGATTATCCCGTTCCGCTGCCGAATCGACCGTAGCTAGCCACCACTCCTGTAAACTCCTCGGGTTTGTAGTATAATCGGTCTTCCCGATGGGATTGACTCTAAACCGGCCGATTTCCACTTTGAAGATCGAATTCGAGCATCCCGACAATTTTTCTGCGCAACCCTTACACTTTTGTGTCAAAAAAACATCCGCATCAAGCTTTTTGCACCACCCGCACCAATCACTGCCGGTAAAATTAGTCAGAATCAGTTTCAACGAAGGATTGATTTGAAAAAGCTAGTTAAAAGGAGAATTTTAACCCCTTCTTCCTACCAAAAGTTTTTCTATCAGAATACATACTCAATCCCTATGCTAACAGAAACATTTTTCATATCCAATCTGCTGTCATTGAGCTGGTAATCCCCATCCGGAAGGTCTCCGGGATCGCCTTGAATATCCAATTGGTACAAATACCAGCTACCATAAGGTTTTATCTGAGAGGTCATACTGAGCCAAACGGTTTCACTCAGCTTATATTCAAGGATAAGAACCGGGCTGGCCAACCTGAAAATATCATCCGTAAACACATCTCTCTCCACTACCCGCAAGTAAGCAATGTCCTGAGCGCCGGGATCAAAATAAATTTCAACCGGGCCATAATAGTAGTCAATATTCGACCGGCTAAAAAGTTCCATGGGAAACTCATAGCCCAGGGCAACCTTAATCTTTTCAGAGCTCCAGCGCAAACTTACATGGCTGGTTAAATTCACGCGATTATGATAGCGGTTGACTTTGTCTATTATCGTTTCAGGATCAAACGGATGTGTAATTATGTAATCAAAATTAAACTTGTCCTGGCGTAATCCAAGCCCTAAGTTTAAAGCAAATTTCTTCGTAACAGGAATCCGGTACAAACCCAAAACTGACATCTGATTGACCGGATTAAATTTCACTTTATAATACCCGAGTCCCAGCTCCTCAAAGGCAACAGATTGAAACTTAAATCCCAATGGAGATATGAGTACACTGAACTTATCTTTTTCCTGAGCAAGAGCATCGTGCTGAACCAGGATGCCCAGACACAACAAAACCGAAAACAAACGAAATTTCAATTGCACAGAATTCTTGATCAAAGGTTTTGGTACGTATCAAGACAAAATCCCTCTATATCAAATACCCATTAGGAAGATGGATCAGTGGCGCAGATCCTACATATTTTACTGCTAAATTTCAACAAAGCAGCAGCAGAAAAAGCATGAGTGGACCTGGTGTCTAAAAAACGATATAAAGCTCACAATGAAAAATGTATAATCCCCTACTCTATTCGATAGGAAAGAACTCTCAAAACGTAGCCAATATTATTCAACTACTTAAAGAATGAGATCGCAGCCTCACCCATTCTGCCTCCCGGCCACGACAAAATTAGCGACCACGCCGATAAATTCTTCGGGTGTTTTTGTATACCCGGTCTTGCCGATGGGATCGACTTTAAACCGGCTGTTTTCTTCTTCTCGGGTGACGTTGAGTATCCAGATCGTGGGATAGCCTTTGATCCCCAGTGACTGAGCCATGGCCATATTTTGTTGCCTGTTTTTCTCAGGGAGTTGTTTTCTTCTCGGGAAATCGACTTCGAGCAGTACGACGTTTTTATCTGCCCATTCTTTAAACTTTGGTGTGGAAAAAACATCCGCATCAAGCTTTTTGCACCACCCGCACCAATCACTGCCGGTGAAATTGGCCAGAATCGGCTTCCCGGATTGAATGGATTGAGCATATGCTTCATCCAAATCCACAAGCCATCCCTCTTTGTCAGAAGCGTAAGCAGGAGGAGAGGGCACCACAGCAGGTGTGGGGGCAGTCGGTTGTGTTTGTGCACCCGCTTCCTGGTTGGATTCATCTTTTTGATCACAAGCCTGAGCACTGAACATAACCAGAAAAAGAGAGGCGTATAAAAATGTTGAAATGAGCTTCATAAACGATTTCCTTTTTAAAATTCTTTCCCGAACACGCCAATGCAGGGCGCCGGATGCATAACGTAATATAACGGCGAAGTTGAGGATTTGTTTTCAAATCCGGTACAATTCACGCCCCTCTGGTCAAATTTTCCGCATCAAAACACAAGCGAAATAAAATCTAAGTAAAATCAAACAATCTCTTCGGCTTCAATTCTTCAAACCTAATTTGTTTTCATTACCTTCCCAAATAATAAACCGTCTGCATACACCCAAAATGCGCTAAGCGATTTATTAACCACCAAAAACTTTGTTTCACATGGCCATTAAACCAGTACGAACAGAGCTGTTCCGCTTTGTTTCCCAGCGACCTGTACAACTTATCGATCAGGAAAAGAAAAGCCTGGTCTTCGTTTCCCACCCAAACCCATCTGCCAGTCAGTTTCTGAAAGATCTGGACGAGGAGAATATTTCTATCGCCCGAAACCAGATCCAGGCGAATGCAAAAAAATTTAAAGCCCTCACCACTGCGAGAGCGCTACCCGGACAATACGAAGCGCTGCAGAAATTCAGCCTCTGGTTATCGCGCAACAAACGCCAGCTGTCGGCTTCGCGCCTGGTGGACCACGCGTCTCACATTACACCCCTGAATGAAGCCGATGAACTCTATCTCTGGGACCAGCTTTTCTACCAGTTGGTCATGAAAAAGAATCCGACGCTCAGACAAGCCTGCAGCAATTTGTTGATCGCCAATCACTTTATCCGAATCACAAAAGACCAAACGGTAGAAGACCTTGCCAGGGCGTTTTACGAAGGCAATCCCAATCTGATTTCTTCCGATGATTACAAAAGGAAGTTCGTCAAGCGACTCGCCAATGCAAAAATCCTTGTACCCAAAGTGTTTTCCGTGACGAAATCCCCCTGGAAAAAAGAAGAACTCCAAAAGCCTGTCCCCAATGACAACCAGCTACACAAGCTTCCCGTCAGCGAACTGAATCACTCGAGAGAACTCCTTACGCTGGGGAATAAAAATGCCCGTTCACGGGCCAGATACCAAACACTCGGCCATGTCAAAGAAAATTTAAAAAAGAATTTTACCCGCAGAGGGGCCCGAAATAAGTCCATTGAAGAAATACTCAAAGACCCTGAGCTCCAACTCGATGCCAGGACACGAACACAACTTGAAAAACACCCGGACAAGTCCGTCAATATCTTCACCTACTACAAAGACATCAATCATGATATGGTGGACGAAAACAGGACTTTGCGAGAGACGACTGATAAAATGCTCGACACTCCCGGGGATTCGATTGCCGATTATTGCTATCTAATCCAACTTGACTTTGAAACCAAATCCGACACCCTTACCTTTTCAGTCAAAGTACCCAAGCGATCCATACAGGTCAGCAAAGCCGATCTCACCATTTACAAAGGTTCGCAAAAGGTGGGCTCGACACAAACCCTGTTGCTCCTTGAATCCGACTCACTGATCAAAACCTATGATGTGCTCCCGGATCAGCACTTCAATGTTGACGAATCCGCTACATTTTCGATAAAAGGTTCGGTCATCTTATCAGATGGTCATTCCATAGATATCAATGTGACTATTTCCGCCAAGGACAATACGTATTATAGCTGCGCGACAACTCCGGATACGCCTGATGAGGTTGATTCCCCCGAACTCTACGGCGTCAACCGCATCGGTATGGGTATTTTCCGGCGAGTGGAACAGGAGGTTTGTTGCTACGTCCCCGGTGAGGTTTCTCACATAGAAAATATCATGGCGCGGGAATACAAAGAACGCTCTACGCGCCATTTCACTTCGACCGAGGATACTGTAGAAACATCAGCTGACACAGAAGTGGAAACGAATACTGACACGTCCACAACGGTTCGGAATGAAGTGCAAAAAGCCGTGTCAGAGGTTATGAGTAATGCAAATCAACTCAGTGCCGGCGCTTCTACCGGGGCCACTGGCAAAACTCCATACGGTGATTTTTCAGCAGATGCCAGCCTCGGTTTCGCGATGACCAATGCTGCCGCCAATTCCGATATGGAAGCGACGACCTATGCACAGGACATAACGAGTGCCGCTGCAGAACGTGTTCTTCAGAAAACTTCCGAAAAGCGAACCTCAAAAATTGTAAAGGAATTTGAAGAAAAGATCCGACACGGGTATGACAATCGTGAAGGTGACGAACATGTCACCGGCATCTATCGATGGATCGATATCATTTATACCAATCGCCTGGTCAACTATGGCAATATGGAAATGGTGGAGTTTCTGATTCCTGAACCTTCCAGGTTTTACAAAGACACGATCCTGGGCTTAAACAAACCCAAAAAACCGAACAACCAGGGTGGTGATGATGAAGCGGAAAAACTAAAATCACTGGATGATCTGGGCATTAAAAGTCCGGAAGATATCAAAGCCTATCATCACGAAAATATCGGTATCGCTGCAGGCAACACGGTTGGAAATTATTTCCAGGAACTGGCCAATTATTATGGAATCGTTTTAGACGGACCAAAAGAGTATGACAAAAAACAAACGATTCCTCTGGTGGCTGCAGGGCTTGACCATAAAAAACCGCACACCAAACCAAACTCGGTTATGATTGAAACCGGTTATGAACTGACTCGAATGCAGTTTTCCGGACACTTCGTGCACAACCCGGGGGGCGATAATAATCCAACTATGTTCTCTATCTCTGCTGCAGGGGAACAATGGGAAAAAAGGCTTTCCGAAAAAAATCAAAACAAAGACAAATTCACCTACAACATACCTTCATATACGAAAGAACAACAGGAGGAGCAGCAGGAATTTTATGATGAGCACAATCTCAATATGAGTGCCCCGGATATTACCATTTTCGACTTTTCCGATAGCATTACAGGCATGGTTGATGCCAGTTTGACGGCTCATCGAACTATTTCCTATAATGTCAATATTGAATTGACAGTAGTCATTGCTCCCGAGGTCCTGCTGGAATGGAAAACCGATACGTTTAAAGCACTTTCTGATGCCTACAAGGCATACCTGGATGGTGAAGCACAAAATGCTGCCGAAGAGGACAAGAAAAAAGATGAAGAACTCGCCAAGCTGGCCACCGGCAACACTGCACTAAACCGTCGTGTAGAGATCAGAGAACTCAAACGCGCCGCGATAGAAATGATCACACGGCCGTTTGGGTTTTATATCGGAGGCAAGTTCTTAGGTACAGGCAAGTGTCGCGTTAACTTTCCCAAACAATCCAAGGAATGGGAAGTGTACTCTTCGCACGTGAAGTTTTTCGAGCAGGCCTTCGAATGGGATATCATGGCCTATATTTTTTACCCGTACTACTGGGCTGATCGCTGTGACTGGCGCAAACTCCTGAAGGCCGAAGATCCCATCGACCAGATTTTTGAAAGTTTCCTGCAAAGCGGCATGGCCAGAATGGTGGTGCCGGTTCGACGCGGATTTGAAAATGCAGTCAACTACTACTTCGAAACCGGAGAGATCTGGAACGGCGGTGATCTGGTTTTGGATACCGATGATGAACTCTATCTGTCTATCGATGATGAGCTCGAAGAACCGGAAAGTTTTGTCGAAGATGAATGGCAGACGCGTGTTCCCACCACGCTCACGCTGATCCAGGGTGACTCTGCCTTCCTGAAGGGCGAAGGACTTCCTTGTTGCGATAAAGTCACCGGTGAAGACGAAACCGGAATCGACGGCTCGAAAGCATTACTGGGTGTCATGAAAGAAGGCTAATCCTTAAAACCAAAATCTATGGCCTTCCGACACCATGATGGTGAAGCTCCCGCAGCATGGATGCTAACACCAGACTTAAGCAGTGTTCAGCCCCCGTTAGATCACTCAGGCTTTGTCTATTATAGCGACGAAGCCCGGGACAATCCTTTGCTGGAATATCTCAATCGAAATGTATTCGATGGACAGTATCCGGTTTCCTCGTATGACATGATGGCCAACAAGGTGATCATTCTTCCTGATGAATCCCTGCTGGACAATCATCCCGCGTCGCGACAACCGGAAGCTAATGAGGTGGTGACCCTCATCGTCAATCCGGGTGCTGAGGAAATATCCGTGGCCAATGAAAGTTCTTTCCTGTCTCTGATCACGATTGGGGATCAGGTTAAAGAAGTGATTCGGCATATCCTTGCGCTGTCAGAATCGAAAGACGTTAGTTATGGCCTGGATGATATTTTGGGATACGGTTACTACAAAAATCTGACCGACCTATCGCAAAACGGATTTCTCCGAATGGAAAATCTGAATGAACTCGCCGGTTACATGAAGCTGATCGCCGCCAGCAATAGTTTTACCTCCTGCGCAGCTTACCTTTTGGAGACCGTCCAGGCAAAGGGATTGTTATTTAATTCCCTTGAGGATATCGTGCAGAATGTTTTCAATGAAATTGATCTGGATTCGTTATTCAACTCGATCAAAGGGGTCGTTTTAAATAAAAGTGAACCCACCGCCAGGCAGTTTCTCGAAAAAGGCCAGGCGACACTCGCTGAGATGGAGTCTCTGTTTGGAAAAGTGGTTTCCTATTTGCCTGCCATGGATTTTCTTTTTGAGTTTTTCTGGAAGCAGTTTAATAAGAACCTTGAGATGCATCAGCAGACCTATGAGTTTCTCAAGCGTTTTTCGAAGGCCAAAAGCGAATTCGATCAGGCGATGTCCGTTTCTGCCGGTGAAACGATCTATAAAGAAGTCATGGGGCCTACAGGGGACAAGATACTTGGGGATGCTGCCAGGCATGCTGAATTACTGGTCGGCGGCGGACTGTTTGGCACCATCCCGTTTCTTGTCGGAACGATATACCAGATCATCTATGACATCATCAATCTGGTCATCAACTTATGCTGGTATGCCTTCTGGGCAGCATCCGGCATAGTGCAGTGGATGTTTGCGAAAAAAGAGACTCCGGAAAAGGAGATGATTGCGGCGGATGAATCTCTCCTGAGTCTGTTTACGATGGATTTTGACCTCGAAAAAATCCCCGGAATGCTCGTCGATTTTTCCAAAGAGATGAGCAAGATGCTTTCTGCAGCCATTGAGAGTTTTATAGCGCATGCCGCGGAATATGGGGAGAAGGTTGGCAAAATGCTTGGATCAGGTATCGTCAGCATTGGTTCCGGTGTTCTTTCTCTCATTACTTCCGGCTATCCTAAGAAGCCCACGCTGTGGAATCGGTTTGTATACATCGTCAGGCAATGGTTTAACATCGGATGTATCCTCGGTCCGTTAATGGTCGATATCATCCTGATGTTTTGCAGTGGTGGTATTTCAGGGATCTTTTCCGGGGCTGCGAAACTCGGCAAACTGGATAAGGTCGGAGACGCTTTCCGCTTTTTTTACAAAACAAAGGAGCTGATTGAGTCACTGACATTTTTTGAGAAAATGAAAGGACTAGTGCATCCTAGACTTATCCAGATCGGTGAGAAAATAGTACGCCAGCTATGGTCGATCACAAGAAGTCTGCAAAGTCAAATGAAAGCCCTGCTGCATGCTGCGAATGAAGCCTTGGGGCTGACAAGCAAACCTCTTGCGAAAACTGAAATTGATGCGATTGCCAGAAAGATTGATTTGTTCTATGATATCGCTAGTGTCGTTGATTTGTTCGCCGCCTTGTTATACTTCCTGATCGGAGGAAAAGAAGCCAACGTGAATCCTAAAGGCAAAGTAGTATCCGCATGATTCCTGCTAAAGCAAAGACGATCATTGATTATGTAATTGGACTATTGACTGATCCAAAAGTAAAGAGACTGCTCATTGAAGGTGATTTTGATGAGATATTTAAGCTACTTGGAAAAGCTGAACAGCTTGTTGTCAATGGAATAAAACGAAACCCCAAAATCGAGGCCCGAGGTGACAGGTTTTCAATGCTTCGAAGGTTTTTATTTTCCGATATTGATAATCTTAGCGGAAAAACGTTGGGCAAACGCTTAGCCAACATTCTTATCTACCTGCGTGATATTGAAAAATATGAAGACCATTTATCAAATGGCAAAAAATTAGTCATCAGCACATACGAAATAACGGCCAAAAGCTCATTAGACTTCCATTTTTACAGTAACATCAGTACTGGTCTGGCTATCGATTATAAATGCATGAAGCCCTACTTCGCCAATAATCATATTCTGTCACAGGTATTGGATGCTCCGGGTGTCCTTTTGTTCGATACATTGGATGTAATCAAGGACGCCGGAACTGACCTTACCAATACCGTTAAAAAAATCAAAATAGGCCTTGAAAACGGGTCAAAATATGTTGACCAAATCGATGACCTGATGATTGAACTTGAAATCCCACAGTTTGTCATGAAAATTGGCGGCAAAAGTCTTGATTTTGGAACGATTAAACTAGAAGTCTCTTTCGATAGTAAATTTCTCCTTGACCCTTCAAATGTGGCTTCCAAGATCGGGCAACAAATCGCACTCACTTTCCAGGATCGGGTGAGCAAAAACTTGCATCCGATGCTGAAACAAATAACCAGTAGTAATTTATCCATTCCGGAACAGGAGGAAGCGGTGAAAAAACTGATTCCCGTAATATTCCAACACTATATCATTCGACCAACTGAAGAGATTAATCTGGTCGCGGATGGGATCAAACCATTCCCGAATGATCGCCTGGTGCCTCAGGAGGTTTTTGACAAATATGCCGACCGATTTATTGAGGATGCCTTGCCCCATTTCAAAAAAGTCCTTAACGAACTTGACCCCAGCTTTCTTTCAAATAACCCACATTTGGAGGGCGCATTGCAACAAGGCATCATCAATCACGCGAATACGCACTTCAGATCAGAACGATTTATTAAAGAGGCTTCACAGTTGACGTATTTTGATTTTTGAGCAATGTAAAGTGATGTATTCAGTTCGGTTCTATCGAGTGAACTCAAGTCATCGTGATAAAAATGAATTTCAGGTACTATCTATTCGTTTTTCGAACTGTATACATACTAAAAATATCCTCTGCCGAGTGAAATAAAAAAGGGGATCATTTGATCCCCGGATATCCTGATATAATACATTCACAATAAATGCCTATCATTAATCTCCTGTTTTTTGGTCTATCGCACCACCTCAAACGAACCCGTGTACATCACCCTGTCCTGCTGGAACTGAAGGATGTATTTTCCTGTCGCAAAACCATCTACCGGAATGCTCACCTCAGAATTGGAGTCTGCATGAAGCGTCCTGATCATCCGGCCCTGGGCATCAAAAACGCGCATTTCTGCATGTGTGATTTCGGATGGCATTTTCACAAACACCTCATCAGAAGCCGGATTAGGATACAGCGTCAATGTCTGGGTGGTAATCGGTGCGATGGAGGTTGTAAACTCCGGATCAAACTTCGTTCCGCTATTGAATACTTCATTCGTCCCGGGATCGGCCAACCAGGCAATGACATACACCTGATCTGCATCCCACTCATCATCGACCGTATATTCATAGGTCATGGTAGCCATGCCTGAACTCATATCGACATCTTCTCCATTGACCGGCCCCAAGAATTGACGAAATACATTGTGATGCATCGTTTCCCCATTGGGTGCATTGTACATGACCAGTTTTTCCACCACGACTGCTACCAATGTACCGGTCGTGAGCGAACCGCCCTCAAAATCTTCCAATTCGATATCTACAGTTCGCGTGGTGCCTTCCGTCTCCTCGACGCGTACTTCCAACCACGATTGTCCACCGGTCAGGTTGTCGAGGACCATATTGGTGACTCCGCTTGAATTTTTAAAGTCGATACCATTTAGTGCCACGGTAGGGCTACCAAAGATATTCCCTGTATAAAACTGGTAGCGGGATGTATTCTCGGAAACATTATCCTGGTAGAAAATGCAACTGGAGTACGGCTTGCCGGGATAAAAACTGACTAAATGATACTGCCCTTCATAGTTGGACAGGCGGCTGAACAACCCCGGATTTTGGGATCCGCAGATCGGGCATGGCGTATTGGTAAAAAGCTCCAGCGTCGCATATCGCGGAGGCATGTCCTGACTAAGGGTGTCCGGAGTAAAAACGAAAAGACTAAATGCAAAAAAGAATAACGGGAGTAAAAGCTTGGTTCGGTTCATCAATATGTGTGTTTAAATATTAAAATCGTCCGCAATTTAACATGTTTTGGTACGATTGGTTTATAAAATTGGGGGAATGACATAGAGCATACGTAAAAGGTGATAAGTGATCACTACCATATTCCCACTAGTGATCACCTATCACCACATCACTACATCACTACATCACTCCTTCACAAAATCACCGCACGATCATCACTTTCTCAGTATGAATACCCGAAGTAGTGATCACCTGCAGTAAATACAATTCCGGAACCAGATCAGACACATCGAGCTGCATCGCAAACTCACCAAGTCCGGTCATCTTATAATCTTCCATAAACACCACCTTGCCCGATAAATCACGCATCACGACTTTACGCACATCCGACTGATCATCCTGTCGGTACCGTATATTTAATATATCCCGTGTCGGATTAGGACTGATCTGCAAATCGCTCGATACATCACGTGTCACAAATGGAAGGTCGATGGGTTTGTCAGCTTCATACACTTCCCCTTCCTGCACAGGAAGATTTTCATCAACGCCCGCATAGTCATTGGAAGCAAAATCAAATACACAGATGCCAAAGCTACCGGTCGTACCCGCATAGCCCCACACTCTGACCCAGATCGTTTCATTCGCATATCCGGAAATTGTGATCACCGGCATCGTCGACCCATTGGAATGTGAATTGTCATCTTCGCAGAAGATATAGGTCAGATTACCGCAATCATCACCATAATACACCTCCATGATCGCATCCGTCAGCGTCCCGGCTATCGTTCGGATAGTAACAACAGGATCACTACCTCCCGGCATCTCAAATCTAAACCACACATCATTGTATTCATTGGTCGGACACCAGCCCATCGGATCGGGCAGACTCTCAGTTGAACCTTCGTTCGATGATGCTACTTGCTGGCAACTACTATTCACCGTCAGCACAGTGGCATCGGCACATTCATCGCTTCCACCTGCCTGTGTGCCTGTGGTGCTGAAATTGCCAAGATCACTCCACGCACTGTGGTCGCCGGTACTGCAATTAGCCCGCACGCGCCATTCATAGTAGGTGCCCGGTATCAGATCACCGATGACAACTTCCGTATCTGCAAAAGGACTTCCGTCTACTGTAATCCACACGCCATAGGGCACGCGTACCTGCACGATATAACTATCACCATAAGGAACTGCCGTCCAACTCACCGTTGCCGTGGTATCCGTCTCGTCATACGAAACGATTCCCTGAGGCACTGCACAAGACGGACCTTCTGTCGTAAATGGTGTTGGTTCAGTCCAATCACTGGTCAGTCCGTTTTTACAATGCGTGCGTACGCGCCATTCATAATCTGTTCCGGGTTCCAAACCAGTCAGGGTATACCAAGTCTCCGTCCATGTTCCTGCAGGAATATCAATCCAGTCACCACCCGGTTGTCGATACTGCATCGAGTAACTCTCCGCATCATAGACCGGAGACCAGTCGAGATTGGCAGATGACTCTGTGATGTTGTCCGTCATATGCCAATGAGGCGCATCGCAAGTTGGGATGGGTGGTGTTTTAAACGTGGCGGGTTTGGTCCATAAACTGAACTTATCATTTTCACAGTTTGTCTTGACGCGCCATTGATAGATTGTGCCGGGTGTCAAATCCGTAACGTCCGCTTGTGTTTCCGTAAACGGGCTTCCGGGGACATCCATCCACGATCCGTTCACTTCTCTTATTTGCACGATATAACTCCATGCTCCTGGGACAGAAGACCAATCCAAAGTCGCTGAATACGGTGTGATATTAATGGTAAATAAATGCGATGGTCGTTTGCAACTGTAGCCGAGTGTCATGAAGTGTGCAGGATATGACCATTCGCTGGTCGTCCAGTTGCTGCAATTCGTGCGCACGCGCCACTCATACTTGGTGTGAGGTTGCAACCAGGATAAAGAGGCCCATGTTTCTGTAAAAGGCCCGCCGGGAACGTAGGTCCATGTTCCACCCACTTCTCTGTATTGCACGGAGTAGCTATGCGCACCGAATACAGGATCCCAGTCAAGGATGGCAGACGACTCTGTGATATGGGAGGTGTAGAGCCAGTCCGGTGCTTCGCAATAGTACTGGCAGGATGTCGTAAAGGTGATCGGCCAGGTCCAGTCGCTGAAATCTCCATAGCCACATTTTGTTTTCACACGCCATTGATATGTCGTGCAGGAGGATAGTCCGTAAACGGTCAGCCAGGTAGCATGCGTAGGACTTCCTGCCACCTCATACCAATCTCCATTTCCTTGTCGAATCTGGACTACATATCCATGTGCCCCCCAGGCGGCCGACCAACTAAAGGTAGCGCTATGCTGCGTTACGTCCCAGGTCGAAGGCCAGGTGGGCACTGCACAAGAACCACCTCCTGTGGTGAAGGTCTGGATATAGGACCATGGGCTATAGTTCCAATTCGAACAATTGGATCTGATGCGCCATTCGTATGTGGTATTTGGCTGCAGACCTGTAGCCGTAGCCCAATTGCCAAACCAGGGACCACCGGGCAACTCATACCAATAGCCTCCCCAGACTCTGATCTGAATCGTATAACTCTGGGCACCGGCGACATAGCCCCAATCAAGCTGTGCCGATGTATTGGTGATATTGGTGGTATACAACCAGCTTGGTGCCAGACAGTAATACTGCAGGGTGGTAAAGCTGGCGGCATTCGACCAAGAGCTGTACATCCAGTTGGCGCAATTGCTTCTGACGCGCCATTCATAGGTGGTTCCGGGTTGCAGGCCGGTCAGGGTATACCATGTGTCTGTCCATGGTCCTCCCGGCACATCGATCCAGGAACCGCCGACTTCGCGATATTGAAGGGAATAACTCTCGGCTCCACTCACCGGCTCCCAATCCAGGGTGGCGGAGTAATGTGTGACATTATTAGTATATAACCAGGACGGTGCGTTGCAATAGCCCCAGCCTAATGTCGTAAATGTCACCGGATAGGACCAATCACTGGATCCGCCATTTTCACAATTTGTCTTTACCCGCCATTCATAAGTTGTATTCGGAAGGAACCAATCCACCGTTATGGATAATCCTGCGGTGGGACTGCCCGGCACATTAAACCATGTACCGTTGGGCACGCGTGTCTGAACACTATAATTCAGCGCCCAGGGCACCGCATCCCAGCTGAAGGTGGCTGAGTTCATCGTAATATTGGTCGTCATGAGCCATGTGGGTGTGGCGCATGGTGGGGGTGTCATGGCACTTTCGACTTCGCTTATCATATCCGTTCCGGAGGCAGACAGTTCTGTGTTGGCGGCCAGAAGAGAAGTATTCAGAGAAATACTGAAAAGCAAAAAGAGAAGGGAAAGAATCAGTTTGGTGGTTTTCATTTTTTATACAATTGGAGGTTATAAATTCAGTTTTAAACAGGGGTTACACGTTTTGAGGATAGTATGAAGCAGAACCGTTGTGGCCGACTTTACACCTCAAAAGTGTAGTTCATGGAGAGTACACAAAGTACAAATTTTCAATTATCTTATATTAATTTTTGAAATAAGAAGAAGCCCGGAATGGGAAATGTGTATCTTTCTCTTATACCTGCTGTTCAGTATAGGGTATCTTCGGGGCAGATGGAAAAATAATGGGATTACCCATTGATTAAATACGTTTTACAATTAGCGTTTTCTGTGTATATGAATATCCATACTTACCCCTGTTTCATGCTTTTTGGAAATTGAAATCAGAATATATTAAATAAGCAGGGATATCTTATTTTTAAAATATGCCAAGGGAATCTCTTCCATATTTAATTTGCTTACTTCTAAGTATTGCGATTTTTTCCTGCGACAAGGATCGCAACTCATCTATATACGGTTGTTGTGACCACCCATGGCTAAGAGGTGAGCTTGGAAATATTTCGTTTGTTACTCCAAATGTTTTTACTCCCAATGGTGATGGCATTAATGATCAACTTGAATTCTTTTGTGATTCAACGATTTTAATTCGTTCGCTGAAAATTTATAATGCATCCGGCAATCTAGCCTATCAAACCGACAGCATTTTAGCAGATAGGTATATCCATATATGGGATGGAAAAACAAAAGGCGAAGTGAAGGAAGGCATTTACACGGTTTCCGTTTTTTTGGAGGCCCCGGATGGATCAACAGGCAATTTCAATGCGAAAGTATGTTGTAATGAGTGTTTATACCCTCCTCCACCCGAACCATTGGATTGTAATAATTGTCTTTTCGGTGATCAGATCCTTGCAAACATGTATGGATGGTATACTAACTATCCAATTATTGAATGTGAGTTATGCTTCCAGTGAACGACCTATGCGCTATCTGCGCAATCCAAAATTACTTCACCTATTAATCCTCATTTTTTAATTTCTATTTTTGCCGCATGAAAAACATTCTGCCCTCATACATATATGCTCTTTTCATTCTGACCTTACTCGCCGCCTGTGAGGACAACTCGAAAAGCTCAATCAATCCGAATGGAGACAGCGAACTCGCCCTGCTGATGCGCGAGATGCATGAAGACGGCCTGCGCACGAAACAACAAATTCTCGACGGCGAAACACCTGAGGTCAAAGTGAAATATCACCAGCTCAACACCGCTGATGCTACCGAACCGGAAAAAGCAGCTTCAGCCGCATACAAATCATTCGCCGCCTATTATGAAGCTACCGTCAAATCCCTGCTGGAATCCAATGACGAAAAGCGCGCCGAACAATATCAAACCATGATCGATGCGTGTATGAGTTGCCACCAGGAACTCTGCCCTGGCCCTATGCGCAAAATCAAACGACTCTATCTCTCAGATGCAGAACTCGCCAAATTAGCAGGCCAATAACGTTTGAAATCCTGTTTTGTGAATGATTGATTCGCAATCTGCTCAATATATGCCCTAACCGGCCTTTACGATTGCCGTTTTCAGTCCTTTTAATGTTTTTGGTCTATTTTAGGATCTGCATTACTGACCAAAAACTTACTTATGAAACGTCTTCTACAAGCCGTCACCTGCTTATTTTTACTTTTTTTACTCACCGATGCCTCGTCTCAATGGCAACGCCAGTATCCGATGGAGGAACTGGAAGATGTGCTGGACATCGCCATGCACCAGGATGGACATGGATATGCCGTGGGCCATTCTGATCTGATCCTGAAACTGGATCCCATGACGCAGACATGGGACCTGCTGACTTCCTGGGACATGGACTGGTCCTTTGAAGCTGTAGACTACGCAGATGGCACAAATGGCGCTGTTGTTGCCGCCGGTGGGGACGGACTGATCCTGTCGACCAATGGCGGGATGAACTGGATGGAAATAAACGGCGCCCCTGCCGGCATTGTGGCCGTACAGGTTACCTCTGCCACGGAGATTCTCGTCATCGCTGCCAGCGGTGTTTTCAAATGGGAAAATGATACCTGGACAGATTTAAATCTTCCGGTGGCGATGAATGTCAAAGGCGGACACATCCTGGATACTGATCACATATATGTCTTTACACAGTTTGTCAACGTGGGTATTTATGCCACAGCAAACGGAGGTGGAGATTGGTCTGTCAATACAGATATCACCAGCCCGGACGTTTTGCGATTCTTTGATGCCCAATATGGTGTTGCAGTCGATGGCCGAAAAATCTACCAAAGCCATGACGGTGGAGTCACCTGGACTGAAGTGAGCTCCGGAGAAGTGCACAGCAATCCTCAGGACCTTGCGTTCGGAGAAAATGCCGGCATCATGATGGCTGCTACGAGCAACGGAGAACCTTCTATCTCACAGGATTCTGGTAAGACCTGGACCAATTATGATATGGGCACAATCAATACCAAAAACGCATCCGTCAGTTCTTCCGGTGATAATGAATTTTGGGTCGGCAATGATGTGAGCAGCATCACGCGTACGACAGACGGCGGTGCCACCTGGATAGAAACCTCCGGCCCCGAGCGACAAATCCTCTATGCGACGCATTTTTTTAATCGCAATGCGGGTATGTCTGTCGGAACGGATGGTGTTGTGATACGCACCTTCGATGGCGGTACGCATTGGGAAGAGCTGGACAACCTTCTCCCCAATCCATGTTTCAGCGTCTATGGTCTGACGCAGTCGGATGTATGGGTAGGCGCCAACAAAGCAATCTATCACACCACAGATATGGGCGACACCTGGGAGGAAAAGTTAAGTCTCCTGGGCGGTTCGGTGAATGATATCGCAGCTCTGTCCGCGTCGCGTATTTTAGTGACTACCACAACCGGTCTGATCCTTCGGACAACCGATGGCGGGGAAGTGTGGGATACTGCTTATATGGCCCCTAGTCAGCTTCGTTCCATTCGCAAGATCGATAACAATCGCGTCATGGCGACAGGCTACAATGGGTTGATCTTAAAAAGCATCGACCAGGGCGATACCTGGACTGAGATCACCCCACCCGAAGCCAACTTACAATATGAGCAAACCTATTTTATCGGGGAAGAAGGCTGGATGGTGACCTCGAGTTTTAAAAAGGTGATGTGGCATACCAGTGATGCCGGTGACTCATGGACACCCATTGATCTGCCGATTGAGCGATTCTGGGAAAGTCTTTATTTCATCTCTCCGGATACAGGCATTGTAGCGGGGAGAAACAACCAGGAAGGTCGCGTGTATACCACCTTCGATGGTGGTATGAGCTGGCAGTCGGGATACATTACTTCATTTCCGATCTATGATGTCACGGGATTCCCTAACCCGAATGGCACCGCATGGATCTGTGGCTTTGGCTCGGATATCGAAGTGCTCCCGTATTGTAACTCACTACCGAGCATTGCTGATTTTACCGGAGACCTGAATCCATGTCAGGGCGACACTGTTCTCTACACCGTGAGTGGAGATGAAGTGACTCAGTTTTCCTGGCTCTTTCCTAATGGCTGGCAACCTGTGAGTGATACCAACAATGATTCTGTCTGGGTAAAAGCAGGCATTAATACTGGCGTAATCTCTGTCACCGGATCAAATCCGTGCGGGATTTCGGAGACGATCAATAATAATGCTGTTTCACAGCCCCTGCCTCAAATCAGCAACTTTACCGGAGAAGCCAATCCTTGCGAAGGTGCTATGGTCACGTACGCAGTGACAGGTGTGATGTCGGATAGTTACGCATGGAGTTTTCCAGGTGACTGGGTGGTGCTGACAGATCCGAGTCTCGCTTCTGTTACGGTTGAAATTGGCACTGAAGCAGGTACGATCAGCGTCACTGCCTCAAATGCATGTGGCTCCTCACAGGCCTTGACGCAAATGGTGTCTCCGATACGCATGCCGGTGGTGAATAGCGTATCCGGCGAGATTGATCCTTGTCAGGGAAGGGTTGTCACCTATACAGCGGACGCAAACCATGCCGACTCATTTGTCTGGTCGATTCCTGCCGACTGGCAGGTAACCGGCGCACTCAATGAAGCTATGCTGGATGTTATGGTAGGCGCTGAAGCCGGCGATGTAACGGTTGTTGGACAAAACACATGTGGCATAACGCCCGAAACGGCTTTGTCTGTTGCACCAAAACCTGCTCCACCTGTCTCTATCATACAAAACGGAAACATGCTGTCATTATCCTCTACAGGTATTTCGTACCAATGGTACATGAATGGAGAAATCATTGACGGTGCCACCGAAGACACCTACACGGCTACAGCCTCAGGAGTTTATCACGCTGTTGTAGAATACGACAATGGATGCCAATCGACTGCGCCGCAGCTAGCCGTATTTGTGACCTCCACAGGTGACATCCGGGATATCACTTCGATTTCTATCTACCCAAATCCAGTGAGCAATGAATTGTATCTGCGAGATATCGAAGGTGCTATACGTTATCAAATTATCGACTTCACAGGTAAGATGGTTGCTAATGCATCAGCAATGAATTCATCCGTAGGCGTCAGTACATTGTCTAATGGCGTGTATGTCATTCGAATTGAGCAAAACGATCAGATTTATCAGGGTCGTTTTGTAGTGTTGAAATAAATAACTAGAAACTTTTTCGTTGAATGCAAAAAGTCACTATCAGCAAATCTGGTAGTGACTTTTTTTAAAGGTGCTTTTCGGAAATAATTTTTTTCAATCGTTCTGCTTCTTCAGGTGTATTGGCATTCATCAGTACGTCCGTATCTGTGGCTCTGATCACCGGCACATTGTAATCCACGAGGATACCGCGTAGACTGCTTCGTCCTTTTTTATGGTATTCGAGAAGGATCGGATAGATTTTTGGTTCGAGAATGGTCACCCAGGGTTCGGGCATGAGTGATTTCTCATCCAGAAAGCAGGTTGCGTACGCAGTGGGGTCGCGTGCTTCCACCAATTGCCCCAGGGCTTGTGGGTCGAGCAGTGGAAAATCGCATGCCACGACAAACCACGCACAGGAGGCCTTATACTGAAAGGCGGATAATAGTCCACCAAAGGGGCCGAGGCCGCTGTAGGTGTCTTCCAGCACGGTTAGATCGGTTTTTGCTTCCTGACCCTTCCTTCTGGAGATAAAAACTTCTGATACAAAGGGCTCCAGCAATTGCGCTACATAATCCTGTTGCGGTATCCCGTGATAGTCAAGCAGGCCTTTATCAACACCCATGCGCGCACTGTCGCCACCGGCCATAACCAAACCATATAACTCGGGGATCATGCGCTCAGGGGTTGCTTCCATGACGTCCGAAGATACGGGTTCTGCTGCGGAATAAATTTTTGTCAGCTCGTGGTTCTTCATTTCGATCTGCTGATCTGCATTGAATTTACCGATGACAACTTTTCCCTATCTTGGATTTTTCTATGTGTTCAAATTCCCTCTGATGAAAAAAATTTTCACGCTTGCCGTATGTACTGTAGTGTTTCTCTCCTTCACTGCCGATGATGTGAAAAAATCACCTTTAGTGGGAAAATGGCGCGGGGAAGACGGGAAAGAAGTAGGTTTCATCACGTTTGACAAAAAAGGATACGTCACCTTTACGATTGATCAGCAGGATATCGGAGGAAAGCAATATCGCTCAGACGGCATCGAATATGACATGACCTACGAAACAGATGATTCTGCTTCTCCGGCTCACCTCGATTTCGTTGTGTCCACCTGTGCAGATGGTGCAGAAATCAGCCGAATGTCCGGTATCTATATGCTTATTGACGCCAAAACACTTGTGATCAACATGAAATTTGACGGCACGCCCCGCCCCACGGAGTTTGATGCAGAGAGTGAAGACCAGATCACCCTGATGAAGGTGAAGTAGTAGTGGACCCTTCAACAATCCTACATACTTACCAAAGTCACGTCTCTTGTGTAAACCCCGTCGAAAAAGGATTATTTGGCAAATACTTTAACCAAATATTCACATTAAAACTTATAAACTAAGGCAGATACATGTATTTTTGCAGGATAATTTAGGGAGTTCTCACCCATCAGGCGGTGTCCTGCTGCTCGCACTCCTTGGATAGAAGCCTATTATTAACCTAAAAAATACATTAATGAATCGTACGATTTTAAGCATGCTGGCCTTTTCAGTGCTTTTGCTGACCTCCTGCGTAAGCAATAAAAAGTTTAACGCACTTCAGGAGTCCTGCAACCAGCAGATTGCTCAATGCGAAGAAGATCTCAAAGCCGCTAAAGACAAACTCAGCAGCTGCACCAATGACCTGAATGCCCTCCGTTCTGAAAAGAACATCCGCGAAGAGCAAATGGCCGATCTGCGCGCCCAACTCACGGACTGTCAGAAACAGCGCGATATCCAATTGTCACAAGTTGGCGACCTGACGGTTATGTCTCAGGGTGCCAACGAAAACATGAAGCGCACGCTTGATCAACTGGCTGAAAAAGACAAATACATCCACCTGCTTCAGGCGGCCAAAACAAAAGCGGACAGTATCAATCTTGCTCTTTCTGCCAACCTTAAAGCTCAATTGAAGGATGGTATTGAGGATCAGGACATTGAAGTCAAAGTCGACAAAACTGTCGTAATGATCAACTTGTCTGACAAGATGTTGTTCCAGTCCGGCAGTTCCGATCTGACCTCCCGAGCCAACGAAGTATTGGGTAAGATAGCAACGATCATCGAAGAGCGTCCTGACCTGGAAGTCATGGTAGAAGGCTACACAGATAATGTGCCCATTAATACCGCTTGTACGAAAGACAACTGGGATCTGAGTGTAAAACGTGCTACAGCTGTGGTGCGTATCCTTCAGAAAAACTACAACATCGATCCTAATCGTCTGATCGCTGCGGGTCGCGGTGAGTACAACACACTGGCCAGCAACGATACGAAGGAAGGTCGCGCGACCAACCGTCGTACACGGATCATCATCCTGCCTAAGCTGGATCAGTTTTATGACCTGCTGAACCCGGATATGGTGAAAGCTGAAAAACCAAAGGGAGAATAATATTCACCCAAATTGATACAAAAAAAGAAGCCCGCATCACACGGGCTTCTTTTTTTTGTCTTTATATCGAAATCGAATCGATAATCTTGCGAAGCGTGGGTTGCAGGGATTTGTCGTCTGAGGGGATCATCACGATCACCTGCCAGATATAAGCGCCTTCCACAATCACGACATCCATAAAGTCGTATTCCCGCCCAGCATTCATCAGGTGGCCTGTCTGCTGCACGGCGGATTTTCCGGAGATTTTATTTTCAGTAGTACTGAGAATCACCACTCGGGAGCCGGTGCCCTCCCATTGGTTGTTGGTACCTTCGACCGCACCCAGTTTGTCAGCTTCTACGTCTTCGAGATACTGCGCATGCATCAGGGTGACGACCAGGCCGGTTTCCGTATTTCGATGGTAATAGGCATCATAGGCCCTGACCAGCACCTGGGCATCCGGGGGAAGATTGGTATTCTGAGATTTGACCTCGCCGGGAATCTGGAGAGACAGCGCTGGTTCACCAAACGAAAAATTTTCCCAGGCAAAACTCTGCTGGCCGGCCACCAGAGATGGAACAAAACAAAACAGAAGGAGTAGAATACGCATGAATGGTAATTTTTTGATGGAAATGAGATGAAGATTCACCTGTAAGGATACCCTCCACCGGGTAAACGCTGCAAATTATTCATTTTCACAACAAAACGTGGCGGGGAAGGTTTTTGTATCAACTAAACTTACCTTTGCGCGGCATGGATTCCCTGACACAAATCGTACTGGGTGCGGCAGTAGGCGAAATCGCTTTAGGGCGGAAAATTGGCAACCGGGCCATGGTGTGGGGCGCCATCGGAGGCACCATCCCGGACCTGGACATTATTGCCAATCCATTTCTGGACGATATCGAAGCCCTCGCCTTTCACCGGGGCATTTCGCACTCGATATTTTTTTCAGTTGTAGCACCATGTCTCTTTGGATGGCTGGTGCACAAGCTGTACGATACCAAAGCGCATACCTCCTGGTGGTATAAGGGCTTTGTGTCCCTGCTTGATATCATCCTGCTGGTACTGATTGCTTTCGGGCTCAATATGATGTTTAGCGAACAAGGCCAGCCTTCATGGGGCTTCCTGATCGCATCTATCATATCAGTCCTTTACCTGATATATCGATTATACCGCTACTATATTATTAAGGAGCTCGAGGTACCGGACACTTCATTTAAAGATTGGTACTGGCTCTTTTTTCTGGCTTTTTCCACCCATTGGATGCTGGATAGTTTTACGGCATTCGGCACTCAGATCTTTCAGCCGTTTTCGGATATCCGCGTGGCCTTCAGCAATATATCGGTAGTGGATCCGATGTATACGCTACCATTTCTTATCTGTGTGATCGTGGCTGCCGGTCTGCGTCGCAACACAAAGAAGCGTGCATTTTTTACGTGGCTGGGGATTGGCATCAGCAGTTTCTATATGGTCCTGACGCTTGCCAATAAAGTGCATATCGACCGGGTATTTGATAAAGCCCTGGCGCATCGTGAAATTCAGGCTACACGCACCAACACCGGCCCGACCATCTTCAATAATTTTTTGTGGTCTTGTGTGGCAGAAGATCAGAACAATTTCTATGTGGGCAGCTATTCGGTGTTTGACTCGGATCCGAATTTTCACCACATGAATGTCATTCCGAAAAACGATTCCATCCATCAGGCATGGCTTCCCTACCCGGATTACAACACCTTGCTTTGGTTTTCCGAGGGATATCTGGTGCCCTTCGAAACTGACACCGGGTACGTCCTGGCTGATCTTCGATATGGCGGGATGCAGGATACAATCCGAGGTCATGAGGATATGATCTTTAAGTTTCACGTAGAGGAAGACAACGGAACTCCTGTATTCTCGGAAAACAGGGAGCGGCCGGAAAACGTGGGCGAGATGTTCCGACAACTTATACGTCGTATAAAGGGTTATTAGGCATACCATTAATGAAGGCAAATATCCCGTCACTGGAAATCACACTACCATCAGCGCGGTAAAGGCACATATCGATCAAAAAGCATACCTGGCGCTGGCCTTTGTATGTATTGTGTGGGGACTTTCATGGGTAGGCACCCGCGAAGCAGTCAAGTACGTGCCCGCCTTTCAGATGGTAGGCATTCGCCAACTCATCGCCGGGAGCATTTTTGTTCTCTACTTTCTGTATAGGCGCACCCGGATGCCCAATGCCAAAGAATGGAGGATGATCTTTTTCCTGGCGATTATCAACTTTATGATCAGCCAGGGCCTTTCTACGCTGGGTGTCAAGTATACAACAGCCGGACTGGGCGCCATCATCGGAGCGATTTTTCCGTTGTGGCTGGTATTGATTATCACCTTGCGCGGGCGAACGAAACTCCCTCCTCTGACCTGGGTAGGCATATTCGTTGGCTTTGCAGGGGTTTGTACCGTTTTCTATGAACATCTTTCCATGCTGTTTAACCTCACCTTCCTGGGTGGTATAGTCCTGGGGCTCATAGCTTCCCTTACCTGGGCGTATGGCACTATCCTGACGCGAGACTTTGCTTTGGACTACAACCCCTACTTTAGTATCGGATGGCAGATGCTGATTGCAGGTGTGGTATTGACAGCGGTGTCTACGTTGACGGGAGACACTATTCCACTCATTGACATCACAGCCTATGCCTGGGCGGTGATCTTGTTCCTAACCATCATCAGTTCGGTCTTTGCCTTTCTCGCTTACCTCTATGCACTCCAGAAACTGCCTACCAGTCTTGTCTCGGTGTATGCCTATATCAATCCGATCGTCGCGGTGATCACCGGTGCTATACTCATCGGGGAACCCCTGACCGTGCTGATTGTCCTGGGGTCAGTCATCACGCTGGCGGGGGTGTATATTGTCAACAAAGCCATGCAAAAAGACCTGCACGCCAGATCGCGAATCGCGCAGAAATAAACTTTTTGTTTATTTTAGAGACCGAAAAGTCAAACCCTGACGTATCACCCTCAAATAAGTCTGTGCCCTCGGATCCTCTGTTGTGTTATGTGTCCGCATAGCTCAATCAGCAGTGGCTCCAGCGTAATGTTTGATGATGATTGTTCCTTCTAACTAAAAAAATGATTATGAGAAAGATTGCATTATTCGCATTGATGACGATTTTGCTGTACTCCCTAAACCAGGCACATAGTTTCGGGCAAAGCAAATCGTCTGTTTTTGATCAGGTCCAGGCTTCATCCAGAAACTCAGGGGTAACCACCTATGTGCTTTCTGTTTTTAATGAGCCTTACACCGATCTTTCCAATCCAATTTCTGTCAATAATAATGAAGCCTGGGATGACCCGGAGTATTCTATCCCCGTGAGTTTTCCATTTCAATTGAATGGACATACTGTTTCATCCTTCCAATTTAGTGGGGTGGGTTTCCTTCTAAGGGCCCCAACAGGAGATCCTGATGTATCGACAGTTGTATTCCCTTTTGAAACTGATTTGATCGACAGAGGAGTATTGACTGATACCTCATTATCGCCGATCAGCTATGTAGTGGAAGGTGATCCGGGTAGTCGCATTTTGAAAATAGAGATTAATAATGCAGGCTCGTATGAGGAGTATGCCGAAGACTCACAGGATATGTATATCAATATCCAGCTTTGGTTATATGAAGGCAGCAATCAGGTTGAGTTTAGGTTTGGTGACAATTCCATTCCGGATCCTGAACTGTTTTATTACGGAGGAACCTACATGGGGATAACGGATATCGATGACAATTCAGGTGATCTTAGTAATGCTAACTTTTTTTCAGGTGATATCTCTGCGCCTGTGCTCGAGAGTTCAGATGTGACGATTGAAGGCACACCCGAAGTGGGTACGGTGTATCAGCTTTCTCCGGGCTCTGCATTAAATGTCACCATCACAGGAATACATTCTACATCTTTTTGCTCACCTAACGGTGAGGCCACTGCTGAGGCAGATGGTGGCATACCACCGTACACCTATCTATGGAGTAATGGTGAAACCTCTGACATGATCAGTAATCTAGATGCCGGCACGTATTCTGTCACGGTAACAGATAATGATGGAGCCACCGGAACTGCAAGTATTGAGATCACCAATGTGGATCCCATAGATCCTAATGTGAGTGCAACGGGCGAAACATCACAGGATGCTAATGATGGTACTGCCTCCTCTAACCCATCTGGCGGAACTTCGCCTTATTTGTTCGACTGGAGTAATGGTGAATCTACTTCTGAGATTACTGGGCTAGCGCCCGGGGTATATACAGTGACCGTCACCGATTCGGAAGGTTGCACGGTTGAGGAAAGCGTAACCGTCAATGCATTTGAATGCCTTGACATAACCATAGTCGGTGATGTGTCCGATGCCAGCTGCTTTGGGTCTTGTGATGGCACTATAGAGATTACAGATGTTACAGGAGGTACTCCACCTTATATGTATGAGTGGAATACCGGCGAGACTGGAATAATTATCTCAAATCTGTGCAGTGGTTCGTATACCGTATCCATTACGGATGCAGAGGGCTGTGTAGTATCTGAAGTGTTTTTTGTTGATCAGGCGGAAGAATTTTTCGCCAATGCCGGCGCTACCAGTGAAAGTGGTCCCGGACTCAATGATGGAAGTGCGTGGGCGGCCCCTTCAGGAAACTTCCCTCCATTTACATATGAATGGAGCAATGCGAGTTCAGATTCTTTGATCACCAACCTCGTTCCGGGTATATACACAGTGACAGTAACGGATAATAATGGTTGCACCACAGAGGAGTCGGTTGAAGTTTTTCCTTTCATGTGTTTTGGTGAGGTTTCGTTCACTGTGGAAGATGTGAGTTGTCAGGGCGAATGCGACGGTTCTATTTCAGCCATCATTACGAACGGAGGTATCGGACCTTTTTCATTTGCCTGGAACACAGGTGAAACTTCCAGTTCAATTATGGATCTGTGTCCGGGAGACTATGATGTGACAATCACGGACCTTGGACAAGGATGTGATTTGGAAGGGGGCACTTTCGTCGAAGAGCCAATCGCCATGACCATCTTTCTGGATGCCATCACGCCGGTAACAGACAGCACAGCGGGAGCCATTTTTATAACGGTATCCGCAGGCTTCCCTCCATTGGAGTTTCTGTGGAGCGGTCCTAATGGTTACTCAAGCACCGAAAAAGATATTTCGGATCTGGAAGCAGGATTATATACAGTTACCGTCACAGATTTCCGAGGGTGTACTGCTATTTCGACATTTGAAGTACCGGATCAAACAGTCGGTCTGAATGTATTATATCAGCTTCCTGTAAAAATCTATCCAAATCCGGTCAGAGAAAAAGTGTTTATTGAGTTACCGGAAAACCCGGAGCAGTTTACGATTGAACTGATCAATCCGGATGGCAGAACACTTGCCCGTTGGGAGAACACATTATTTATTGATGTTTCTGAAATTCCTACCGGTCTTTACTTTCTGAAAGGAACTGCCGGAAAAAAATACTTTATCCATCATCTGAATATCATTCAGTAGATAAAAAAGGCGACCTGAGATTCAGGTCGCCTTTTTCTTTTTCATACTATTTTAAGGCTTACTTATTCTTCTTCGGATACGGTGGCGGAGCAGGAATTTCCTTTGCTGTTTTCAATTGCTCCAGGATCACTTCGATGGCTTTATCAAGTTGCTCATCGATGCCTTTAAATTCATCGGCCGGGTTGTTGTATACCTCAATATCCGGATCTACCCCGTAGCCTTCAATCGCCCAGGTCTTTCCTTCCAGGTCGTAGTTGGCAAACTCCGGACGGTGCAAAGTTCCACCATCTACAAACGGAAGCGGTCCTCTGATCCCGACAACACCTCCCCAGGATCTACGGCCAATGGTCGTACCCAATTTCATTTTCTGAAAACGATACGGGAAGATATCCCCATCAGAAGCGGAGTACTGATCCATCAGAAGCACTTTTGGGCCGTAAGCAGATCCGGGATCTGTATTCGGTACGGTGACATTTCTCGGCAGATCAAAGAATACGGGCGAACGGCTCAAGCGCTCTGCAATATGAGGAGATACGTTGCCCCCGCCATTACCACGATCATCGATAATCAGTCCTTTCTTCTGCATTTGCGGGTAATAGTATTTTACAAATTCATTGAGACCACCCGAACCCATATCCGGAATGTGGATGTACCCGACCTGACCATTGGTTTTTTCACTGACGTATTCGATATTTTTTCGAACCCAATCCAGATAGTAGAGGTCGGATTCATCTGACGTAGGCTTGACAAGTGTTTTGCGACTGCCTTCTGCTTCAGGCTTACCGTTTACGGTCAGTTCTACAATCTCTCCGGCGGTGTTGACGAGGAGTTGGTTGTAGTCATCCACAGTCGTTACAGATACACCATTGATGGCAATGAGGAAATCGCCTTCATTGACATCGACGCCAACTTCGGTTAATGGAGATCGAGTGGAGCGGGCCCAGTTTTCTCCCTTCAGAATTTTATCAAACCTGTAATATCCGGAGGCATCGCGACTGACTTGTGCCCCTAACAGTCCGAGCGGTATGCGTTCAGCACTCGCTACGTCACCTCCGCCCACATAGGCGTGACCTACATTCAACTCACCGATCAGTTCGCCGATGATATAGGTCAGATCCAAACGACAGCTCACGTAGGGCAGCAATACTTCATATTTTTTCTTCATCGCGGCCCAGTCCACGCCGTGCATACCCGGATCGTAAAAGAAATCGCGCATCTGACGCCAGGACTCATTATAAATCTGCGTCCATTCTGCTTTGCGGTCCACGACCAGTTTCATATTGGACAGATCTACCTTCTTGTCAAATTTTGCATTGTCTTTTGGCAGATCGATAATCGCAAAGTCGTTACCTTTTGACAAAAGCATCTTCTTCTGATCTGCTGAAATAATATAGCTTCCATAATCGCCAATAGAAGATTCTTTTTCATTCTTCAGGTCGTAGCGCTTGAGCGTACTCTGGGGCGAACTGGTTGAATTGGTCACATAATAGACCGCATCTTCTACGGCTCTCAGCGACCAATAGTTACCAGCCGAAACCGGTAAGGCCACCACGCGATCCATAATTCCATCGAGGTCTATTTTGGTCACCTGCGTATCTTCTTTTTCTTCCTTATCGTCCGAGTCACCATCTTTATCTTTCTTTCCTTTTTTTGCGTCTTTCGCATCTGTTTCTTCGTCTTTCTTGTCCTTGTCCTCCTTGACTTTCACTTCATCATTCTTTGGTGCGAGCGGAGATTTGGTGTCTTTCGCCAGGGTGATAAAGTAGATGCCGGACATATCTGCATAGCTGTGGTTCCACTCTACACGAGAATACGTCGGGCTGAAGTCTCTGTCAGACACAAAAAACAAGAACTTGCCATCCGGACTGAAACTGGCTCTTGACGCTTCATACCAATTGTCAGTGGCTTGCGTTGATTTTCCGCTTTCCAGACTGTAAAGGAATACTTTACCACGGAAGTCATCATCGACGCGCGTATAGGCGATCCATCGGCTATCGGGTGACCAGTCAGCGCCCTGATGCTCCCAGGCTTTGGCCTGATCTACGAGGGTGACTTTTTTAGACGCAATGTCGACGTATTGGAGTCGAAGCTTTTTATCAGACCACACCAGTTTTTTACTATCCGGTGACCAGCTCATGTAATATTTATACGTATCACCACCGGTAGTGAGCTGAACGGCTGCTTCACTTCCGTCCTGCTTTTGGATATAGATCTCATCCTCCCCGGTTGCATCACTGATGTAGGCCAGATATTTTCCATCCGGTGACCAGGTGACAGATCGCTCATGGACACCTGGTGTTTTCGTCAGGTTGCGTGTGATCCCCTCTTCTGCCGGGATCGTCCAGATATCACCGCGGGCTGTAATTGTCATGCGATTACCATCAGGCCCAAGGTCGTAATCTCCGCGTTCGATATATTTGGAAGCATCCACCATTTCATTTCGGCCTGCTGCCTGGTCATCGGCGATCGAAACAGATACTTTGTCTGATTTTCCGGTTTTCAAGTCAAGCAGAAATATATATCCGCCATTTTCATACACAATAGCATCTTTGCCCAGAGAAGGAAATTTGACATCATATTCTGCATGATTGGTGACTTTGCGCACCTGCCTTGTTTTCAAGTCGTACTCAAAGAGGTTCATGATGCGATCGCGATCACTGGCAAAGTAGATTTTGTCGCCATACCACATCGGCATGATATCCTGTGCGGGGTTGTTGGTGATGTTTTCCATCTCCCCGCTGGCGAAATCATAAATCCAGATATCATCTGCCATTCCACCTCGGTAGTATTTCCATGTTCTGAATTCTCTAAAAATCTGGTTCATCGCCAGTTGCTTGTTGTCCGGAGAGTACGAGCACCATCCGGCTACTGAAAAGGGAAGTGTTTCAGACAAGCCGCCTTCAGCTGATACCGCGTACAATTGACCTTTAAAGGAATTGAAGGATGTCTTTCGGCTGCGGTAGACGATGCCGGAGTTATCATTTTTCCAGGTCATGACGATGTTATTCGGCCCCATGCGATCGCCCAGGTCATCGCGACCCAGCGTGGCGGAATACGTTAGCCGAACCGGGACACCTCCGTTGGCGGGCATCCGGTATACTTCTGTATTCCCATCATATTGTCCGGTAAATGCCAGTGTCTGGCCATCCGGAGAGAACCGGGCAAAAATTTCATTTCCTACATCTGAAGTGAGTTTGCGGGCTACGCCACCTGTCCTTGGCACTGTATAGAGGTCGCCGGCATAGGAAAAAACAATCGCCTCCGCGGAGACCGTGGGAAAACGCATTAGCCTGGATTCCTCCTGTGCACCGGTATGGAGACCGGCCAGTATAAGTGATATCAGTATTAAAAAACGATGCATAAAGCTTTGGATTTGGTCAGTAAATGAGGAGCGAAAATCGTAAAAATATCTGAAGCGGGTGAAGACAGACATTGGGAAGAGCGCCTTTCGCAAGACGGGAAGCATGTAATTTTCGACTATCAGGCAGTTTTACAGGAACCTGGCATATACACTCACCTCTTCCTCTCCTTCCATGATTGTTTTTTCGAAAAGAAACTCCAGTTTTGTTAGCAGGCGAATGGATCGTTCATTGTCGGGAAGCGTGATGGCCAGTAAATGTTGGATACCCAATGTGTCCCGAATAAAATCAAGACAGGCTGAAGCCACTTCAAAGGCATATCCCTGCCGACCATGCTCCGGCAAGAAAGCGAATCCGAAATCAGGAGTATCGAGATAATCACGTTGTGTCAGCCCACATGTGCCTATGGATAGCATATCGTGTTTCCGAACCACCATATAAAAGCCATACCCGTATGTGCGATAACTTTCGATGGAGCCCTCGATCAGATATTTTCTGGCATCATTCTCCGTATACACTTTTCGATCGCCAATGTATTTGAGCCAGGCCGGTGTGTTCATGAGTCGGAGCATGAAGGGCGCGTCTTCGGGCGTATACTTTCTTAATAGGAGTCGGTCTGTTTCGAGAATTATGTCCACAATAACAAAGCTAAATTAAATTGTAAAGGTCTCCTTCGCTAAAGCTACGGTGACTGAAAGTTTATGGAGTGATGGAGTGATCTGGTGATGGAGTGATCTTTTTGCTTCGTGCTTTAGCTCGGGGATTATATAAGAAAGGAAAATCAACCTCAAAGTCTTAGAATTGCTCTATGCGCTCTGCTCTTTGCTTCATATCTCAGGATTTAGTTCGCGCAAAGTCGCAAAGCCGCAAAGGAATGAATGGTAAGTGATCGCGGCCATGGGTCTTGGGTCTCAGGTCTTAGGTCTTATGTCTTATGTCTCAGGTCTTATATATCAGGTCTTGCTCCCTGGGTCTCCACTATTCCTTTTTAAACAGGTACTTCCCTCCTCCCTGTTGCAGTTTTAATTCTTCCGTGTCTCGGTTAAACTCGATGAGGATTCCGGCAGCATCAAATTTAAACTTGTCCTCCGCGGTGGCTTCAAGCGGTATGGCCATCTGTCCTGTGGCTTGCGCAAACAAGGACTTTCCCTCACGGGTCACGGTCAACTTTAGGGGAAAATTGTCACTCGCGTACACACCTATATATTGTTCTAATATAGACTCGTCCAATTCAATTGTCGTAAAGGAAGGAAGACTGTATTCGCGATCGTAGAGGATACTCAGCACACCTATGAGAATCTCATTCATTGGATAGACCTGCCCGTTTGTACAATACGCAATGGCCAGCGCATCCTCAGGGAAATAGGCAAGGCTTGCGGAAAACGCATCTATACTTCCATTGTGACCAAAGCCGGATCGCTCGTAAAACGGAATGCGAAAAAGGCCCATGCCATAACCATCGGTCATCGTCTGCATTTGTGTAAGGCTGGCTTTGCTGACCAACTTTCCGGAAAATAAAGCATCCATGAATACAGTCAGGTCAGTCGGCGTTGACACGACTGCCCCTGCCCCGCCGGGAATGCTCATGTCCGTTTCAGTAAAGGGATGCCATTTTTCTACCCGCTGATACGAATGCGCTTCATTGTTGGCGGGATCGATAGGCCCACCTACATAAGTATGGTGGATTTTGGCCTTTGAGCTGATTCGCTTATGTATATTATCATGATAGGATTTGCCGGTTAGCTTTTCAATGATGTATCCAAGCAACACGTAATTGGAATTACTATAGGCTCCGGTGGACTCTTCCGCGGAAGGGTCAAAATCACTTCCGGCGGCAGCCATGATCGCCACCATCTCATCCATGGTTTTCGGCAACGCACTATACGACATATACAGGGCATCGCTTGTGAAGTTATGGATACCACTGTGGTGGTTGAGTAGATGGGCGATTGTGATTTTTTCTGCATTTGGGATGGTTGGAAAAAACTTATCGAGGGTTTGATCCAGGGAGAGTTTGTTTTCCTCGACCAGTTGAAACACCATGACTGCTGTAAAAACCTTGGAGATGGAACCTATTCTGTATTTCGTAGACTCGTGTGCTGGAAACTTCTCATTTCCGTCGATATAACTATAGCCTATTGCCTTCTGATAGATTACTTCTCCGTTTCTGGAAATGGCCAGCGAGCCCATGGCCTGCTGTTCTGTTTCCAGAATTTCCATCAGGCTATCGATGCGTGAAGTATTGATCGCCTGTCCTGAGCAGGTCAAAGAGAGCCACCCGATGATGGCGGTTGTCAGCAGTAGTTGTCGTCTCATGGTGTAAATATAGATTTTCATGGAAACAGATGTTCACTGTGTGTCAAAAACATTTTAACGATTGCCGAGTATTCCTGTACTTCTTAAAATCCATAAGATTTTTATTGGAACCGGAAGTTTTTATGCGAAAAAGAGGATTAAAATTTTCTAAGAAATTAGAAACCTTTAATAACTAATAAAACAGTCAAACAACCTGCTGTTATTGGCTTTCAGGCAATATGTCCCTCCTTGATCACGGCACTTATTAGAGACTTCTAATACCTCTTAGAGGATATTAATGTGGATTAGAGAGAATTAATAAAAATTCGAAAAAAATGTGTATATGTTTGTGATGTCAAAATGCATGACAAACCAACAAATTGACATCCCATAACACCCAAAACCTTTTTTACTCATTTTTAACAAACAAAACAAAGACATGGAAAAATCAAAAAAAGTGCTCCTCTCCGTTCTTGCTGTGATTGTTCTTGCTGTCGGCGGTTATTACATCTTAGGCGGCAGTTTTAACATGTCATCTTCTGATGCATCCGGCTCAGGTATAGATGGTATCAAACCGGCAGGTAAGTACAATGCCAGTGGACAAACTGCTCCTATCGACCTCGATGGTGAAGATGTTCAGCAATTATTACAGAATGACGACTTTCAGAAACTTATGGCGGATGATGATTTTCGCGAGCTGATGAAGTCGCCTATGTTTACCGAACTCGCGCGCAGCGAAGAGTTTACCAGTGTAGCCAATAACGGCGCATTATACGACCTGGCCAACGATCCCAAAATGCAGGCCATGATGAAATCAGAAGATTTTGATGCGCTTGCCAAAAGTTCTGAATTCACTTCCGTGACCGCGGATGATAAGCTCGTCAATCTCCTTAACGATGAGAAATACAAAGAACTTAAAAAAGGCCCTGGTTTTGACGACCTCGTACGATCTGAAGAGTTTAACTCTCTGGTCAACAACCCCTCTATCAACAAACTGGCTAAAGACGAAAACTTCTCTGAACTTCTCCGTTCAGCCGCTTTTCCTTCTGTCGTAACGAATACAGCGTTTACCCAGTTGGTTCAGGATGAAGACAAAATGAAACTCGCGAAAAGTGGCGACTTCAAAGCCATGGCCAAAATCAGCGATGATTATGCCAATATGGTCAATAGCCCTGATTTCCAGAAACTGGTGAAATCTGAAAACTTCCAGAAACTCATGAAGAGCGAAACATTTGGCGATTTTGCCAATGTCATAGCTTCTAACGATTTTCAAAAGTTTGTAAAGTCAGAAAACTTTGATCACCTCGCTAAGAATCCGGCTGCGTTCCAGGTATTCTCTAATGACAACTTTATTTCGCTGGCGAAGAATCCAAACTTCACCAAACTGGCCAACAACAACCAGATGACATCTCTGTTGCAAACAGAAGCATTCCAGGTTTGTTATGCCAACTCAAAATGCGCAAAAATCATTTCGAATCCTTCATGGCTGAAACTGGCAAAAAGCCCAACGTTTACAAAGTTGGCGACTGATGCCAAGTTTACCGCCATCACAAATGATGCAGCTTTTCAAAACATCATGAAAGACCAGACGTTCTCCACCGTAGTACGTGCCGGACAATTCAAGAAGCTTGAAAAGAAATTCAGATAAAAACCCCAAATAAGTTTGTTTGAATTTGCGAGGAAGGTAGCCCACCATAGCTACCTTCCTTTTTTTGTATTTGAAAGGATGACATTTTAGTTTATCTTGTTAGACGCAAAACAAAAGCCTAATGAAAAACTTCCTGCTGTCCCTGCTCGTGGTAGCTGCAGGGTCTTCTCCTCTTTTTGCCCAGTTTGATATGATCGAGAGCGATGAGATGAGCCTCGTGACCTACAACTTCGGCCACAAGTACGTCCTGCCTCATGCCCAGCGATGCTTTCACAATGCGTTGCAATTTCATAAAAAGTTATTTGACTACGAACCCACGGAGAAAATCTCCCTGCTGATACAGGATTTTGGTGATTATGGCAACGCCGGGGCTACTGCTGTTCCAAACAACGCGATCAGCATGGGTCTTTCGCCATTTAGTTATGCTTTCGAAACGAGCCCTGCCGGTGAGCGAGTGTTTACCATGATGAATCATGAACTGGTGCATGTCGTTGCGCTCGACAATGCCACGAAAACGGATATGTTTTACCGGGGCATGTTTTTAGGAAAAGTAGAACCTGATCCGGTCGACCCGATCTCCATGGTCTATAGCTATATGACTGCACCCCGTCGGTATTCACCCAGGTGGTATCACGAAGGCATCGCTTCTTATCTCGATACCTGGATGAGTGGGGGTCTGGGTCTGGCGCTCGGCAGCTACGATGAAATGGTATTCCGCACCCGGGTATTGGAAGGTGCGCGTATCTATAGCGCACAGGGTCTTGAATCAGAAGGTGTCACTTCGGATTTTCAGGGACGAACCAATTCGTATCTCTACGGCACGCGATTTATGGGCTACCTGGCGTATACGTATGGTCCTCAGTCCATCATTGATTGGGTAAAGCGCGATAAAGGCAGTCGCCCGTTTTTCGTCAGTCAGTTTCACCGCGTATTTGGCCTGAGCATTCAAAAGGCGTGGGATGACTGGATTTCGTTTGAAAGAGAGTGGCAGCAAAACAACATCGATATTTTGAATGCATATCCGATCACGAATATGACACCTGTGCGTGAAGAACCGATAGGCTCTGTCTCGTATGCCCAGTATGATAAACAGCGAAATAAGGTGTATGTCGGCATCAATAACAATGGCAAAGTGCCGCACATCGCAGCTTTGGATTTAAAAACAGGAAAGCTCGATCATCTGACGGATATCAAAGGAGCCGCACTATTCTATGTGACTTCCCTCACCTATGATCCTAAAAATGATGTGCTCTTTTATACAACAGACAATGACAGTTGGCGGGATCTGAATGCCTATTATATCAAAACAAAAGAGACCAAACTTCTTCAAAAAGATTTCCGCGTCGGAGATCTTGCCTTTAACCAGGCCGATGAATCCATCTGGGGCATTAAACACCTCAATGGACTGTCAACGATCACACGGATTGCTAAATATGCGGATAATCCCAAAGAAGCATTTCAACCATACAGCGACTGGGATCAGATATATACGCTCCCGTATGGAGAGGATATTTTTGATATTGATATTTCGCCGGATGGTACACTATTAAGTGCTGCCGTCACTGACCTCGCGGGAAACCAGGCATTGCTACTTTACAGCATAGAGGACCTGATGAATGAGCGATATGTCGCGGACACCATTTTCAATTTCGCCGTCGCCTCACCCCAATCTTTTCGGTTTACGGAAGATGGAAAGTACATGTACGGATCTTCCTTTTATACCGGTGTGAGTAATATATTTCGTGTCGAAGTTGAAACTAAAAATATAATTGCGATCAGCAACAGTGTCACCGGGTTGTTTCGACCGACGGTGATCGATTCAAACAGGCTGTTTGCCTTTAACTTCAAAAGCAAAGGCTTCCAGCCGGTATTCATTCCGAATGAGCAGGTATTTGACGTAGCCAACATCTCTTTTTTAGGCAATATCACGATTGAAAAATATCCTGAGCTCAAAGACTGGCAAATCCCAATAGCGCGTGCTGCCGATCTCGACCTGGATAGTATCATCACCTATGAAGGAAAATACAAGCCTGGAAAAGAGATGAAAATCAATTCGGGCTATCCGATTGTTGTGGGATATAAAAACAACTTTGGGCTTGGGTATAAAATGCACATTGCCGATCCCTTTAACTTCAGGCAACTTGATTTCTCTGTTTCTTATACACCGAGGAACTGGACAAACGGACTTTTATCTGATAGCAATACGGCCATTGACACACTCGGGGATGATGAGCTTTTTCACATGAGTATTTTGTATAAGACCGGGCAGTTTACTTTTACCGGCGACTGGAACAATGCTGAGTTTTATGATCTCTTTGGCCCTTCTCAGGGTTCGCGAAAGGGATTGAGAGCAGGTATTTCCTATGATAAAAATCTGTTGTTTGATATGCCCCGATCACTCGATCTCAACCTTGGCCTGACCGGGTTCTACGGGCTTGACCAATCACCAGAATTCCAGCAGATCTATTTTTCAGGCTTTAATAATAACTTCTACACAAATGTCAGTGCATCCTTATCCTATACAAATGCTTCAGGGTCTTTGGGCGCTGTGGATGCGGAGAAAGGGATTCGTGCTACTTTCTATACTTCGATGGCGATGACCTCGACGGAAACAGATCGTATTATTTCATTGCCCAATCAGTTCTATCCACGTGTGATCGGGATGCTGGATTATGGCATTCAACTTCCGGGCAAACATTTTTCGATGTGGATTCGCTCCGCCATCGGGAGTTCATTCGACGAAGCATTCAATCCATTTACTCGTTTTGGCTTTGCTGCTTTTGGAAATAATTATCTTGATTATCAACAGCCACGTCAATACAGAGCACCGTTTGCATTTCCCGGATTGAGTTATACGGCAGACCGGTCGATTATTGCTCAGCGTTTTGGAAAGGTCATGACGGAATTTGTCATTCCCCCTCTGCATTTCAGGAAGTTTGGCGGGTTCAACTTTTTTGTCAACTGGATTCAGCCTACCGTTTTCTCTTCGGTGCTGTATACGACAACTGATGATGTGGGGCAACCGGACAATAAATTTGTGAATCTCGGAGGGCAGTTGGATATTCGGATGGTGACCTTTTCGCTGCTGCCTTCTACCCTTTCCTTTGGGTATGCGCAGGCTTGGGATATCGGGGAAACCGGAAGGTATAATGAGTGGATGATTTCATTAAAGCTCTTACATTGATTACGGTGTAAAAATCAACCGGTACCTACTGATTCAAACAAGATGCTGCATACTCTTCTTCTTCTGATACTTGCCATCGCCCCCGGCGCAGCTATTTGTGTCTATATCTATTATGTTGATCCGAGGGATAAGGAGCCCTCGCGTTTGATTGCGTTCAGCCTTGGTTGCGGTGTGTTGAGTTTTTTTATTGCCATTGGGATTGGCTATCTGCTGCATACCAACACAAACGTGGAGCATGGGCATGTGATTCATCAGATGATACGCGCGGTTATTTTCGTCGGTCTCGTGGAAGAAGGAGCTAAATTTTTGTTTCTACGCGGCATTCTATTTTACAATCGAAACTTCAATCATGCCTTTGATGGCATTGTGTACAGTGTGATGGTGGGGATGGGGTTTGCCATCGCGGAAAACATCATTTATGTGTTTAACGGAGATGGCGGAACAGCACTCGTGCGTATGTTTACTGCGGTACCGGCTCATGCGGTCTTTGCGATCATCATGGGCTTCTTCCTTGGTGAAGCAAAAGTGTTTAGTTCGAGTCGTGGCTTGTACAGTTCAATGGCTTTAGGTTTTGCCACTTTTGTGCATGGGTACTATGATTATTTCCTTTTCCTGCCTTCCATCAGTGGACTTTGGGTCCAGGCGATTGCGGCACTGATCATTGTCGTCGGGCTCACCCATTTCGCCATAAAACTCAGGAAGGACGAAATTATACGGGAAGAATAAGTCCGGTGGTTAAAGACAGACACTGACGACTTGGATAACACAATACTGCACTTTGCGAAGGTCGGCTGATTGCGTCAGCTGTTTGAGCCGTTAAAATTATTTATCTTTCTTGCAAACTCGTGTTATGGATAAGAACGGACCATCCGATCCACCTGTCTTCAGCAGAGAAGGAACGGACACCTTGTTTGCCGTTTCGGGCAGAAACCAACTGGAGCTTATTTCCATTGCCGACAATAAGGCGAACATGATCACGGCGATCTGTGCTGCGCTGATATTTCTTATTATTGCCCTCTTTAGTTCAGGCTTTTCATTGAAGGGCTCTCCTGTTTTAGAGCGCATTGAATTTGTATTACCGCTGGGCATACTTCTTGCCTTTTGCTGTGTGTCTGCCATATGTGCCATTTTAGCCCTCAAGCCTAAGATCATCCGTTCGAAGAAAGGCAGCCACAGTGCCATTTTTTTTCACAACTACTATCGCAAGACGCTGGCTGAATACAAAGCAGAGATGCATGAAATGATGCAATCCAAAGATCAGATCTACGACCACATGCTGACGGATATGTATCACAATGGTCTTGTCCTGGAACGCAAATATGCGCTTCTCGGATTTTCGTATACCATTTTTCTGCTGGCTATCGTCTGTAGTGTTACGTCTTATGTGATAGTCACGGTTATGTAGGGGGTGATTTGGTGAGGGAGTGATTTGGTGAGGGGGTGATTTGGTGAGGGGGTGATTTGGTGAGGGGGTGATTTGCTTGCTCCTTGCTTTAGCTCGGAGCTATCCGAATAAGTAAAAACAAATTCCAGATCATTAAAAGACTGCCCCGTGCTTTAGGTCGGGGATTTTGCAAACAAGCACAACCAAACTCATGGAATAAAACTTCTTTATTCACTCTTGCAGGGAATATGAATGTTCAGATGGTGCGTAATTCCTAAGTCTCGATTAAAATAGCACGCTCCCGATGTGTCGGGACCGCAGAGTCGCAAGCGTTTAGATTGGCAAACATAATTTTAAGCCTGGTAAGCTAATAATTCAGAATCATTCCTTCCTAACTGAAAAGACCTATATGAGACAAGGGTTCACGCAAAGTCGCCAGGGCGCAAAGAAAAATGCGCTCACTATATACTGACCATTGTGTGTCACGGAGAACCTATTAGTCGCCGTAGCTTCAGCGAAGGAGACCCTAACGCTGCGTGTGATCCCCCCGGCTTGTCCAGAAGCCGTAGTGCTTTGGAAAAAGCGGATGTTGATTTTTCTGTGTCAAAGTAACTCCCTCACCCGTAGGGTGATCCCTCTTGTGAAGAGGGATGTCCTCCATGCCCTTTGCTCTATGCCCCGTAATGCAGGTCTCAGGTCTTGTGTCTCAGGTCTACAGTCTAGTGATGCTCCATTTTATCCCTGATCTTTTTCAACTTAATCTCATCGATATCAGCTTCCATTTTTGTTTCCTTCATACCGACGCGAATAAAGCCAAAAAGACTCATGTAGACATTTGCGACCCACACCAGGGCAAAGCCTGCTATCAGTATTCCACGCCAATCCGGGAATAATAAATGATAATGGGTCAGCACAAGAAACGCAATCACGATGTAGTGACTAAAGCAGTACTCGCAGGTAAACAGATAGAAAAATTTTCTCGTGAGAATACTTTTGGAAAACTTTGATCGTCGGATACAATACTCCCTGGGCTCGCGAAATATCTCTTCGTGTGTAACGGTCCAGGCAATACACGAGATAGGTACGGCCAGGATAAAAAGCCAGGCAACTTGTTCTGCCAATGGATTCATAATGACTACGCTTTGCTTGGGCAGTAAAACAGCGATCTGTTTCCTACTTATGCCCTATGATAAAAATGATTGATTGATCATTCCAGCAATATTCTCTTCATGCTTTCTTCTTTCCCTCTGGTGATATGTACCATATACATACCGGGCGGAAGTGATGTCAGGTCAAGCGTGGTTCCGTTGGATACCTGGTGGTTTACAAACATTTGCTGGCCGGTCACAGAAAAAATTCGCAGTGACAGTGAAGCGACATCGCTGTCGTCCCATCTTACCTGAACCAAACCATTTGACGGAGATGGTGTGATGTGAATACTAGGATCATCCTGCAAGATGCTTGTGCCTGTAGTGATATCGATATCAAAGAAAAAGGTATCGGTGCTGCAGTCGTTAGATGCCACCAAAAACCCTGCGTAAACACCAGTCATGTATGTATGCATGGGATTTTCTTCTGTGCTGATATTTCCGTCTCCGAAATGCCATTCATATGCATTGGCATTGGTGGAAAAGTTTGAGAACAATACGAGAAACTCGGCCACTTCAAACTCGGCGTAGGCATCCACCTCCTTGAAACCAAATATCATAGCAGTATCCGTAATGCCCTGGCTGAGATTATAATACGTACCGGAAGGAGAAGTTTGCAAGTCAATAGCTCTGACCATAAATGAATGCAATCCGGAGTCCGGGAGACATGGCTGCGTGTAACTACCGGAAAGGACAGGTTCGTCATTCAAACGAACATAATCCGGGGACTGATCGCTTTTGGCATACACGTGATAGCCCATAACCTCATCATCGGATGCATCCCAGGAGATCTCTGCACCATCACCAAGTCGGCTGGCCGTAACGTTTTTTGCCGGAGCCACTACATCATTTCTCAAGCTGGGATCTCCCATCAGAGCTATGTGGATAAAACGTGCGCCATAGCTGGCATGATAAAACCCATTGTTGTTTTGCGTCAGGCGCGCACTATATCCAATATTTTCTCCAAGACCCATGTGATGAAACATCCAGTGCGGTCTGCCACTCCAGGCATTGGTAAGTGTGGTGCCCTGTGCCAGAGGTGCACGAAGGAAGTTGTTTGTGGCATCCCAATCACCGAAATAGCTTCCAAACAACATGGTGAACACCGACTGCAGGTTGGAGGCGGCGAAGTTATTTGTATTCCCTATTCCTCCTGCGCTTGTATATGATCCACCTCCGCAACCATAGGACCACAGATAGCTGCTGTCTGCCATGGTGGTAAAATAATCGCCAGCGGATACATTCTCAGGTCCACACAGGGGTCCGAAATTTTTCCAGGAGGATGCAGCAAATGCTTCACCACTGAAATATCCGAAGTTATCATCCACAACCGCACGGCTAACCGGAGCAAACATTTTATGCTTATAGGCATGGCTTTTATTCAGGTAGTTGCGCAGAAGTTGAATTTCAGTAGCGGTAAAAGCCGGCATATTGGCAAAGTCCACGCGCCCAACCTGGAGTTCAGTATCACCGGGAATGACACTCTGATCAAACTTCCCGTCACCCGGTGTATTTCGATGTCGCTCCTGATTGGCCACGACGACATTGATGACATTATCGGTCCAGTTGCCATTCATCTCGCCATAGTATACATCTGCAGGCCAGGCACCTTCATGATCGGGATGTCCGTCCGGAAAAATATCTCCGCTATAGGGAACCGGTATGCGGCCCAGCAGATACACGGCTTTTGTGTTTGTCTTGTCTTCATTGTAGATATTGACGATCGTTTCTTTTACGGAAGTGACATCAGCTTTTCTGGAAACATAGGCTGGACGTACGCGCCATCCATCGCCTTCCAGATCATCGACCAGCGTGGCAATTTCCTGTGTCAGTGAGTCCTTGACAGATTCTTCAATCACGAGAATCATAATACCTCTGAATTCAGTGACCGGAACTTCTATACCCGAGTTGATATATCCATATCCTGATGCTACATCACTCGTTTTGAGCACGCGATATTCATAGGAAATATTCAGACTGACGGTAGTATCGACATATTGGGTGGCGTCGGGGTCCAGAATGCTCATGACACTACCCCAGTTATTCTCCGATTTTAACTTTCGGTAGATGACAAAATTGGTGGCGTCATCATGCGGAGGCCAGTTTAGCGTGATCACAGGCGGCTCTGCCTGCACATCGGCACGCAACTCCACACTGGCATCCCGGCAGTTTTGAGCGATGATCGCCGTAGCGAAACCAAAATAAAACAGTGCTGTCAGTCCCGGGATATACATATATCGACGGGCAGACGTTGGCAACAGGCAAAGAGAAATCAAACGGTGAAGAACGGTGTGTACATACAAACGCATAAACAGCAGAAAATTTAGAATGAAAAACGAATACTATTTGGATGCTGCCTTATAAAAGTATCCAAATTAATTCTAATTCCTGCTGACTGGTAGTTAGAAATACACCTACGTCATAAAGCTGTCTCCCCATTTCCACTCTTGAAAGCACTTGGAGGTAAGCCAAAAAGTGCAATTATTTTGGCGGCATACTCGGTCTGACTTCTATTTTGCTCGGGAGTGTGCGTGGATTCATGTGGAGCATATCGATGACCATCTGACCGATGTCTTCGGGTTGAATTTTCCAGGCGTCCGCATCACCGGGGGTGTGACCATTGAAATAGGTAGCCACGGATCCGGGCATAATCGTACTCACTTTGACGCCATGAGGCCGCAGATCCAGCATGGCAGCCTGGGTAAAACCAACTAAGCCAAACTTACTCGCATTATAGGCTGCACCATTGGCAAAGAAGTTTGTACCTGCGAGGCTGGCAATGGTGATGAGATAGCCTCTGCTTTCTTTCAGCGCTTTAGACGAGGCTTGTAGTGTGTAGAATACACCTGTGAGGTTTGTATCAATCGTATTGTGCCATTCTGCATGGGGCAATGCATCAATCGGTCCAAAGTGTCCGACGCCCGCGTTCGCGATGACGACATCCAGTTGCCCCCAATTTTGCATAATCTGAGCTACGACATTCATCTGCGCTTCCCAGTTTCTCACATCACATTCTAATCCCAGCGCGGCTTCTGCACCCAACTCCATTAATTTTTTTGCCATGGCTTTCGCCTCACTTCCATTTCGGCTTGTGATGGCAATACGCATGCCTTTTGCAGCCATCGCTTCCGCAATGCCAAGACCGATTCCTTTTGATCCTCCGGTGATTAAAGCCGTTTTTCCTTTTAAAATCGCAGCCATAGGTTTGTATTGATAAACACGGATAAAACAATCAAACAGGTATCTGAAAAAATGGTTCGTTGGCGGACTGAATTTCTCAGCAGGTAAATGTAATTGTTGGGTAACCCCCCACGATAATCCAAATACGATTTTCTATCTTTAATAAGCTATTATTTGCAAATATGGATACCTGACCACTTCAGCAGATCCGATTTGCTTGCTATCATATCCTTCTTAAAACGATTATTCATTGAATCCACAACCTACGTCCACCAATATATACGATACTGTCATTCGACTGTTACTCATTCTGCTCATCACCGGGTGGTGTTTTCTGATCATACAGCCCTTTTCCAGTATCATTTTATGGAGTCTAATTCTGGGTATTGCCCTTCATCCTCTGCATGAGAAGCTCAGTGCGGCATTAAGAGGAAGACCAAAACTGGCTTCAGTCATTCTGGTCGTGTCCTTTTTTGTGATCATCATTATTCCATGCTGGTTATTGATTGACTCTGCTGTCGGGGAAGCAAAGCATCTCAAAGCGATCTATGACAATCAGATGCTGGTGGTTCCGCCTGCTCCAGAAAATGTTAAAGATTGGCCGCTCATTGGAGACAAACTATACAGTTACTGGCAGGCTGCCACTGAAAACCTGGAGGACTTTTTGACTAAGCACCAGGAGGATCTGCTTGCGTTGGGAGGTCGGCTCATGAAGATCATCATTGATGGTACGGGAGGCATAATTCAATTGATCCTGGCCGTTGCCATAGCCGGAGTCATACTGTGTATGGGTCAGACCAGGGGTTTTGTCACCAACTTCTTCCGAAAGGTAGGCGGTAGCAAGGGAGATACACTGGCCAGTGTTTCGTATAAGGTGATCGGCAATGTGGTCAAAGGCATTCTTGGTACAGCTTTTATTGTGGCCTTGTTGCATGGGATCGTTTTTATGTTGGCAGGTGTGCCCTATTCCGGTATCTGGACGATCGCCATCTTTGTCCTTGGTATTGTCCAGGTACCCAGTCTTCTGATTACGGGGCCGATGATTGTCTACTTATTTGTAGAGAAAGAAACCGGTCCTGCAATTGCGTGGTCGGTCACTTTATTGGTGGTAGGACTGAGTGATAATGTGTTGAAACCCATACTCCTTGGAAAAGGAGCTCCGGTACCGATGGTGATTATATTTATCGGAGCAATCGGTGGCGTCTTGCTGTCCGGAATCATTGGTTTGTTTACAGGAGCTGTGGTTATGGCACTCGGGTATACGTTGTTTAATGCCTGGATCCATGACGGATATGTGGACCAAACGGAAGCCACTCATGAAATCGAATCGGTCTCAGGAGAAAATTCCTGAAACAAATCCGTAAATCCCTTGTTGAAGGGTTTTGCCTGAATGAAGTGACCTGATAAGATTACTTCAAAATCTCACTTACCTTTGCCATCTGTATGATCGTGGAATCTCTGGAGCTCTTTGTGAGTGTACTGGCCATCAGTATTCTTCACGCTATTCTACCCAACCACTGGTTGCCCGTGGTCGCCCTCTCAAAACAATTGAAGTGGGATGCGCGCAAAACGACGGGGATAACGATGCTGGCGGCGTTCGCCCACTCCTTCAGCACTGTCATTATTGGTATACTTCTGGCGATCGGAGGCATGACTTTGGAAGGTATACTGCCGTATTTTAAATATGTGGCTGCGGCTATTCTGATTTCATTGGGAATCCTTTTTGTCTGGCGTCACCAGCATCATATGCATTTCCATCTTAAGCCTATTTCGCTGGACAAGAAATCAAGTTTATCGGTTATCGTTGGCTCACTATTACTGGCGATGTTCCTTTCGCCTTGTCTGGAAGTAGGCGCCTTATTTCTTGTGGCAGGCACCGAAGGCATGGCACTTACCTTTGTGATTGCAGGGATTTACACGCTCACTTCTGTGGCTGGCATGACACTATTTGCATGGCTGGCTCTCCATGGGCTTAAAAAAATGGATTGGCACAAACTGGAGCACAACTCCGGTTTGGTCTCCGGTATCATTCTGATCCTGACCGGATTGATTTTCGTATTTTCCCATTGATAAAAAATACCTAAATAACATGCACCTGGCTATTGTCGGATGCTGTACAACTTTCTGTCATGATGAAATCACTCCTCAAATTTCCAGTACTACTCCGCCTGCTGATAGCTGTCATTTTTATTCAGACCCTGTATTTCAAGTTTACCGGAGCTCCTGAAAGTGTCTATATTTTTACTGCAGTGGGCATGGAGCCCTGGGGTCGAATCAGTACAGGCGTCGTGGAACTCATCGCTTCTATTTTGCTCCTGATTCCAAAAACAGCCTGGCTGGGTGGCTTACTCGCTCTGGGTACGATCACTGGTGCACTCTTCTTTCACGCCACTGTACTGGGCGTGCAGGTCGAAGGCGATGGTGGTTTACTTTTTACGCTGGCATGTATTGTTTTTGTGGCCAGCCTGCTTACACTCTGGTTTGAACGAAAACAAATCCCAATCGTCGGAAGTAAATTTTAGGCAAAGCGTATTCTACTTCCTCTGACCTTTAGATCAAAAACAACTTTCAGACATTGAGGTGTTCAGGCAGGTGGTTTACTGAATCACCGAAACGTGGAGAACCATTGCCATTGGCTCATCCATATCGCTGTCCATGTTCATAAACTTCACTTCGATATTGCCCGGCGAGCTCACTCTGGCATAGCCAATCATCAGTCCGGCCATTGTCGTACCGGGTGAAGCATATACGGAAGCCCCTTCCATCACACCAGAAAACGGGATGATCACCATCTCTTCGTCGCCGGCGGAGATCGCAGGTATTTCCACATCAAAGGTTTCTTTCAGGATACCGTGCAATACCGTTCCTGAAGTTCCAATCTTAACAGTCCCATTGACATCCAGTTTGGCTGCCGGATCAGATCTGCCTATGGCGACATTTCCTGCAGAGTCAATCCGCATTTGTTCGGTACCGTTTGTGCCAAACCACAGGGGTTTATTCTCTTTCTGGAGCAGATGGGCATACCCATTGGATAGTGTTACGCCGACTACCAGTCCGTCATCAGTCAGTAACCCTGTGGTTGAGTTTGTGAGTTGCAGCCTTGTTGTGGGCGCTGCATTGCTATGCACGTGCAGTTGGGTTTTAGGGGCAACTGTACCGATGCCAATCGAACTCCCCTGATTAAAAAGATTGGTCGTGTAGACCCAGCTATTGCCATCCCATCTTAGGGTTTGGCCGTTAGTCACGCCATTGTGGACCGGAGCGACCCATTCATCGCCATCAAAATAATAGAGTCCTTTTGGGGAGGGCGGTAATGGGTTTTGGGCTACATCGGTTTGAAAAATCACCATGCCTTTGTCTATAGCGGATGCATCCAGTTCAGACTTCTGCATACCGGTCATTCTGGGAACCAGAAGACCTTGCGAGGTAGAGGAAAGGTCAAGAATAGATTTTTCATTTGGGGTTGTGGTTCCAATGCCAACTTGCGCGGCACAGAACAGGGGGGCCAATAGAAGCCACCCCATCAAGAGATGCCTTTTCATTAGTTCACGGTTTTAAACCAATGCCACCCTGATGCTCTATGCAATAAACATCAGGGCTGCATTAGAATTGGGAGGTTAGGGTTTCAGTTTTATAAGCTGGTTTTTCGGGCGTTATGCAATTATATAATACTACTAAATTGGGTCATCCAGATGTTCGAACAATCTGCTATCCATTTCGAATATGCATACGAAGATTGATCGATTGTAAAAGGGCACAACTCTGTTATGCCTCAGTATTCCAAACTTGGTGTCTCTGGAAATTGTGTGGTATTCCAAATATAGGGAAAAAACAAATAGAAATGTATAAGTTCCTGATTTTTAATCATATATACAATTTATTTAATGTATATCGTCCTCTAAAATCTGGCTTGTAGAGACAAAATAAAATTTCTACCGGGCGCCACGATACCGGAACTGTAAGGCCTGTAACGCAGATCAGTGATATTTTCCAGCCCTGCGCCAATAGTAAAATTCGATTCAAAGTCGTAATTGACTTTAAAATTGATCGTAGCCCAACCCGGTGAATACGGATTTCCGTTTTCATCCATGGCATAAATTTCTGTCTTCACTTTTTCTTCTTCAGGCATATCTGCATATGATCGCTGTGCGCTGAAAGCGGAATACAACATCAACTGCAAAGCGCCAGAGCGATACGAGAGTCTCGCCATGCCAAAGAACGGCGCTGCATGGCGGGATGGGCTGATGGTTCCATCATCCAGTTCTTCCTCACCCTTCTGATAGTTTACATCAGCTGATATACTCAACCCTTCTGCAATTTCTCCTTCGAGGCCAAATTGAATTCCATAGATCGTGGCCTTCGCGGCGTTTTGTAAAGCTTGTACCCGACTAGGCACGCCATCATACAGAAGTGTGTCCATACCATTCAGGGTATAGTCTCTTCGCACCAGGGCATCATTGAGGCGTGTGTAGTAAGCTGTCAGATCCATCTTCCACCGCTTACCGAATATAGTCGCGACGCCAGCCTCCGCATTATACGCATACTCTGCTTTCAAATCCGGATTGGGTACAATCACATACCCAGGTTCAGAGTCGAATACCTTGCCTGCATCGTCTACATTGGGCGACCGCAAACCTGATGAAATATTCACCCTGAATGTCCAGGCATCAGAGGGCGTATAGGTGGTTCCAATACTTCCGGTCAGTCCTCCGTTCCGAATCGTTGATTCGGTAAATGGGAAGGCATAAAAAGTGGTATCGAAAAGTGCTTCCTGATAAAATCGCGTATACCGTAAACCGGTTTGCAGCAACATCTTTTTGGAAAATCGTTTTTGATAATTAGCATACGCCCCTATCGAAGACCACGTGGCTTGCGGATAGCGGGAAGGACCTTCTGTCACGATACCTGTGATTACATCTTCCTGCTGACCTATAGACGTCACATCATCCCATATCGCTTCGACGCCGTAAAACAATCGATCTCCCGGACTGAAGGTTCGGCTAAAATCGAGATTCAATGATAGTGCATCGACGTACTCTTCCCGAATATTGCGGTAGGTGGCATTAAAATTGCGGTCCATACGACTCTCTTCAAAATTCTGGTACGCCGCGCGAAAGACCATCTCATCATACACTTTATTGTATCCGTGGTGCTGTACCGTCAGTTGATTCATCATCCAACGCTGGGGTCCGTAATTCCACTCGCCATACCTTGGTGCACCATTTTGCGTCCTGATCATTCGATCATATCTTGCATATTCGGTGGTGGCAGAGTAATGAAGTGCATATTGAAAATCCCAATCCTCATTTGGACTGAATCGAATTTTCTGCATGAAATTAATCTGACTGTAACCGGTTGGTTGTTGCAATTGCTGATCTGTATTAGACACCGCTACATCAGTTTGATCAATGCGTGCCACATAGAAGGGCAGGAGATATTCGTCCGGACCATAACTGCCCATACGCAGGTCGCCGTAGTCAAAAGAGGAAAAGCTGGAGAGAAAGGCCCACTTTTTCAATCCTATGTTGATGTCAAAATGTCCGGTGGTTTCTTTGTTTGCACTGGAATACCGCATGAATGCTTTTCCGGAAACTGCGGGCACCTCACCGAGAGAAAGGTCAGGTGTGAGCGTTTGAAAACTCATCACACCGCCGATAGCATCACTTCCGTAGATTACGGCACCGGGGCCAAACAGAATCTCCACGCGTTCGGTAGCAAATGGATCCAGATTGATCACATTCTGGATATTGCCTGATCTGAAGATGGCCGTATTCATTCGGACGCCATCCACCGCGTACAACAACCGGTTGGTGGCAAACCCTCGAATCATCGGGCTTCCTCCCCCCTGCTGACTTTTCTGGACGAACACCTCACCGGATGACCCTAACACATCGGCTAAGGTCTGCGGATTAAAGAGGGCAACTTCCTTTGATGAAATCGTGGATACTTTCGAAGGCACATCTCTGGAAGACTGATTAAAACGTGAAGCTGAAATAATCACCTGATCCAGTGACAGATCTTCTTTTTTCATTCGGATGATAAAATTCATTCCGGGCAGGTCATCCATCTCCACGCGCACCGATTGGTAGCCAAGACTCCGCACAATGATCCAATCTTCTCCTTCAAACAGCGCACTCTTAATCTGTCCAAGGTGATTGGTAAACTCTCCGGAAGTATGTTTTTCACTAGTGAGTACTGCGAGCTCAACCGGCTTCCCGCTCTGGTCATCCACGATAGTGATGACCTGGCCATGCGCATACATACATATGTACAGAAGAACAAAAAGGAGGAGAAATCTTTTCATGAGGGTTTTCTTAACATACTATTCAACACAGGTATGGTGTTGGCAAAAGGCAAAAGTAATATATACCCTCTGCAATGGCTTCCCATTTTGAAAAAATAAGACCCTACTCCTTTCCGGAAGTGATTAGCCTATCCCACTGCCAATGCTACCAGGAAAAGTTTTAAATGGTCTTTGACCCAAATCGCCGGCGTATCTCTTTCTCCAGTTCCTCCCGATCATCCGGATGGGCTATTTCCATCAATGCATACGCACGTTGCTCGAGATTTCTGCCATACAAATAAGCAATTCCGTATTCTGTCACGACATAATGCACATGAGCCCTTGTGGTCACCACACCGGCACCTTGTTGCAGAAATGGAACGATCTTCGGCGTCCCTTTTTTCGTTCGCGAAGCCATGGCAATAATCGGCTTTCCTCCCTGTGACATCGCTGCTCCGCGTATAAAGTCCATCTGCCCACCTACACCGGAGTACTGGTACGTACCCATTGAGTCCGAGCACACTTGCCCTGTGATATCGATTTCAATGGCTGAGTTCACGGCTGCGACTTTCGGATTCCTACTGATGATATACGCTCGATTGACATAATCTGATTCAAGAAAAGCAAATTGTGTATTGTCATCAATAAAATCATACAAGTCTTTTGTCCCAATTGCAAATGAAGTGATCACTTTCCGCCGATGCTTTTTCTTATACTTATTTGTGACCACACCGGATCGGACTAAATCAATCACCCCATCTGAAAACATCTCTGTGTGGACGCCCAGATCTTTGTGACCCTTCAATTGAGATAACACAGCATCTGGTATGGTACCAATACCCAGCTGAAGTGTGGACCCATCTTCAATCAGTGACGCACAGTGCTTCCCAATCTGCTCTTCCACCGGTGTAATCAGTTTTCTGTAATCGACAACCGGAAGTTCATCATGCACCTCAACCAAGGTATTGATCTCATCGACATGTAACAGGCCATCACCGTGCGTCCTGGGCATACACGTGTTTACCTGCGCAATTACGTGCTTAGCAGCTTTGATCGCTGCTACCGTAACATCGACTGAGACGCCAAGCGAACAAAATCCGTGTTTGTCAGGCGGGCTTACGTTGATGAAAGCTACATCGACCGGTAAAATTTGATTTTTAAACAAGCCCGGGATTTCACTTAAGAACACGGGTATATAATTTCCCATGCCTCCATTGACTGCCTTGCGAATATTCTGAGAAACAAAAACAGAATTGAAGTAAAAGGATTCTTCGTACTCCGGTTTAGACAAGCACATATCGCCCAACGTCGAGATGGACACAATACCGACTTTTCTTAATTCGTCCGCCCGGTCACCCAAAGCATTTATGAGTGTGACAGGAGTGGCAGCACTTCCCTGGAGAAACACTGTATCACCAGATTTTACCATGTTTACAGCCTCTTTCGCTGTTTTTATTTTTTCCCGATAATTCATCAAAGTATATTTATCTGACGAAGACTGAAACTCATGGATGCGTTGGACGATAAAAGCCCAACCCGTTTAAAAAAAGTATGCCAACCTTCAAGGTTGGCATACTGAAAAAATAATTTATCTATGGATGATGATCATCGCACAATCATCATTTTGCGTGTAGCTATAAAACCATTTGCATGTAGCCTGCAAATCACAAGACCGGAATTTACCCCAAGATCTTTTTGTGCCACATCAACCACATGACTTCCTTCAGAAAAAAGTCCGGTGATCTGATGCAATTGTCTTCCGGATGCATCAAAGAAGGATAGTTGTATCGGACCTGCCTCCTCAAGTTCAAACTGAAGCGTGGTATTATCTGAGAATGGGTTTGGCCTGTTGGGCAACAATTGATTGTGATAGGCAGTCACTTCGGCAGTTGTAAAATCAAAATCAATACCAGCTATTTCAAGTTCATGTCCCAGATAGGCTTCCGCTTGCAGTCTACTCTTTTTGTCAAATCCAAGCATCTTATCCACTGAAATATCGGAATCAGCAAGTAAAATGAGACTAAATAATACATCTCCGGAACGTACTGTTTGCGGTTCGTTTCCGTTCCAGCTCACTCGAAGTTGGTTTTTATCTGAAATATTAAAATACTCTGATGTCAAAGGCAGCACACCTGATTCCACATCCAGTATCTGCCCGTTTGTCATATTCAGACAAAACTGCAATCCTGCGATTTCATGAAGTTGATCGGTGGTAATGTCTACCCTCGTCACCTCTCCGGATTGCAGAAACGTATTATCGACAACAAACCTGAATAGCTCTGCACTTCTTGGTGTCAAGATTGCTGAACTAAAGTCAGGTTGCACATCTCCATTCAGATCACCAATTTTTATACCTGTAAAATGTGCATCGGTGATCGTTTCCTGGAAGAATTCAATACCCATAGTCTCATTAAAGGCCCATGGATTTTCCATTGTCAGGTGCTGTGTCTGCGGTCCAAAACGCCAGCTCATATTTCCGGGAAGTTTGCTGTAAATACCCAGCAGCAATTTTCTGAATTCCACCAGGTCCATTGCACTCAGTCGGCGATTGTTGTCTGCATCGGCAGCGATCATCTGGTATGGTGTCGTCAGCAATTCTTTACCGAGGAGGTGTTTTTGTAGCAGGATCAGGTCCAGTGTGTTGACGCCATTCAGCGGATCGTCATTTTTATATCCCTGTAGCAGATAGTCCTGATTAATAACGACGCTTTCAAAGAGATAATCTCCTTCGGTGTTGGTAAGTCTGGACAGATGACTCAGATAGGTATTGTCATCGTACAGCTGCATATCCACGCCATTGACCGGTGTTCCGGAAGGTGTGCTGACGATACCGGCGATTTGTTGGTTCAGTCCTTCAATGGAAGCGCAGCTCGCCAGGATGCTGATTTCATCCAGGTCCCAAACCGACTCAACGCCTGCATTTCCTACGCGACAGTAAGCCTGCAATTCAAATCTGAAGGTCGTGGGATCCTTAACGAGGAAGTCATTATTGCCATAGAAATCAAGAACATTTTCATTCCATGTCTGTGATGTCGGTGTGGGGGGGGTAAGGAAAATTTCAGTTCCGTTTTTCAACACCCGCACGCGGAATAAGGTCGGATAATTGTTCAAACCGGAATTTCCACTGATCCATTCATAGACCATTGGTGCTTTTTCGTAAAATGAAAAACTGGTCAGTTGTACGGCTGTGTCCGGATCCGGGGTGATTGTCACTTCAATGATGACTGAAGACTCATGTCCGGGTATGTAGTCACAGGTATCAACGACTCCAACGCACATCCCCGCGCTGTCATCAATGCCCGGCGTACAACTGTGTTTGTTGACCTGTGGATTTTCGCGATGTAAGGTATCGGCAAAAATCGTTGCACAGTCAAGCGGATCCGGATAGGAAGGATAAAATTCTGAATAATCCATGTGGGTTCCATTGCCCATAAATGATTCGCACGCGTTGAGATCATAATAGATAACGGTGTTGAGCACAACGATACTGATATTGTGTATACTATCACATCCTTCTGACGTGGTCAGGAGTTGTGTATACTCGCCTCCTTCTGAAAACGTTTCCCCATTGATCTCAATCGTTTCTCCTTTGATGAGTATCGTATCGAAATAGGATTCTCCGGGTGGCTCAAGGAATACTTCATAGCTGCAAAACGTAGAGCAGGTATCCCCAATGCCATTGACCCACTGAAGTTCGAGTTCGTATACACCTCCGTCTTCAATGGTAATATCGATCCCGGTTGGATCACCGACGATGCCCGGACCGCTCCATTTCCGGGTCAGCATTTCGATCGCATCTGAACCTTCCGGATATACAGTTGGTGTATATTCAAGGACTGCTGTGCCTCCCGTACAGAAGCTCGTCGGACCAGATATCTCACAAGTAAAGTAATTCGGTAACAGGAATATATCATCCCGTACGATCAGCTGAGAAAACCACCATGAATTGATAGTATTCAGGTTGCCAAAACCCGGTGTATTGGGCATCGTGTAGTTGGTCCAACGGTGACATGGAGGCATGCAACCTGAGAGTTGTGCTGAAGGTTCGCCACTGCCTGAAGCTACACTGATGTTAGAATCATCATAAAAGACAAGCGATACAGCGGCGGCTGGCCTTACGGCTTCAATCATAAAACCGTTGATCATATATTCTGCATCATAAATCGGAAAATGATAAATACCCTGCGCAAAGGCCAGTACCACCGGAATCGGTGTTCCGACGATTTCGGGGAGTGGGTTGCCTAATCCGTCAACGCCATCCCATTCAATGCAAGTAGGAACGCCAACTTCGGCTGGGGTAATCGTTCTGGAAATCATAATGTCTGCGCTTCCCGGCGTATACATATTGTCCGGTCCATCAAAATCGAGCAGCAGATCGATCTGTCCTGCTTTAGTCGCGAGAATTTTTATGCAGTATTCTTCTGCTGAGCAACGACCCACGCCGAGAATCTCGAGTTCACCCGGTTCTGCTGTCTCACAAATATCAATCGGGTCATTCAGGAAAATGGAATACTCTGCAATCGTTCCGTTGGTGTTTTCGACACTTTTTCTGTCTTCACTGACATTGCCGGTGTTTTGAATGCCAAAACTATTGAAGGCAACATTGAAGGCTGCGGGCTGGAATCCGGCTCCGTTAAAATCGATTTTCGTGACGAATGAGGCATTCACATTGTCCGGATCGGGTGCACAAACAAAAAATGCTCCGTTGAAAGGTCTGTTGGGAAAACCAAAGTCATTGATGGCGAATATGGACCAGTTGTACGACCACACCCTTCCTAATTCTTCCGAAGGAGAGGGTTGTGCGCAATCCGATACCGAAATATCCCAGAAGTCTATCAGGAAATCATTGTTGGCATCATCTCTGAATTCGATATAGTAATCTCCTTTTCCCACCCAGCCCTGGGATCCAAGATCAGCTGATGTGACATTGACGGCATCATAGCCTCCGGCTCCGTAGATCTGCATCGGTCCGGTATGGCCTTCTGCCCATGTCGTGATATTGGCATCGGTGGGTGTGACAGACACAGGGCCAAAAACAATATTTCCGTTAGGATCCTTAATCCGATATTCAAAGTTGATTCTCGGTGGATTAGGCGAGGTAATATTATCATGTGCCCAGTTAAAACCCAGGTAGATACATTCCGTAGAGGGATCTTTGATGTGGATATAGAGTCGGCTCAGCGGGTCGGGGTTGTCATATGCTGCAAAGCTGTTGTAGCTTGGGTTGTTAATATGCAGGGCGGCCACATCGGTGGTGGCGTTTCCCATGATATCAATCGAACCGTTCGGTGCCACTTCTCGCGTTCCTTCGGCAAAGAGCTGGCCCAATGCCAGGAACATCATACAAAACAGGGGGGAAAAAATTCTCATATTGGTTGGATTCAGGTTAATTTCAAATAAACGGACTTACCATCACACTTCACGGTCTGAAAGCCAGACAGATACTACTTATTCAGAGTCGGATATACCCGGAATAGCTGCTTGTGGGGCAACTCTTTTTCAAACCACTAAGTAAAGAAAGTTTATCCTCATATGCAATTATTTATCATAGATAAAAAAGTCATATGTTTTGCCCTCCTCCGGGCGGAAAGCATCCTGAAAGGATTTGAGAATCAGCCTGATTCCGTATTCCGGAATAGCTGAATACAAGGACCCAAAATGGAATATCTGCTTGTAAGATGAGGCTAATCAAGGAAAGACGCCGTTTATTGAGGCTTTCGGATACTGTATTGCCTGCTCCAGCGCACGATGATCGGTGTAAGCACCAGCGTTGGCAATATCCAGAATACCCATGGGGGAATAAAAACCGGAAAGAGGTGATAGTTTACTACCAGGAATGCCGTCAGTGCGGCGATAAAAGCGCCTGTCATACGCTGCAGATGTGCTGTTTGCCAGTAATTAATCTCAGCCGCTTTTCCTCGAAAATTGACCCAATCAGCGCGTGCAAACAAACCTCCAATGCTACCAAACACGATATAGATAATGCCAAAAAGACTCCCTTTTATGATCAGATAGATACCTGACAAAACAAATACGAGCGCTGTAATTGCCATAGCAGCACTCAGCATCCAATCGAAAAATTGAGGTTGCTTCGTTGTGTCGCGCAGCCGGATGTAACGATGTCCGGTGCCTGCCATGTACAGCGTAAAAATCCCGATGATCAGTAAAAAATTATTTGGCCGCAAAATCGCGAGTGCCAGTGCCGAAAAACCTGTGGACAGCATTCCATATGAGAATATCCTTCCGGTCAGGCGATGCGCCGGACCACCCTTTCGACGCAACATGGTGAGAGTCCCGGCCAGCAGACTAATCGTTCCGGACGCAATGTGTAAAATGAGAAGTACCGTGGCAAGATTGTTCATGACTAAGCGACAAAATTATTCAGCCACATTACCGGTGCCTTCAGGAGGCACTGTGTAATGGTGAACCACTCGCTGAGGAAATGGAATTTCGATTCCTTCCTTGTCAAACGCAATTTTAATTCGCTTTCGCAATTCTCCTGTCACCTCCCATTGGCGTGTAGGCAGTGTTTCGCCCAGTATTTTGAGTGTGATGGATGAGTCAGCGAAGTTTTGCACTCTGAGAAACTGAGGTGGCAGGGTGATCATGTCTCTCCAGATTGGATCCTCGGCCATTTCCCGTCCGACGCGATTGACCACTTCAATTACTTTTTCCAAATCGGCATTGTAGGCGATCCCGATATCGAGGTTTATTCTGGAGAAGCTTTTTGAGGCGTTGGCGACGCGCTTGACGTCACCATGGGGCACATGATGTACTACACCATCCAGGTCGCGTAGTTTGGTCATGCGCAGACTGATGTCCTCCACCTTTCCGGTGGTCTGATCGAGACTGACCACATCTCCTATTCGATACTGATTTTCGAGGATGATAAAAAATCCGGAAATGAAGTCATGAATCATGTACTGTCCGCCAAAACCGAGAGCGATACCGAGAATACCCGCACCGGCAAGCATCGGGCCGATCGGGATCGCTAATTCATGCAGAAAAAGCATAGTCGCGACCCCTACAATGATCAGTCTTGTGGTCCAGATAAATATTTTGATCAGCGTATCCTCTCGTTTGATTTCAGCTTCTTCGGATTCCTGAAACTGACCGATGACGGCCGCGCGCACCACTTTAACAATAAATCGCTTGGACAAATAATACAAAGCCACTGCGCCCACGATAATAAATATGACGCGAGGGCCATGGTCATACAACCAGGGCACGATCGTATCGACAAACGCATTCCACTCTTTTTGAAATTCTTCCATACCGTAAAACTCAATTCATTTATAACTGATGTACACACTCCTCTGCCAGCATCTTTTATGCCGGGTGATTTGTTTGCTACTGGTCCCCTATTGCTCTTTTTTAAAGGACAATGTAGAAGAAACAGGATTGGATAAGATAAGTTGATTTCCTTCCAGTTTGTATTCCGTGGAAAAACCAAGTGCCTCAAGAAAACTGTCTTCAAGTGACTGCTGTGGACAGGTCATTCGGGTCGAGACGACGTCTGTAAACCGCAAAAGGGTTTTTTCGCTAAACAACCTACCCTGAATTTTATTACAACCGGCAAATCCAAAAAAAGAATTGCCGTCAGGCGCAAGCTCAAGCATCGTCAGGTTTTCTGTACCGGCCTCCTGAACGATCGCACTATCCCTGATGGCTGTCAGTATCCACCTGCCTTCCAATCGTATATCTGTGATGTATCGACCGCATCCTTCAAACAACACGGGTGCTTTAGAATTTTCAGAAAGAAGTGAAACTGATAAGCTGTATACGAAACTTTCGTTTGAACTTTCAATCGAACAGTTTTCATGTGCGATTTCTATGCGGAACTGCGTGTTTTCCGCATTTCCCTCATATACCTTTTTGCCCAGATCCTTTTCAGGATGGACATGCGGAAGCATGACGGATTCAAAACCGGTAGTTTCGGATTCAAACTCAATACGATCTTCATAGATCGTCAGTTTCCAGGCGGGATCATATCCATGTCCTTTAAAATACGGGGCAATGGACAGGCTGTCTGTCCTGGTCACATCATCTGTAAGCAGCTCAGTGGCCGCACCATTATCTCCGGAACTTCCCGGGCAGGCTAAACAAATAAAGGATAGCCACAAAACGAAAATCCGATACATAAAAACGCTTTTTTACGGGTCAATTAATAATAACGCAATGTACTGTATTGGCTGCAATTTTCACTGTGACGGGTAGCTAAGTCGAATCGAGAGCCTAAAAATGAGATCGTTAGGCAGCAGACTTTGAAGTAGAGTGTACGTCATTTCTGTCTGTTCGTTGTTTGTCAGAGAGTTGCCTTTTGAAATTTAAAACGTAGAATTACGTTTAACGTGTAAAGCGGATTTTTTTCAAAAAAGTCACCTCAATTTGCATTAGAACATTATCTAATATCTACATTTGTGCAAGGTCGTCCCACGGCCTGAAATTTCGAAACCACTAAGATGATGTCTATGCAACCCGCCGATAAGGGAAAGGAATTCCTGTCTCAACTGAAACTCTACTCTGACTACCTCAAATGGGATCCAATCCTCCAGCGCTATGAAACCTGGGAAGAGGCATGTGATAAAGTACTCGGGACGCATCTCATGAAATACGGGCCGGATATCCAGCCCCTGCTGGAGGAGATTTCATCCTCTTATTATAAGAGAGAGTTTCTTGCCTCCCAGCGCAATCTACAGTTTCGAGGCGACCAGATCATCCGCAACAATGCCCGGATTTACAATTGCTGTACGACGTATGCATATGCTCCGGATGTATTTAACAAAGGGTTTTTCGTGTTGCTATCAGGCACCGGGTTGGGTGTATCCCTGAAGAAAAAATTTGTCGAGCAACTTCCCCTGTTGTACCGCAAAGGATCCAAACTCAAATCCTATGTGATCCCCGACTCCATTGAAGGATGGGCTGAAGCCATTAAGGTGCTGATCAGTTCCTACTGCCATCATCCATCCTTGTATAATGAGTACTTCCGTCACCAGATACGATTTGACTATTCGGAAATACGCCCTAAAGGTGCTCCGATCTCCGGTGGCTTTAAAGCGCCCGGCCCGGAAGGTTTGAAACAATCCATCGAGCGCATAGAAACTATGCTGACTCAGTATATCGGAGAGCGTGAAAGTGCACCGTTTAAATCAGTGATCGCTTACGATATCTTTATGCACATCTCCGATGCTGTACTCTCCGGTGGTGTACGCCGGAGTGCCATGAATATCATTATGGATCCGGATGATGAAGAACTGATCCGCGCCAAAACCGGACACTGGCGACAAACACATCCCTGGCGCGCACGCAGCAATAATTCTGTTGGCCTTCTGCGTCATTCCTTCAGCCGTGAAGAGTTTGATGAACTCGTTTCTCTCAATGAAGGAGATAACGATCTGGGTTTTGTCTTCATGTCGCACGAAGATGAAATGTTTAATCCGTGCTTTGAGATTGGATTTAATTTTTACGAGCAGAGTAAAAACAAACAGGAAGCCGCTTTTCAGTTTTGCAACCTGAACGAGCTCAATGCTTCTGCCTGTGTAAATGAGAAAGGGCAGTTTGACCAGGATAAGTTCTTTGACCTGTGTCGCAAATCTTCGATCCTCGGCACCTTGCAGGCGGGGTATACTGATTTTCCATACCTCGGCAAACAAACAGAAGAAATTGTTGCCGGAGAAGCGCTGATTGGTGTTTCGATAACCGGATGGATGAGTCGCCCTGAATTATTTAATGAAGAAATCCTTCGTCAGGGCGCGCGAATCGTCAAACAAACGAATGCAGAAGTGGCACGCCTGATCGGCATACAGCCAGCGGCCAGAACCACTACGGTCAAACCTTCCGGCAATGCTTCCGTGATCCTGAAAACGGCCTCGGGAATTCACCCGGAGCACAGCAAGCGCTATTTCCGGATTATGCAACTCAACAAGGAAAGTGAAACGGCGCGTTATCTGCAGGATCACTATCCTGAGATGCTGGAAGAATCCCTATGGTCCAATACACAATCTGACTGGGTCGTCTATGTGCCTTGTGAAAATCATGATGACGTCATCGTCAAAGATGAAATGCATGGTGTCAAACACCTGAAGTTGATTGAACTCGTGCAGAACTCCTGGATTAAGGAAGGTAAAAACGAAGAACACTGTTACAATCCGCTGACCAATCACAATGTGAGTAATACGGTCATCATTGATAACAAAGAAGAAGTGGTAGACTATATATTCCGTCATCAGGAAAATTTCTCTGCCTGTTCTTTTATCTCTCAATTCGGCGACAAGGACTATGCGCAGGCTCCCTTTACTTCCGTTCTCAATACGCAGGAACTAGTCAACAAATATGGTGACGCGGCCATCTTTATGTCCGGACTGATTGTGGATGGTCTGCACTATTTCAACAATGATCTTTGGCGCGCAGTTAAACTGGTGCAGGACGCTAAGTTGCCGATGAGTGGTACCCGATCAGATGTCTTATTGAAGAAAGACTGGGTACGGCGTGTCAAGCAGTTTAGTCGCAACTACTTTAAAGGCAACCTGACAGACACAATTCACTGTATGAAAGATGTGCACCTCTGGCACAAATGGGTCAAGATCAGCCGCAATTTCCGACTGATTGATTTTGTAGAGATTCTTTCGGAACCGGAATACCAGGATGTGTCTACGACCAGTGCTATCGCCTGTTCGGGAGGTTCCTGCGAAATATAAGCGAAGGTCTTTTGCCTCGCATCAGCTTGTGTTAATCCGTTACAACGAGTTTGGAAAACCGGGTTTCATCACCTGAATCCGCTTTCGCAAGATATATGCCGGGAGGTATATCCGATATATCTGCATACCTGTCGAAACATGATTCCTCTGAACGGACGATATGCCCCTGTGCATTGTACAGAGAATAACGAAATGCGTGTTTCGGCCACTCTACAGTGAAGTAACCTGAAGTGGGATTGGGATATACTGTGAGTGAAGTATTCGCACTAAGTTCTTCATTCGCGACGACACATTCCAGCTGATTGATTTGTTCCCAGATATCCTGAAGGAGCACATTTGGTACCTGTGAATCATCCGGAGCATTGCCCATACGGACTACAACCATGTTCTGACTCGGGATGATGTTTACAAACTGTCCGTTTCTGCCGATGGCGGCATACATATCATCAGGTGCTGCGGGAACGATACTTCCCGGGATAACAAACTGGATCCCGGGTAACATATAGGATTCCTTTCCATTTAGCCACCACAGATACCCATACGACTTGTTGAGGTCCTGTGAGGTGTTGATCATCTGGTTAAAGTATGCTGTGTCAGACAGGATGTCGACGTTGTTCCATTTTCCACCATTGAGCATCAGCAACCCAAATCTGGCCATCACCCTCGGGCGGCTGAAGAATACCGTATTGTACCCTAGAGGTACAAACAAACCATTAATCCCAGTCAGATCAGTGAGTTTGTTTTGAATATACGCATTGACAGTCATCCCTGTGGCGGAAGCCAGCACATCAGAAAGCAAAGTATAGGGTGCATTGTGGTAAGCCCAACGGGTTCCGGGCGTGGTGAGGCACATCAGACAGGTGTCCAGATAACAATCCACGTCAGGCACACCATCGTCCAGGCCGGTGGTCATTGTGAGCTGATTCCAAACTGTGATGGCGGATTCTTCGAGTTCCGCGCAGGACGTCCATCCACTACCGAGATAATCACCAGAAGGATCATTGTTATCCAAAAAGCCATCTTCCTGCGCCATGCCGACCAGCAGAGAGGTCAGGCTTTTCCCGGCCGATGCCCAGTACCAGATACTATCCTGCACAAAAGGAGCAAAGTATTTTTCAAGCACGATTTTGCCATCCTTCAGAATGATAAATGCTTTGGTGTTGTTTTCTTCAAGCACATCATACAGGGCATCAATCCGATCCGGACACCAGTTGAGTTCATCCGGAGAAATGGTTTCCCACTCATTACCTGAGTTGGGAGGAAAGTATAAATCCTGACAACGGGTTTGTAACGGTATCGTCAGACAGGCCAGAATAAATATCATTTTATACATATCGGTTGGTTGTTCGGCCGCGCTTCATTCTGGAATACAGAAACGTCGGGGGTCAGTATAGTGAAGTAGAAAAATAATAAAGAAAGTTGGGCTGAGGTTTCTGTTAAATGGTCCTTATTCGTGAGATCCTTGTGAATTCAATTCTCCATCCTCTTCATCTCATTAAATTTAGGGTAACTACATATTAAATATTTACCATATATAAATATTTCAATTCCACTATTCTATCCATAGCCAGCCTGTCTGATGAGGTCAGCGGAACCCTCAGCTAAATCTTATTGCATACCCGCGCGGCCACCAAAGGATCTGTTTTGTAAAATCTGCTTTCGCTTTGAAAAGACTATTTTTACGCACTGCTGTTCAGACCAAATAACCCTAAATGACGCAACACGACTCAATTGACTGGAATCGGATTTTTTCATGGCATTCCATTCTTTTTACACTGGCAGGTGTATTGAGCCTTGCTTTTGCCCTTCAATCCTTCCTGATACCAAAAGGCTTTATTGATGGTGGTGTGGTAGGCATGTCCATTCTAATTTATAAAAAATGGGGTATCCCGATAAGCTTGCTTCTTATCATTTTGAATATTCCCTTTGTCCTGATTGGATATAAAAAAATTGGTAAATCTTTTGCGGTGCAGACCAGTTTTGCCATTCTTCTTCTGGCGATTGCCATGTATGTAATGCCCATCATTGAGGTGCGGACAGATCAGTTAGTTCTGGTTGCGCTTTTCGGTGGTTTTTTTATCGGATTGGGGATTGGGCTTGCCATCAAAGGAGGGTGTGTGTTAGACGGATTGGAGGTCATTGCAGACTACACACATAAAAAATCAGGGTTTTCAACGAGTGAGATTGTCATGCTTGTCAATACCACACTGTTTATCATAGCTGCTTGTTTTTTAGGCGTGGAAAAAGCCATGTATTCAATCGTCACCTATTTTACGGCTATGAAAATATCAGATTATGTGGTGGATGGTTTTGAAGAATACACGGCTATGACCGTAATTTCCGGAAAGCACGAAGCGATTAAAAGCATCATTGTCAATGATTTTAATAAAGCGATTTCCGTATACAAGGGAGAGCGCGGGTATCTGCCCACCAGCTTTGATATCAAAAACGATTGTGATATTGTCATGACCATTGTGACACGCCTTGAGATTCATCGCATGCGCAATGCCATTCTGGAAGAAGATCCGCATGCTTTTGTTTTCATTCAAAGCATCAAAGAAGTCACCGGAGGTGTCATCAAACAAAAAGTTAAACATTGACGGATGAGCGTTTACCAGGAGCTGCATGACGATGTTTTTGAGATTCTAAATACCCAGTTACCGGAAGGTCTGAAATACCATTGCCCGGAACATACCGCATATGTCATCGAGAAAGCAGAACATATCTCACGACAGGAAAATGTAGGTGGCCGTGATTTATTTCTGGTTAAAGTCGCCGCACTCCTGCACGACATTGGATTTATTCGTCAGCGGCAAAATCATGAAGAAGTCGGGTGTGAAATTTCGCGGGAAAAATTAAAAGTCTATCACTTCGAACAGGACGAAATTGAAATCGTCTGTGGCATGATCATGGCTACCAAAATTCCACAGACACCCAAAACGCTGCTGGAAATGATTGTAGCTGATGCTGATCTTGAGTATCTGGGTACTGAGCTGTTTTATCCTATCAGTCAGAATTTGTTTCGCGAGTTTAAACACTACGATCCCACGTTGACCATTCATCGATTTGATGAAATTCAGGCAAACTTTCTGCGCAGACATCACTATCACACTGATTATGCAAAAACGCATCTGGAAGCAAAAAAACAACAGCATCTTAAAGAGATCCTGAGCACCATGTAAAGCTTATTGTTTGGCCAGGGTAAGCGTCTCCGATGTTCCGCCTCTGTTCATCCCCAGCACCATCGTATCGGGTGTGAGTTTTTGGATCCTAACCATCATTTTCATTCCTCCATCCGGAGTCGTAAATAGCTCGTTGTTAACGACTGTGAAGTTTCCCTGCTCACCCATATCCCCATAATTGTAGGTATATCTTCCAGTGGTATCGAAGGAAAAATAGGTGGAAGAGGCATCATAGTTACCCTCCTGACCTTCGATCAGCCATTCCACTCCTTTCCAATCACCGTACACAAGTGTTTCGTCGACAGTAAGGTTGCATGACACAACGAAGCCAGTCAGCAGAATAAAGGAGAGTACAATAAACGCGGATTTCATGATCATACGATTTTAGAGATCCACCTTCAAAGGTGCATCGATGTGATAAGTGTTGTCAAACCTTTCAGTTTATCCGTCTTGTGAAAGTCGATCCGGACGACCCTGATTAATAATATCGCTTGCGCTGTACCTGAGCGATGTATTTTCCGAGGCGCATGACCTGGCGCGTGTATCCATACTCATTGTCGTACCAAACGTATACCACCACGCTTTTTCCATCCTGGTGTACCAGTGTGGCTTTCGAGTCGAAGATCGCAGGACAACTGTTTCCGATGATATCGCTGCTGACCAACTCATTACTAATGGAGTAATTGATCTGTTCCACAAGATCACCTTCCAGAGAAGCCTTACGCATAATCTCATTGATATCTTCCAGGGAAGATTTTTTACTGATCTGCAGGTTCATAATAGCGAGTGACCCGTCCGGTACCGGCACGCGAATGGCATTTGATGTAAACTTCGGTCCGAGTCCCGGAATGGCTTTATCGATGGCAGAACCGGCTCCAGTCTCAGTGATCACCAGGTTCGTCGCGGCACCGCGTCCCCTCCTGTATTTTTTATGGAGGTTGTCCACCAGGTTCTGGTCATTGGTATAGGCATGCACTGTTTCAATATGCCCTTTCTCGATGCCCAGGGTGTCGTTGATCACTTTGAGTACCGGAACAATTGCATTCGTTGTACAAGAGGCAGCCGAAAAGACATCTGCTTCATTCGGATTGAACATCAGTTGATTGACGCCATGTACGATATTAGGTACGCCTTTTCCGGGTGCTGTGAGTAGTACTTTGCTCGCCCCTTTGCTTTTCAGGTGACGGCTGAGCGCTTCGAGATCGCGGAAGGCGCCTGTATTGTCAATCACCAGCGCATTAGAAATTCCGTAGGCTGTATAGTCGATATCTTCTGGTTGGTCAGCGCTGATCATGTGGATGATATGCCCATCGATGATGAGTGCATTTTGTGATTCATCTGCTTCCACGGTTCCCGGAAATGCACCGTGTACCGAATCTACGCGTAGTAATGAGGCGCGTTTTTCGAGCATGGTCGTGCCTTTGTCACGGGTTACAATTGCCCGCAGGCGTAATTGTTCGCCACGACCTTCCTGTGCGATAAGTTCTCTGGCCAGCAGTCGTCCGATGCGTCCAAAACCATAGAGTACCACGTCTTTGGGTTCGGTCGGTGTGTAATTGTCCGGCCCGATAAAATCTTTGAGTTTGTCCTCGAGAAACGCTTTTTCCTCTCCGGGCTTTCGGCTACTTTCGACCCATTCAGCGGCGAGTTTACCGATATCCATACGTGCCGGACACAGATCCAATGTCAGCATTGCCTCCAGAATGGCTGTTGTAGCCTCAATTTCAATGGGTTTGCCTACCACCTTATTGGCATAGTTGTGCAGGCTCAGAATCTCCGAAGCCCGTTTGTCAATCAGCTGATTGCGAAACAACACCATCTCAATGCCTCTGTCGTACCAGAGGTCGTTGATGGCTTTAATGGAACGCGTAGCCAGTTTTTCGTGGGTGATTCGGTGCTGCACCATTTCATTGTAGGAGGTTGTGGACATATGCTTGGAAGTTTACTGATTTGGTTGCCGCAAAAATACACATCACAATCAAAACAAACCGGGCTGCCGGGAATATGTTTGCCAGAAATGTCCCGGATCACCCTATACAGTACCTCTTCTGCCAATTTCCGGTTACTGACCTGATCCCGCGGCTATATCGAAGAGGCTGATCGTAATGTTCGTCACCTGCTGCATGCTGCCAGATGTATTCGACAGGACGACGACAGTCGTCTTTTGTTCCGGCAGGAGCATCAGAAAGGTGGATGCGCCGATCTGTGATCCATTATGCCCGTATACCGGGCCGTAGGACGGATTAGTACCATACAGATACCATCCAAGTCCATAGGCATTACCCTCTTTTTTAATCCCTTGATCTAAAAACATTGATTGGGTGGTGGCTGTGCTGATGAGCGTATGATTCAAAACCGCGTCACCAAATTTGAGTAAATCCTCTACGGTGGAGTAAAAACCACCTCCGGGCACTCGATCGCTCAGGTCATGAGGGCCACCCTCCTTGATTTTGCCTTTATCATTCCGGTCATAGAGAACAGACTTCTGATCATACTGATTTCCAAAAATCTCAATGCCTGTATGCGCCATGTCCAGCGGGTTGAGAATATGCTTCTGAATATACAAGGCATATGGCATTTCAGAAATCACTTCGATGATCCTTCCAAGTACAACATACCCGTACGTTGTATAATGAAACGCTTCTCCTGGAATGGAAACCAGGTTTCTATTTTCAAAAATCTGCATCGCGTCTTCCAGATCTGTGTAATGTGTCTGGTTTTCCGCTTCTTTACTGTTCTTATATGCCGGGATACCGGATGAGTGATTGAGCAGTTGCCTGATAGTCACAGGTGAATCACTATGCACCGGAAAATCCGGAAGGTACGTTTGAATGGCTGTGTCCAGACTCAGCATACCTTTTTCAACAAGCTGAAGGATGGCTATTGCTGTAATGGGCTTGGCAATTGAAGCGATTCGATTTTTAGTTTCAGGGGTAAAGGCAAGTTGCTCCTCGCTGTTTCTGTACCCGGCACTTCCCTTCCAAACCACGTTGTTATTAATGGAGAATCCAGCAGCAATCCCTACGCAAAACCCTTCCGAAACGGCTTGTTGTAAAAGTGAATCAGCAGTCGAAACAGATTCCGGCTGTTGCGCATAGCCTGTGAAGCATATTGAGATAAACAGAATAAAGAGCAAATTTCTCACGTGACGATTGCTAAATTTTACAAAAATAATGACCTGAAATTTTTACTCGACTTTGGTAAGCGGAGGTTGTACCCAGCTACCATCCAAAGCTGCTTCACGCGGCCAGTATAAGCGTAGTACCGCCATAAACGGACCTCCGGGCGCGGGCAGCCAGTTCGCTTCCTTGTTCTTCCCCGGAGATTCATGCTGAATGTAGAAGGTTAGCCCGCCGTCCGCATCTCTAACAAACTGGTCCATCATCGTCGAATTCAACAGATACCTGTCAATCGGATTATCCACGAGCAGACTGGAGGGTAGCTCATACATCGTCAACGACCAAAAGGCATTGACCGGCGGAAGTTGACCTGCTTCAAAATGCAATTGATAGGCGTTCGTTTCACCATTCAGCATATTTCCTTCAGCATCCGTTGTGTAAACAGGATACATCGCTTCTTCTTTCGAGTTTCCATAGATGCCCATGACTGCTCCTGCCATTCGATACAAATAATTATTGTTGAGGAATTCTCGCGTCCCAAATACATCTCCGGATGCGACAACACCATCATCGATCTGCTTTTTCAACTGGGCAAAATCATTACGCCATGCATCTGCAATGCCTTGGTGTAGCGCTGTTCTAACTTCATTGGAAAATGCGGTTGTATCAAACGCCAGCCCCGGGCCGATACCTATTTTGGCAAAGCGAGCCATCAGCTCTGTCTCCGAAGGATGTGTGGGACAAAACTGCAATACGAAATTCAATACCTTAAACCCTTCAATGGAAGATCTGACCTGCTGTGCGTTCAGAGGTTCGATAAAGGAAATCGGAGGAGGAATGATGCGTTCCGATCTGGTAAACTGCGACAGCGGACGGAGAATATATCGCTTTTGCAATTTTTCCACTTCTTCAAGATCTTCCGGCCCAAATAGCTGAGTACGTATGATGACCATCGCCAATTCGGTTTCACAGTGGATAACTTCTTTAATGCCAAATGGGACTTCACCATCCCAATTGGGGCCGGCGATCAGATATACTGACTCATCTGTTCCGGTCGTACGGCTTCCAAAATACCCGACATTATGTGTGTAGGCATCAATGACCTGGATACTAAAATATCGACTGCTGTCCATGTAGGGAATCGCCAGAATCTGAGGTTCACCCCGCAGATCAATCCCTGCAAACGAATATGGCGTATCGGAATTGGGCGTTTGCACAGCTTTATCCTCTGCAGTGTATAGCTTCGGTATATTCTTGAGGCGATTGTATGGAAATTTGAATTCAGGTCCTGCCGTATCAACGAAGTAGGCATGCTGAATGCGATAGGATTCCACAATAGGAAATGCGTAGATATAGGCGTCTTTGGCAATCGCACGAACCGTATCCAAAGGAAGTTTCTCAATTTCGAGATCACTGCCGGACCGGTCTCCGGTTTGACAACTTATCAGAAAGGCAGCAGGTAGAATACAATAGATCAAAGTTCGGAGCAAGCTTATCTCTTTCATAAGGGCAACAAATTAGTTGGCAAAGCTAACAGAATCCTCACGATTGATTGTCGTTTTCAGTGAGGCATTGAGCTAAGCGTACCCAACATATGTACATACATCGATCACTTTGAAGGTTCGATACATTAATCAGAGGGTAATGCTTTTTCCAAATATTGCCTGTACATAGAAAGGTACCACTGATAGATAATCACTACACAACCCACTGCAAGAATACTATAGATGATAACAGCGCTATGATAATGCTGGTAGTAACTTGTGTAGTTGATCAATATCCACATGAGGGTCGAAACTACACCGGCAAAGACCAGGCACCTGGAAAGCATATGCCCCATGACCTGGTGTAATCGCTGGATATCCCGAGGATACTGATACAGCATCGATATCCAGGGTGCGGTTCGGCCCAGATAAACATACGTGGAGACTTCTCTGAATGAGAGCCCCTGCTGTTCAGGCAATAAAGGCCGTGGCTGGAAGACGGAGACATAATAGCTGAACAGCGCATACAAACAAAGTAAGGAGATCACGATAAGCAATGGCATCCAATCCAGCCCCAATACCGAGACAAGCGGATTAGCTTCTTTCGTAAGATCAGGGGTAAGCTGATGTGTACAATACACATCGTAGGTTCGGGAAAACACAATCCACAGCGTAACGATTGTAAATCTAACAGCTTTGTTCATAGCGTTACATTATAACTGAAAAATCAGAGTCAAAAACAAAGCTGCTAACGGTCTGAAGTCAAAGACAAGTATTACGTAATCGACCGAATGCCATTACGGGAATACTAAACAGCATCCGCATGAGATAAATTTTCAATTCTCATCATCTTCGTCCTCGTCTTCATCCCCTTCCGGCAATTCAAGCGCCTGCACGGACTGCACAGCATTGCCGGCTATGCCTTTAATAGAGCCGTACATATCAATGGTATTGGAGACCACTTTTTCGATCTGCTTCTCCCGCTCTTTCCAGATGCGTGCCATAGCTCTTTTCTCCTTTTCAAGCCCGTCTCTCATCGATGAAAAGCCCTCCACGATCGCTTCGACCTGCATGCGAAATGTGGTGCTGGTCAGGAAGTCATATAACAGGTGCATTTTATCTCCCTTGTTTTCCTGCGATGCCAATGCTCCGCTCACTTGGATCACAAACTCACGGATAACGGTACACAACCCTTTAAATTCTTCATACGTGCAAATCCATACGCCTTCTATCTGACCCATCCGATCCATGTCGGACGGCATTGCTTCCGTCACCAGGATGCCCGCATCAGCCCCTTTCTCCCGCATATCTGCTTTAAATTTTTCAATCCAGGCTGGTTGAAAATCTTTGGTTCGCTTGCTTTCGTAATAGATCTTCCCGCAGTTTTGTCGGGTGTAGGTATTGACAATCTGGATACAATCGCCACCCCGTATTCCTTTCTTAACTTCCTCGATTGTGTCTAATGGAAATTTGGAGGCTAGCCATTCCTCAATAGCGAGTTCCTGCACTTCTCCCTGCATTTGCATAGAGCCCTGGTCCTGCTTGCGCTTCATTTCCTCAGTTAGCTTCTTCTGATCCTCCAGTTGTTTTTGCAGTTCCCGTATTCGAAGTTCATTTTTTTCTTCCTCTGCTTTTCTCAGCTTTTCTTTTTCTACCGTCAGTACTTCATTGAGCTTCTTTTGTGCTTCTGCTTCCACCAGGTCTTTTAGCTCAGATTTTTCGCGTTTCAGTTTTTCAATTTCTGCTTTCGATCGATTCAATTCTTTGACCTGTTCGGACTTCTCGTTAAGCTCTTTTTGCATAGTGGCGAGGCGATCTGCTTGTTCTTCCCGCAATTGGTGTGTCACCTGATCCATAAGGATTTTGCGCTCTTCTCTGAGGCGGGCATCCATTTTAGTCTGAAACAACTCATTCTCCTGCTTTTTCTTTTTCTCAAATTCTTCTTTAGCCAAAGCGAGTATCTCTTCCTGTTTGGCGAGCTGCTTTTGGGCGACAGAAAGTTCCTTCTGGTATTTGCTTCTTATTTCTTCCTCGAGCTGATGGGACAGGATATCCTGTACATCGATCAGCTCCCCGCAATTAGGGCATTTTATTTCTGTATGGTGTTGCGTACTCATGTTTGATTGAATTCAGGAATATCGATAGGCTGTGGTCCGGCAAAAATGCAGTATTATTTTTGAATGCTGTAACCGGAATACATTCTCTGATTTTTATTCTATAAATACCTTGAAGGTCGAAACCCCAAATGCATCTTTGATGGTCAGGATATACATGCCCTGCGCTATATCTGGTACCAATATATGAGATTCCAGATCTTGTCCTGCTTCGAATTCTGTCTTTATCAGAAGCTGCCCGGTGAAGGTGTATACGCTCGCAATCGAGTTGGTACCAGGCGAGTGCAGATCCTGTATGTAAATGATATCCTGAACCGGATTGGGGTACACACGATACCTCTCCTTCGCGTGATTCATTCGGTCTTCAACTGAAGTGGGCATCGTATCCTGTCTGAGCAGGTCCTGTATGCATCCAAATTTATAATTACGATGCAGGTCATTGATATCATCGGTCAACCCCCAGCATCCATATCGGTTGTATCCACTCGTCAGGGTAAACTGCATCGCCAGATTGCCTCCCAATTGAATAAATGCGTCATCCAGATTGTACCGCATAGCATCGCACATCCCCAGGGTGCGTTCTGCCAAAATGCGATTAGCAATGTTAGTCGTACTACCTCCGCCATGATCGGGACCTCCTTCATACGATACATATCCTCCGGGGAGATTCCAATCCTCAGCTTTTGAAATCCACTGCATCCTTCCTGCTTCATTAATTCCTGCATCGAAGATCTGGTCCTGGATACTCGCGTGGCATTTTTGCAAAATGGCTGTCGTATCATCCCCGGCCTGAACGCCTCCTGAAAAATACGTTTGATTCCCGATCGCATAGAGTAGTTCTGAGGGTTCGCCAAAATGATCAAGGACAAACTGAAGCATGGGTTCTACCCACCATTTTAACATCGGTCGGTGGCTACAGAGTACGACTCTGACGCGATCGTTTAAAGATCCGGGGCCAAATACTGATTCAAATACTTGTGCGATTTCCGCCGTGCGACGCGCGTGATTTTCCTGCTCCGTAATACCCAGGAAGGTGGCCTGATCGAGATTGTACTGTGTCTGTTCAAAACCGGGCGCTGTATTCCACACTTCATTGCTGCTTTCGACATACAGGTGGAGTGAGGTATCCAGTTGATCTCTGAACATAACAGCCAACTGTTCAATGTAATCAATACTGGCCGACACAGGAATATTAATCCAGGGATCTGTTTGCGTTCTGTTTGACAAATCCACTACGTGTTCCCAGCACCCGCCGCTTCGTTTTCCGATTGTCAAAAGTGGCACCTGTGAAGCATCATCAGGTAGTTTTCGCTGACTCCATTCTGTTTCTTCCGGAAAAACGGGATCACTGCCGTTGGTTTCAGTAAAGACCATGTAGCGAACTGCACTAAACCGGATAGAATCAAATACACGTAAGAAGGGTGTGGTAAACAAAGCATTATCATCGATATACCCCGGACGCAACATTTTAAAGTTGGTAAATCCGGAACTAAGTGTATCATTTTGCGTTCGTCGTGTATTGTAAAAATCAATGAGAAAAAAACCATTGCTTCCTGGTGCTACGTCAAATCCAAATGTCGTGGTATTCGAAATCGGATCGTATGTCAGATCAAGGATTGTCGCCATATTGCTGGTGACTGTAGCCTCTCCTGTGAGTGAGCAGTTCCACACACCGCTAACATCCAGGCGGTATATTTCCGGGTCGTCAATATTGCCAGTCCACTCTGCTACCGGTCGAAAATCCACGATATACCTGGCATCTGTTGTGGGCCATCCCTTCTCATCCACTTCATTTGGCTGTAGCGATGTGCCGGATGCATACCCGTTCCATCTGTAATTTTCTTTAACGAGATCGATGTAGGTTCCGCCTCGCTCAGGCAGACCTATGTTGACACCGATTTGCGAGAAGGACAATGCCGGATATAATACCCATAAACCCAACAAAAACATCAAAAACAAGTACTTAACAGGAGGTGTTGTTTGGTTCATACCTATGTCTTTTCGATCCGTCAGAAATTACGTTGAGTAATGTAAGTAAAAAATCACGATACCAACAGATCGGTGGTGATTGCTTGATTGAAACTTGAGAGGCTTCTGAATGATTTCGTACGTTCTTTACTACGCCAACGCAGCACAGAAAATGCGTTCCTCAAAATAACACGGGAATATTTACGTCTGAGTCACATAATAAATTATACCTTTAAAGGCATAGCGAATTGAAATTGCGCACCGGAACACAGTATTGAAAACACCCACCGGAGTATTAAAGCAATCTTTCTTCCATGCTCTCACTCAATGTCCAGATGGCCATTTGGCTTTTGTGCAGTTGTCTGCTCTTTAAAGCAGATGTATATCCAATACCCTCCACCGATCCCTCTACGCCATTAGTTTCAAATTCTGATAACGCCTCAAATCCTCCTGTCGCCTGCGATTGTACCATTACTCAATCAGGTCAGTCCTATGCGATTTCAGCCCTGCAGGGCACAGTAAATTCTGTAGCCTATTACAGCTATGGAAATCCAATTGTCGCCAGCGCGAATACCGGGTTGGAAGTACAGGAAGGGTTAATCATTTTCTTGTACGAGAATACGAATACCGGTATTATCAGTTTATTTCTCATTGCGGATATCGGGGGAGACAATACAGGGGGAGAAATGGAATTTGAGGTCACTTGTCTGCCCGCCACAGCCTATGTGGCTGTTGAAGATGATCCGGGCGAATTTTCCGGAGTGCCACCGGTCATCACCGGGGATTGGACCTGGGCGGCGTGCTGCACGGATGGGGGTGTAATTGAAGATATCGGATGTAATAACACTATCAACCTGGATCTTCTGGTGTCAACGGGGATCGACAGTATCCTGTGGCTCACCGGTGACATCAACAATCCCGATCAGATTCTTCTCGGACTGACTGGTGAAGCCATCACCATCAGTTGCGGATCAGGTGGAATTTGTTGCCCACTCGGACTGGATACGGAAGTGGTTGTCGTCGATGCCACGTGTCCCGATACGCCCAATGGCAGTATTGAACTCAGTCCACAGGATGGATTTCCCGGTTATTTCTATGAGTGGTCGAATGGCGAAACAGACCAAAACCTGACAGGGTTATTTCCGGGAGTTTACAGTGTAACCGTCACCGACTCACAGGGATGTACAGAAGAAATCGATATTACAGTAGACATATCCCCCGGTGATCCGGATGCTGATCCGGCGAATCTGGAACTGTGCAGTGAATCAGATATGGCCGCATTTGACCTTACGTCCGTGAATGATATCATCAACCTCGGAAGTGGTTTTGATGTCTTTTGGTTTGAAGATGAAAACCTCAATATTCTGATTCCCGATCCCTCTAATTATGTTTCGGGCTCGACTACGGTGTATGCGGTGGTGGATAATGGGTTTTGTTATTCAGAGCCTGTTCCGGTAGAATTGACTGTTATTCAATCCCCTATCGGCACAGCCACGACGGTGAATCAATGCGAGGAAATGGATGATATGGCCACGTTCGATCTGACAGCGCTTGACCCTACAGTCAGCGGAGGTGCCGGGAATGTACTTTGGTATGAAGACCCTGCCCTATCGATGTTGATCAGTGTGCCGGAAGCTTTTTACACAGGATCAACCATCGTGTACGCAGTCGTCGATGATGGTGTGTGTCAGTCTGCACCGGTTGAAATCGAGCTCATCGTAGACCCCAAACCTGAAGGCGAATCCACCAGTGCAGAAATGTGTGGAGATGAAAATGATGAAGCCGTTTTTGATTTGATTTCGCTTGAGGATGCTATCAGTATGGGAAATGGTGTTGTAGAGTGGTATCTCGAAATCGAATTACTTGATCCAATATTTTTTCCGGGGGCTTTTCTGACTCCGACCACGACCATATATGCAGTTGTGTTTGATGGTATCTGCTATTCGGATCCGATCCCAATTCCGCTTACGGTGCACCCTACTCCTGTGGGCAACCCTGTGACTATTCAGGCCTGTGATGAAGGTTCCGGAATTGGCCTGTTTAACCTGACGGAATTTGATGTACTGGTGTCCGGCGGAGAAGGCATTGTCAACTGGTATCTCGATGAATTTCTAACTGAACTCATTCCCAATCCGGAGACCTTTCTTTCTGAACCTACCATCATCTTTGCGACGGTGGAAAACGAATTTTGTATTTCGGCATATGTCCAGATTGAATTGTTAGTCATCCAAAGCCCGGCCGGAAATGATACGTCCATTGAGACATGCGCTGATTCAACCGGTATGGGTGTGTTTGATCTGACATCTGCTGAACTTGAGATAACAGGGGGAAGCGGAACGGTGCTTTGGTTTGAAGATGACATGGGTCAGTTTCCGATCGCCATGCCCTCCGCGTTTGTCTCTACCGGACAAATCGTGTATGCGCAGATCACATTGGGTTCTTGTATTTCTGAATTCATCCCGATCGAACTTATTCTGATCAATTCTGTCACGGCAACACCTGCTGAAATGGAGGCGTGTGATGATGGTTCAGGAAATGCCATTTTCAACCTCCTGACTATTGCTGATTCCGTCAGTGGTGGCAGCGGGCAAGTGACCTGGCATCTAGACATGGGAGGGCTTATGAGCTTGCCCAATCCATCCGCATTCTATTCAGGAGACAGCACAGTCTATGCCAGAGTTGTCGCGGGTGACTGTGCTTCAGATATTGTGCCTGTCATGCTTATCGTGATACCATCACCCTCTGCGTCGGATGTGATGGCGAGCTTTTGTGGCGATACGAATCAGGTTACAACCATAGACCTCACTACCCTGGACGGACAGGTAAGTAATAACATGGGCAATGTCATGTGGTATTCTGATCCTGCTTTGCAAAATGGAATTGATAATCCTCAATCCTTTACGACCGGTGACACTGTTTTATATGCAACTGTATCAAATGGCACTTGTACTTCGCAAGCTGCTGTCGTCACCCTGGACATTCTGGGCGGATTAGTGGCTACTCCCACTATCATTCAGGTATGTATTCCGGATGGAGATACATTGCAAATAAATTTGACTCAATGGAACCTGGATATTGATAGCAATCTGCAAGTAAATTGGTTTGCGGATTCGATAGCTTCTATGCCGATTTCCTCTCCTGATTCCTATGATATTTCTGCCTCAGATACTGTTTATGTGAATACTTCGAATGCAGATTGTGTTTCGCCCATTATTGCCATACCGATTGACGTCATGCTTGCACCTGAAGGCGTGAGTACGGATATCAAAAAATGTGGCGACATGAATGGAGAGGTAACCGTTGACCTGACCTCGGTAGAATCTATTGTCAGTGGAAATAGCGGAACCGTTACCTGGTTTGCCGATCCCGATCAGGCAGTTCCATTGGTCAATCCAGGCATTTTTGTGACAGGTGATACGACAGTCTATGCGTTTATAACCAATGGTTTTTGTGCATCCCCTGCAGTTCCGGTGACTGTAACTGTGGTGGACAGCCTGATTGCCGAACCACTGCTTATTGAGGTATGCTTGCTGGATGTAGATACTGCTGTTCTGGACCTTGCTCAATACAATCCGGCTATCAGTGGAGGAAGCGGACCTGTGATATGGTTTATGGACAGCCTGATGACAGATACCATCTTTGATCATTCGTCATTTATGACACCGGGAGACTCTTTGTATGCTATTGTATCGGCAGATGGATGTACGTCTGACCCAGCCTTAATTGAAATTTCTGTAGCGACATCATCGTACCCCGAACCTGACTGCGCGTTTACTTCTATCGATTCAGTTGCCATAACATGGCCGGATGTGGCAGATTACTATGAGATCGCCTATCTGGTGAATGGTCAACCGGTAGGCGCACCGGTGATTGGTCCGTTTAATGTATTTACATTGGGAGGATTAGACCAGAATGATTCTATCACACTTTCTGTAACAAGTTTATATAATGCGATTTGCACCACACCTTTGACTACGACGATCACGTGCGCTACGGATATTTGTCCATCACAAACGATTGCTTTTAGCGACCTGGATTCGGAGTATTGTCGAGATCTTATCTCCATCCCATTAGATATTTCTCCGGCAGGTGGTATTATTTCCGGTTCAGGTGTAATTGGGGATTCACTGTATCCTGCGCTGGTGGCCGGAACTTCAACTACAATTATGTATACCTGGGAGGAATCCGTATCAGGATGTGTTTATGATACTGCGGTACAGGTTTCCTTTTTTGACCCACTCGCAACTCCTGATGTCGACTGTTCGTCTGATACGATAAGTACCGTAAGCTTTAGCTGGGATCATACGGCAGATATGTATGGATATTTTTATACCATCAACCAGGGTATTCCCGGTGCTGTAGTGACCAACAGCAATACCTCGCTGGTCGTGAATGGACTGAATGAAGGTGATGAAGTCAGCCTGACGCTTTGGGGTATTGGGCCCTTACCTTGTGGAAATAGTGATACGATTACAGTGCGTTGTAACTCAAAATCCTGTCCTCCTGCCAGTATTGCTATTACAGATCCCGGAAAATTTTGTTCCGGTGATGATCCGATTCAACTGGAAGCCCAGACCAATGGATTATCCGGCATGGAGGTGCTTACGTGGACGGGGTCTGGCATTACGAACCCATCTGGCATCTTCGATCCTGGTGCGGCGATATTTGGTGACAATACCATTTTACTCACCATCGATGATGAGGGATGTTTCTATGAATCAACTGTAGAGATATTTGTTCGACAGCAACCCGTTGCCGACTTCGACATTTTTGGCATTAGGTGTATCAACAAACCATCTACTGTTGAATTTTTTGGAATTGCTTCTGATTCAGCTACATTCAACTACAATCTCGATGGAGCTAACATTGTGGCTGGTAGTCTTCCTTACAATTTCTCTGTCGCGTGGCCGACTCCGGGGACGCATACCATAAGCCTTGTGATTGATGATCATGAATGTATTTCCAATACCATTTCTCTCACGTTGGATATCGATGAACCTCTGCTGGCACCTGAGATCATTTGCATTGAAGAAGATTATCATTTTGTTACGGTAGAATGGGATCCTGTACCCGGTGCGGATTCCTACGAAGTCACAAGTTCTGCCGGTGTGGGTGAACTCAACGGAACAACGTATACAATCACCAACCTCAGGGATGATACTCCGGTGACTATCACGGTAAAGCCTTTGGGGGACAATGCCTGTGCTTCGGTTACATCAACCGTTGAGTGCCATACACTGGCTTACATTCCCGCGAATATTTATATACCGAATGTCTTTTCTCCAAATGGCGATGGATTTAACGATATCTTTTTTATCCAGGCCAATGAGGAGGTGACGCTTGTCTATACATTCCGGATTTATGATCGTTGGGGTAGCCTGATGTTTGAGGATTTTGATTTTAAAGCGAATGATCCACAGCATGGATGGGATGGAACGCAGAGAGGAGAAATGATGAATCCCGCAGTTTTTACTTATGTCGCTGAGGTGCTGACCAGCAAGGGTGAAGTCAAGAGTATCTATGGCGATGTTACGCTCTTGCGGTAAAAGTTAATAATTCACAGATCTGATTATTGGACGATCAGTTGACCCTGTATGAAGGGAGCATCCTTTTCTAAAGAAACGGTAAACATGTACGAACCAGCCGGCCATCCTGATACATCCAGGTCAAAATAATCATTCGTGGTGAGCGATTGCTCCACCAGAGCTCCCCGAACATCATACACCCGCAATGCGTATTCTCCTACATCGATGTGATTAAAATATATGGTTGTCTGATCTTGTGCAGGATTTGGCTGCACGCGATAAGAATCGTTTGAAGAAAACACAAGTAAGGAAATCGTCTCGGATACACCAACCGTTCCCAGTTCCAGGTAATAGTAATTAACGGTGCTATGGTTGGGAAAGGAGTCGGTAAAATAAAAATTGGTATCCTCAAAATCGCTGCCGCAAATACCCGGAATGTATCCTATACGTTCAAACTGTAGGGAATCAGAAGACCTGTATATCTGGATACCATTGCACGAATTTCCCTGAAGGATCTGCCAGTAGAGATTTACTTGTCCCTGATGCTGAGTGGCAGAAAACTTCCCTAACAGTGGACTTCCCTGCGCATGTGTGCAGGAAATGCCAAAAGCACACATCACCCATAGATTCATCAATACCAGCAAACGACTCATCATAACGAAATCCGGTTGTTTACTTAAAATGAAAAAACATAGCAGATTGTTGTACAAGATGCAACTCCGGACTCATCTCCATGCTTTCTGCATCGCATTGAGTCCTACTCAGCTTTAAAAAACCGAATCACACTATTTCCTGTACTCAATACATACATGCCGACAGGCAGCTGGTGCACATCTACGTCCTGCTTTCGCGAAGAAAGGATACCCCTCAAAAGAGTCTGACCGTACATAGAAGAAATCAAGTATTCTTGTTGATCGTCGCTACCCTGCTCGATGGTGATGAAAGCTTGCGCAGGATTTGGGTAGAGAGAAATCGATTCTTTCGTAAGCACAGGTCCATCTGAAGTAGTTTCTATTTTCCCATGGATATCGAAGGTGGAAAAGAAGCGCCATATCTCTTTTGACGCATCAATATCATGATTCGTCCCGGCGCCGGAAAAGGCTGTCCCGGGCCAGGTATGTCCGCCATTATTAACCTTGTAGTGTTCCACTTCCACATCATTATTTCCATTTCCATAAAAATAATGCTGAACCGTCGAGCCATCATCCGGATCGATATCATCGACATCAGTTATTATCGGCATAGCATCTGTTTCATTAAAAGTGGTCCAGTAGGTCATTGCTGAAGCAACGGATTCAAATAAAATATTTCCATTGTAGGGTACTGTTGCATCTGATGTGCCATGGATTTCCATGACCGGCACAGGATGTTCAGGACTGCAGGTGGAAGGTGTGTTGATCGTCATAGCCCCTGTCACCGAAGCAATGGCCGCGATACGATCGCTGAGTTCACACGCAAGGCGATAACTCATAAACCCTCCATTGGACATTCCGGTACTGTAGACGCGATCCTGATTAATAGAATAGGCGGCTGAAAGAGTATCGAGCAAAGCATTCGTAAATCCTACATCATCAACGGTGCTGGTGCCCCATCCTACATTCCAATGGGGATTACCCAGGAAGTCATCTGTCCCCATCGGGTGTACAATAAGAAACCCGGCCGTATCGGCAATTGGCCGAAAATCACCGTAGAACATCTGTTCAAGATTATTGGAAGTGTACCCGTGAAAATTGAAAACCAACGGAGCAGGATTTTCAGCCTGGTAAGTTTCGGGTACATAAAGGATATACGTTCTCACTCTGCCATCATACATAATGGTATCTTCAAGGGTTAGCTGAGCGACAGATGTTACGACCTGTATCAGGAAGAATAGGAGCAAATAAAAATGCTTCATAGCGATGTGTGTTTTTCCGGTCATCCGGCATGAATAGCCTCTGACCTTAATGTAAATCAATCGGTTTTTCCGGTATTTGGAAATCCGATACAATATAATTGGAAAAATCTAACCACCATGGCTTATGGGCAACTAAGCCCTGATCCGTATATGAGCTGACAATGTCAGTCCGCCAAATCCTGAAAGGAAATTTTTAAGCAAATACCGTGAATGCTAGTCAAATTGGCTGAACACAACCTGATCACCTAATTGCACTTTAAACAGGTGGTGGGTCTTACTGAATGGATCCAGCGGTGTCCAATGCTTTGGGTAGGTAAGCTCTACTTTCTGACCTACTAATGCTGCGCGTATTTCAGACAAATTCAGTCCGGATTCCAGGCCCCGGTTTATGTAAAACAATTCGTCAGAGCCTTCCAGCCGAAAATTGATATCATGTGTTCCCGCTTCATACACATCTACAACAATGCCGGCAGTTATTAAACACTGATCTTCTGTTGCATCAGGTACAGGTCGAAGTGCCAGGGTGATGAACACTAAGAAAATAAATCCGAGACTATAGAAAACGGGCTTCATAGAAATGAGGTTTTACATGAGTAACAACCTTTTAAACGGATAAACATATGTTTTGGTATGTATGCGCTATAACAAAAATCGAAACCCTACATTTACCAACAAACCATTTGAATAAATGGGTTTGCCCACCACTTTATCGGCTTTCGCACCGGTACCTACACCTCCGATTTCGATGTAGTAGTTCATGTTGGGTTGCATAAAAAATTCAAAACCAAATAAGCCATAGCCTCCAAATTCGGAATCTTCAGACGAAAAATCTTCAGATGGGAATAACATCATTATGCCTCCCTCACCGTATAAGCGGGCAAAGTCGCCTACATATCCCCCAACCCCCACTACGCCAAGTGAAAGGTTGCTATAGGATGTCCAGGTGGTCTCCAGGATGCTGTTAATGTGTTCAAACCAGGCGATATTTCCCTTCAATCGTATTGCAATTCGGTCGTGCACGAAATAAGGACTGTTTAGGTTTACACCTAAACTAAAATCCTTTTGAATTTGTCCCAGCTGAAATCCGAAGCCGAAGCCAGTACCAAAGGATTCATCCTGGGATTGAACACCCGTGGCGAATAAAAATCCGAAACACAGTAACAAGAATATCTTTTTCATACATAACGTTTTTAGAAAAGGATTCAAACAGGTTTACAGCAACATAAATCTTGCTTAAAAATATTATAATTCCGATAAACAGGAACTATCCGTAAGACTAGAACGGATATCCGATGGCAAAATTCAAAGTAGGCTTCCAGATGTTTATACTCTGCGCCCAGCGCTCCCCTTCCGGCAAATAGGGTGTTCGGATGGTATATCCAAAATCGAGCCGCACCACGACAAAATCAAAATCCCAACGCAATCCCCATCCTGCGCTCATCGCTATCTGATTCAAAAAAGTGTTGAACCGAAATTCCCCTTCCGGTCGCGTCGGATCTTCATTAAATAACCAGACATTCCCGGCATCTACAAACAAAGCGCCTTTTATGCGACCTGAAATAGCAAATCGATACTCGAGGTTTGCTTCGAGTCGTATATCCCCGGTGATATCATTATACCCTCCAGGTGGCACTTCACTACCCGGACCTACTGATCGCGCAATAAAGGATCGTAGACTATTTGTTCCTCCCACATAAAACTGCTTGATGTACGGCAGGGAAACAGAATTGCCAATCGGTATCCCGACACCTCCACTTAATCTGGTGACTAAACGGGAGTTCTGATTGATTTTAAAATCACCGCTAAGGTTAAAACGAGGCCGTATATATTGAGAGAAGGGAACCCCAAACATGGTATATCTGCCGAGTGTGTCTTTAACAGCATTTGTTCTGTTATAAATAAACTCCAGGACATTGCCAGCGACATCAATACCTCCCCTGAAAAAAAACTGATTCTGCTGGTCTTCGGGCGACTCAATAGTAAATTCATATCCGGCACCCAGAATAAACTGCTCGTCAAAGCTGCGTTGCACACCGGGATTCTCCTCCAGATATTCATTAAACTTATCCGATTTCGAATCCTCCGGGATACTGGTGAAAATAATCTCCAGTGGAGACAGAAAATGACTGATGCGATCCGTTCGACTCCAGGAATACCCAAGATTGAGATTGATCGAATTCAGCTTGTACAAATCAATTCGATTAAAAAGATTATAACCTCCGGAAACTGTTGTCTTTGGCAGACTTTTCTTCGCTGAGTTGGCAAGAAAGCCGGGGAAAAATCTCGGCAGCGTATAGCTTGCACCTACACCCAATTCATATGCGATATTCGCCTTCCGATCCACGATCTGCATTTCAAATGAACCCCGCAGGTTGATCTTGAGAAGTTCAGCACCATGTTTGGCATTTCGGTCGGAAAAACTAAAAATCATGCCCGGTCCAAAATAATTGGTGGATCGAAATACCGTATTAAACTCCGCGGTGTAGGCAAACCGTTTTCTGTGAGACAGATACAACGCAAGGTCAACTTCGTTCTGATCTTCCACCGGAATAAATTTTGCATTGGCATTCCGGATCAGAGGCAATGCATTGAGGTATCGCAATGTTTGAAGATAATTGGATCGGGCATACAACTCTCCGGGCTTTAAAAACAATCCCTGTAATACAGCTTCCATCTTCAGTTCCCTGTCTTCCGAAATAAGAAAGTAGCTATCCTGCTGTATCGTATCCATTTCCGTATTGGACAAGACATTGTCATCATTGATATACACATGGCGGATATGATACGGCACCCTTGATTCAGGTGGTGTGGCTTCACTGATAGTCAGGGCTGAATGAATTTCATTATGTCCTGTCAGTGAGTCCGCTTTAAGCAATAAAAAATCTGAACTGAAAAACAAAAAACCTCTTTCTTTCAGTTCAGCATTTATTCGATCGCGTTCCTTCCTGACGTTAGCCAGCGTATAGATATCGCCTTCTTTGAGCAGAGAGGCAGGGCGCAATGCACGGATTGCATTACCCAGATCATCATTCTGTTCCGGAAATACAATTGACGTATATCGGTAAGGATCGTTCAGCTGAATGTGGTATCTGAGTTTTGCTTTTCTCTTCGATGTATACACCGTATCAAAATACACCCGGGCGTTGAAATACCCGTTGTGAAACATTCTGTCCTGCATGGCTGACGATACTATTTCAGGTGCAACTTGAGAAAGCAATACCGGTTCCGCAATTTTATTTTTCCAAAACTTTTTAACTCTGGCCGAATCGGAAAGCATATTTCTTCTGGCCAAAGCTGGCCGCATCCATAAGGTTTTGTGATTGGGCTCAGGCAGCGCCAGATGATCTGCGATACGACGCAGCTTATCCTTATCACGCTCTGCACCTTCCAGTTCTACCATATGCCCCACATACAACGGATTGGTTCGTGTGATGCCTTTCATCCCTGTGCAACCGGTGCAGATCAGAGCAAAAGCCAATATCGCATATGCAAAAAATCGGTTCATTTTTGCTTCCTCTTCTTTAACTCCCCTTTGTCAAACTCCCGGATAAAAATCAAAGCGATGCCGGTATTCCGAATTTCCTGATAGATAATATCATAGGACTCATTGTTAAAAAACTTGAGTTTGCGATCACCATCTCCTGTGAGGTCGTAGATAATGGCCATATCGCCGCGGTAACTTTTACCCTGATTGGCACCGGACTGATCACCGCCGATATCAAAATCGCCCCCGACTTCTACCACAAGCCGATCATTCAGCAAGCTCTTGGTCAGATGAAAATCCATGGAGGTTCTTGTTTTCCCACCGTTGGTAGCATAGTCGCTATAGGACTGGATGCCCACATCAATGTTGACTCCTTTGATATACTGATTGGCAAATCGGTTGAGCTGTGCTGAGAGCAGGCTGTTCACACTATTGTACAGTGCTGTTGTCGCCATATCTGAACTACTACCTCCTGCCCCAGAGGTCTCCGGTATAAAACTACCGAATACAAGTAAGCCAAATACCTGCTTATTGAGTTCGGATTGAAACTCGGGCTGTTGCAACCGACTGAGCTTGCTACCCAGCACCGGATACGTCATTTTATCTTCTTCTGGCAGATCAAGTGTAAATGCGATCTCCGGCGCATTGATTGTCCCTGAAATCAGAATACCAATTTCATAAGGCAGGGACTTTTTATACACGGATTGTTCGTTTTCTCCGACTTCATGCCCTACTAACCCGATAGAGTTAGATTGAAATGTATATGCGGCACGAATATCGAGCTCACCTTCTTCCGGCGAACCCGTCCATCGGATCGTCGAACCCGGCACGAGCTGAAAATCCTTTTTAACCAGATCATAGAAGGAAAGGCTGTACACACCACTGGTGACATCATATGTGCCATTTAAAACAGGATTCTGAGTCCTGTCATACGACAAATCCAGGTCCGCTTTCCCGGCTACGTTGAAATAATCGCCTGACTGTGGGTCAATGATAATCGTCAGCTCTGCCCATTCTTCAATCTTGACACTTGAGGTGAGATTTATTTCAGGCAAACCTGCAATGAGTGAATCATATGTGCTCGATTGCATGGTTTTCCAGGTGGTATCCAACAGTTCGTCAGGATCGACAAATTCAATGATCCCTGCCGTACTGAGAAGTTGGTTTTGCTTTTCAGGAAGGGTCAGTAATATATTAGTGGTATCACTGATTTTGATATCCGCACTAATATCTGTATCCCGCCCTTTTCCTTGCAAATGGATATCTGCTCCTAAAACGAGCAAACCTTTGAGGGCATCATTGGAAGAAAGAGGTTTGTTGATCAGGGCATAATGATCCGTATTGATATGCAGATCATACGCCAGCGTTCTGTACCCCTCATTTGAAATAGTGCCTGATACATATAGTGGATTGTCGACGTTGTCATACACTTCAAAATCTGAAAAGGTGATTCCCTGATCCGAAAATTGCAGTCGGTCTTCTTTGATGTGAAAAAAGAGTTTTGGGTTACGTGTCATCAAACTCACATCTTTCATTTCCAAGTACCCGTTAACCCGAGGTTCAGCCAGGGTACCACTAATCTTTGCTTCTCCTTTTACAGCACCATTCAATGCCTCCATGAACGGTTGGTAAAAAGCCCGAAACATCTGCAGGCTATCCATATCCAATTGTAATGTAGCATCCAGTTTGGACTGTTCAATAGCATACCATCCATCCAGATCTACCTTGCTACGTCCGTTGGTCAGATGAAACTCAAAAGGAATATCGTCCTTTCTGGTTTCTGCCTGCATGATGATCGTCAAAGGATCCGCCCCCAGCAGGACCAATTGATTTACCTGTGCTTCAAGATCGAGCGACTTTCCGCGTACAAATGAAATCTGACCGAACAACATGCCGCTATCAATGACGGCCGTATCGGCAAAAAGAAGGGGATTCAATCGCGTCAGGTTTACATTGTCAATACTCAGGTAAAAAGAATCCTGATTGCCATCCATAGACATTCGCATATCATCCAGTATAATACTCAGATCATGCACGTCAATGTTACCATTTCTTATGCCAATCGGGTGTGAAACATCCAGTTGATATGCTCGGTCATAAAAAACCAACTGCTCGGGGAAGATAGCCAGGCTGTCCTCATTAAAAACAGAGCGCAAACCCAAATGAAAGACCTTACTGGTGTCGCTATCAATACGAAGCAAGGATTGAATCTCATCATTCACGGTCTTTGTTTCAAAGGTCAGGTCACCCAATTTGTGGGATTGTATAGTCAATCCATTTGCCTGAACCTGAGTTTGGATATCCGTGCCCTGTATTACAATCGTCGAGAAGAAAGTATCCAAGGATGAGCCAAATACATTGGCCGGGCCTGCATCAACCATCACACTTAGGGCGTGTGATGCCTCATCCAGAGATCCGCTAAAAGAAACAGATGAAAATGAATCTATAGTAATACCTGCCAAACGAAATAGTCCTGACTGATGTATTTCGCCCTCAGCAATAATGGTTTTGGAAGATAGCGGAGGTTGTGCTTGCTGTGGGTGAAATAAATCTCCTCCGGAAAACTTTTTAATCAGTTCGCCGGCTTGTTTTAAATCAAAATTGGCAGTGAGCTGAAAATAACCATCATCCGCATGATAACGCACATCACTCGAATCCGGAGATAACACAACCTTAGCCTCCATTGCGTCGAGTGTGTAGCGCTCTTCCTCCCGGGCAAGAGTCAAGTGCTTACCTTTTGTCTTCACGTCCATGTATTTCCCATCCAATTCGAGCTCAGCATTCAGATGCCCGGTAAAAAGCAATTCACTATCTGCATGTATCCATCGCCCGATATGAAATGAATCTACTTGAAGCGTGGCATCAAAACGCATCGGCGTACCTATGCTTCCTCTCAGATTAAGATTGCTTGTGTAAATCGGATCATGGATCTCTAGGTCTGTTGTTACACTATCCCCATCTAAGCTGCCGATAGCCGTAATTTCTTTTATCGTATTTCCGTCGATCGAAATATCAGATAGTTGGCTGTTAAACGAAAGGGATTGTTCACTGCCTGAGGCTCCTGCAATATGAAAGCTGCCATTCATACTTCCCAGCCAGGGAAGATCCAGATAAGGACCCGCCATGAGATTTTTTGCCAAAATCTGAATATCGAATCCTGTTCCGCTGCCATCCGGATGCACATCACCTTCAAGGTTGATATCGCCCCATCCGGTTTGCACAATTCCATTCAGATTGAATTTGTCAGGATTTCCTTTTGAGGCTAATCTGGCCTCTATTTTTCCTGGAGGAAGATTGGCTTCTCCCGACATTTCAGTGATCAGCTTTTTAGCATCCGTCCCCAAACTTGTCTGTAAATTTAGGTCCTTCCAGGTAATCTGTTCAGGATTCAAAAAATGGAAAAGATGCCCGGTAAGCGATACCCGACTGTCCCGGGTATTCACCTGCATATCCACAGTACCGGAACCATCATGTTCAGGCCGAATGTTTGCTTTAAAAGAAATATCAGTGAGGTGGCCCACCCATTTCCTGAGTGTATCGGGAAGAAATACGACTATCTCTTCCAAAGCCAAATTACCTGTAGACGTCAGATGTACATTACCTGGAATGTGATTCGCAGACGTAATCCGACCGTCCGCCTCGACCTTGCTCTTCGCTGATTCAGCTTTAAAATTACGCACTGTCATTTCGTCCTCTTGCCAAACCAATTCTGCACCTGCATGCACCAAATTAAAGCCTGGAAGTTGACCGCTCAATCCTGACAACGTAGAGGCAATACCTTGATCACCCACATGTACATACGCAAGATTAAGATCAATGTCGGTAAGGAAAATATGATCCGGGTCAAAACGTGTGGAGTGTCTAATCGAATCTTTATGGAATGAGAAAGCGTGATCCTTTAAAGTGATGTGTTCCGCATAAAAATCAAGGCCCGGGTTGGGTAATTGAAATGCAAACGCTGCATCTGATTTTTCCACCGTGTCGGGTATACCGTTTGATTCAGTCAGGATATCGAGTTGATGTTGACTGAGCACTATATCCTTTAGGCGAACTCGCAGAGGTTTGGAATTGAATTCGATCCCAGTGCTTGTGATGTGATCTAAGCGTGATGAAACCTCCATTCGATTTGGAATGGAATTGTATGCAAAATCAACTTGCTCTAAAACCAAAGTATCAAGTTGAAGCTGAAAAGAGCGAGCAGTTGAACCGGAATTGGGATTACCGGCAAAAGCATCTGATAAAAACAGAATATTCAGGTCTCCCTTGTCATTTTCGATCAGTCTGCCGAAGATACCTTCTATTTTCAGTTGCTTCAGGTGCAAATGACCTGAGAGTATTTCCCAGGAAGAAAAGCGTGCATCTATTGCCTGAACAGAAAGCACTTTGATATCTTCCGGATCCCATATCACCAGTCCTTCGATCCGAACACAACCCAGCAAAGAAAAGGAGAGATTTTCCAGTTCAACCTTTGCCCCTGTGATCTCTGAAAGGATTGATGGAAGCTTTTTTGAAATGCGATTTTGGAAATAAGATGTATGCAAAAAGAGGACACCTGCAAACAGCAGAATGAGTAAGGCGATTACCGACCTTCCCAACAACCTGAGTGTCTTCCTCATAATTCTTTTGACTTGCATTCAAAGTAGGTGAATTCAACGAAGGTCAATCGCATAGCTAAAGTAAGGCAAAATCAGTATTGCCTGCTTTCCCTTCAGGCCATTTTATGGCTTTACAGAATGATCTCCGAGCCCTCTACTGCCATGGCAAATGGCATATCGCTTGTTTGACTTTCTTTGAGGTGATGGTACAAACGGTCCAGTTCGCTATCTGTCCTGTCAGGATCGTGGTGAGCCAGGAGGAGATGTTGCACGTTCAGGATGGAAGCATATTTTAGTGCATCTTCCATCGAACAATGTCCCCAGCCCTGTTTGGCGGCGTACTCTTCGGCCGTAAACTGTGCATCATGTAGGAGTAAATCTGCATTTTTTACAATCTGACTACCGGACAGCCAATCCGGATTTTCAATCAACCCCTTCGACCCGAGTGCCGGTTCATGGTCAGGTATGTAAGCAAATACTTTTCCTTCGGCCATCACCCTAAAACCAAATGTCGGCCCGGGATGCAGAATAAAATTAGCCATGACGTTAATCGAACCGATGTCAAAAGATTCATTTGAAATTTCGTGGAGAATCAGCTTACAGGAAAATTCCCGGAAGTAAATCGGGGAAAAAGGAGGTGCAAAATATCGCCCTAATCGTGCGCGTAAAGTTTGCGTCTGACTGGCTGGCCCCCAGATATGTACTTCGGCATCCTGGTTGAATAAAGGTTTAAAAAAGCCAAGCCCCTGAATGTGATCATTGTGCAGGTGAGTCAACAGAATATCGATCCGGCGATGGCTGAGGTTGTCATTAAAATGGATGTGCTGAATACCGGTACCCGCATCAAGGATAAGCAGTGTATCATCTGACTCTATCTGAACACAGGAAGTGTTACCTCCATACATTTTAGTCTCTGGGGTTGAGGTAGGTATGGATCCACGGACACCCCACAAAGTTATCTTCATTCGTCAGAAGGTCTCCAGAATATAGCTACTGCTCCCATGAATACTCCGGTTCTTCCGATAATGGGATAGGATGAAACAGAAATTTTTTCGCTTTTCCCTCTCAGGCTCTCAATCCAGAACGTTTTAAAATAGGGTAATTGGTTGTTTAATGTTTTCACCAATGGCAACTCTTCAGGATCGAGCAGTTGGCCGCTCTCATCTTTTGACTTAAAAATGGTGGACCACTTTTCCACAGGCATCTCACCGGTATCTTCATAGCGCTCTCCTAAAATTTCTTCCGCCGGTTCATTATAGAACAGAAGATTGCCTGTCGTATCGGTGATAAACACCGGAATAGCCAGACAATCCGCCAATTGGCGGTTCAGAATGATTTCTATAGGATATGGCATATTCCTTAGATAAGAGAGTTAGTGAAAATCATAGTGCTTTTCAAATATAACGATTTATTCCCTTTCATTCAAGTGGTGCGTCCATATTGAGGGGAATCCGTGATGAGCTGAAATTACTGAGCACACCGCACACAGTAAGGGCTTTGCGGGCGTATCAGAATGCGACCCACCGGAATCGGATTTTTACATCGTGCGCAGATGCCAAAATCACTTGTCCCAACCCGATTTAATGCATGCTGCAGATTGCGAAGTTTTTGTTCCGCTTCACGCAGAGCAGCTTCGGTCACACTTTTATTATTAATCGCATCCATTCTTGATATACGTCCAATCGCGTCATCCGGAGATACCGGCTTAGTCATCTCTTTATACTCTTCAATTGTCTCTTCGGTCTTTGCTATTTCAGCTACGATCAATTTTCGAATTTCATCTCTGTCTAAGGCATCCATGTTCCAAAGATATTGGATTGGACTTAAATGGAAAGTACCTTCAGGTACGCTTTCCACGGTCCTACATCCGATTGATATCGGTGTGCCAGCACGCGTGTGATCTGATTGATGTGGTTCAGGTCATGCACCACCCAGGTCGATAAGAGTTCGGAGAGTGTCACCGATCCGAAAGCCGGGTGAATCCCCTGCTGATCGTTAAGATCCGAACTCAGATTGAGTGCCTTCAGTCGTACCAAATTTTCCATTCTCAGCGTTTTAAACGTCGACAATAATTCGGCAAGCGATTTTCCTTTACTGTCTTCAAACTGCGCAAAACGATCGAAGGGAGCAAAGGTCCTATTCTCGCTGTCCGACAGGATGATCTCAAGTCGAGTCATCCAATCGGTTTTTTCTCCGTGTATCAGGTGGCCCACAATATCATACGGAGACCATGTATCCGCTCCTTCATTCGTGAATATCCATTCGTCCGAAAGGCCGGACAACAAATGGTCTAACACTTGTGGTGTGCGCTCGAGGATTTCAATGGATTGATTTAAATTAAAATTTTCCATCAGCATTTTTTTAAAGAAAGAAATATACGCTTAATATCTCCCTGTTTTGATCATCTTTCTATTTCACACCCGCATAGCGAATCCCGGTCATTCGGTGGATGTCAAAATCCATCGTAGACAGGTCATCCACATTAAACTTACTCACATCATCGTGTCCGCAGGCGCGGGCGATGACTTTAATCAGATCTCGTGAGGCTTGCAGAAAACGGGATAACTGTGCTGCGGAAGATTCGACGATCAGTCGACTTCGCAAATCTTCTTTCTGTGTAGCAATCCCTACCGGGCAGTGATTGGTTCCGCAGGCACGCATTCCGAGGCAACCAATGGCCTGGAGGGCGGAATTAGCGACTGCTACCGCATCTGCTCCCAGCATCATCGCTTTGGCAAAATCTTCCGGTACACGGAGTCCACCGGTGATGATCAGGGTAATATCCTTTGCACCAACGCGATCCAAGTGTCGTCGCGCTCTGGCCAGCGCCGGAATGGTAGGCACATTGATATTATCCCGAAGGATAGCCGGTGCCGATCCTGTGCCACCCCCACGGCCATCGAGAATAATGTAATCCACGCCTGCTTTGAGTGCAAAATCAATATCGAGTTCTATATGGCTCGCCGCAATTTTAAAACCGATCGGTATACCATTGGTTTTTTCGCGCACTTTATTGGCAAATGCTTTGAAATCTTCTGCTGTAATTAAATCCGGAAATGCTGCGGGTGAGATAGCAGCTTCTCCTTCCTTTAACCCTCTTACCCTGGCTATTTCTTCAGATACTTTTTTCCCGGGCAAATGGCCGCCCGTGCCGGTCTTGGCGCCCTGCCCTCCTTTAAAATGAAACGCCTGAGCTTTGGCAACATTCTCCCAGGAAAAACCAAAACGAGCAGAGGCCATCTCATAAAAGTATTTCGAATTGCTTTGTTGTTCTTCAGGCAGCATCCCTCCTTCTCCGCTGCATATTCCGGTGCCGGCCATTTCCGCTCCTTGTGCCAGGGCGATTTTTGCTTCTCTGGACAGTGCGCCGAAACTCATATCCGAAACGAAAACAGGGAGGTCTAACTCAAGTGGTTTACGAGCCTTCGGGCCTATCACCACCTTTGTTGTGACGGGTGCTTCATCCAACAAAGGTCGCCTGGCAATTTGTGCGGGGAGAAACTGAATGGACTCCCATTTTGGCAGTTTATTTCGATCCACACCCATGGACACCGAAGGGCCATGCGGACCATATTTATCCAATCCATTTCTCGACAAATTTCGGATATATCCCGTGTATGGTTCGGTATCTTCGGGATGCGTGTCAGCATATTGGCCGAGATATTGTTTGCGATTGAAGGGTTGCGGATGCTCTTTCAGGTATTCATCGATTTCCTCTTCATCGATCCACAGCCCGTCATCTTTTACCTCCGAAAAAAACTTGTGTAAGGCTTCTTCGTTGTTGTATTCACTCACACCGGTGTCCAGCCTATAGTCCCAGTGGTGCAAACCACAAATCAGGTTTTGCCCTCGAATATATCCGTCTGCCAATAAAGCTCCGCGGTGCAAACAGCGACCGTAGAGTACGGAGACTTCATCTCCATAGCGGATGATCACCAGATCGAGTCCATTGATGAGGTGATGTACCGGTTGTTTTTCCTTGAGATCGGAAAACTGCAATATCCTGACTTTTTTCATGCCTTGAATTTAATTCACCTTGAATATAAGGTGTGCTACCCTATTTGTAACTCAGGGATCATGGTAAAGTTCAATTTGAAAAAAGGAAAGAGTACGATAAACACAGGAAATTACCGGCTGTTGCGGATAACGGCAACGGCCTCACTTCTGGAGCGCACATCCAGTTTTGAAAAAATATTCTTGAGGTGCGTCTTTACGGTGTTAATGGAAATATTCAGTTTGTCAGAAACCATTTGGTTGGTACTTCCCTCCCAGATACATTGTAAAACAAGATATTCACTTTGTGTCAGCGGCGTAAGCGCAGGAATAAGTTCAGCAGCCGGCATCTGTGGATTGTGATCAATGGCATAACGATATACAGCCATTTCAATGGCGCTGATGATGTCGCGATCTTTAAAGGGCTTGACGATATATCCATACGGCAGCGTCAGTTTGGCTCGCTCCAGCGTATTCGTATCGGCGTATGAAGTCACATAGATAAAAGGGATCTTGTATTTGTCTTTAATGATCGTGGCGATCTCGATTCCATCCTTATCACCTTGTATGGCAATATCCAGCAACACTACATCGGGCGAAAACCTGTGCAGCAGATCTATCGCTTTTGTACTGCTGTAAGCGATTCCGGCTATGGTATAATCATGTGCCTTAAGCGTCATTTCAATATCTGACGCTATGATGGGTTCATCTTCCACGATAAGTACACTAATAGACATATCAATCGATTCATGCACATTTTACGTGCACAGGATGACTAATATAATCATCTTTTACGGCACGATTTACGCTTCGTTCTTCCAGTAACGGATACTGTTAACGGATCTGCAAGCCTGATGTAACATTGCGTAAATGCAAAGCAAGAATTCAATATTTTCTCATACCTCACTCTTTTGGGTGATAAAAAAGCATTTCACAAGTCATTTTTTTGCCATGAATATTCAGCAACCATTATGCGTATTAGGAAAAAACTGAAAGATCCTGATCGGGAAGCCAAAATTGTTTCCATAAGAGATCATGTCAGCCTGTCACCCCAAATCCCCGAACAACCAACCATTCAAAGCATCCTGCATCTGCATACCCTCACCGGCATTGACCAGCTAATTGAAGAGCATTTCCGCCAAACCAAAGGGACAAATAACTCGTACCTTTAGAGATGAATATTTTCCAATGAAGCTCGTTTTCTTTGTATCGCTCTTCTTTTGGACTTGTGGACTGCAGGCACAAGCCATTCCACCGGATACGTTGCTCACATGGCTTAACAACAATGAAGTAGAGAAGGTGATGCAATGCCTTACACAGGGAGATCGTCAAAAACGTCCTAAGGACACTGAAAAGCTTACTCCGGACCAAAAGACAATTCTGATGCTGGCACATTATATGTCCGGAAATGAAAATGAAGGACAAAGCATCAGAGCCAAACTGCTGGCAGAAACACTGACGAATAAAGCGGCGAAAGAGCTCATCAGGTTTGTACGCGAAAGTAGCTTTCGCTTTGTCACGAATCCAACCATTTTTTTCCTTATCCAGGACTTTGGTGGTGAGCTGGCAACACTTTATGATGAGCCCAGAGCTCAATTTTATTTCCTCCAGCAGAAATTTTCAATGTACCAGATCACCAATCAGGAGCAGTATATCCCCCAGGTGCTGCGGGAAATGGATCAACTGGCTTTGGAGTCAGATTATCTGCGCTATCTGACCCTGATGACCTACAGTCTTTTATACTGTACGATGCAGAATGATTCCTGTCCCTATTACTTTGATCTATACAAGAGCGAATCAAAACACTGGCTGGGCGTCTATAATCCCTACTTTTTAGACGTGCAACATTACAGTCTGAAAAAGGACTCGAGCACCATGGCCGGTGTGCTGAGCGAATATGCGAAATACCACAGTCGAAAAGGCGACATAAAAAAAGCCGGGCAACTCCTTGTGGAATCGCTCCAAATGACTCCGGACACATCAACGCTGGCCCTGTTAAAGATCAGAAATCAGTTGACATTAGCTAAGATCTATGCTGATCTTCTCAATCCGACAAGAGCATTTTACTATATAGATGAGGCCATTAAATTATGTGAAGAGCATCAATTTGAACGATTGAGAATGACCCAGGTGGCATCCGACTTTGCGTATTGCCTTATGGCAGACGGGCAGTTTGATCGTGCCGCAGTGGAGCTGCAAACTGCCATGCATGCGCATTCTATGAAGTTAAACTGTCAGGATCCGCTAAGAGAAATATATCGGTCCGCTTTAAATGCTGCCTACCAAAATGATTTTACACGTTGTCAATCACTTCTGGATACGGCGAGTCAAATGGATTGTCAGGCGGATATGGAGATTCAATATTTCGAATCCATGGTCAGAGGTGTCGTGGCGTCCCATGAAGGAAAGCTCAGCGGAGCACTTCAGTATTTTGACAAAGCCAGCCAATTAGCGGATTCATCTCATTCAATTCAACGCACGAAAGACGTGCTGTTTCAGGAGTATGTATGTTTGAAATCTTTTGGGAAAATTCGTGAAAGCCTGGCTGTCCTCGAGGAATACGCACAACTTAAAGATTCGCTATACAGATCCGGTCAGGAGGTTGCCCTGTTTGATATCGAGGCCCGCTACGAAAAATCGCTGCAGGATGAAACCATCGCCAGGCTTGATGCTGAAAACCAGGTTGCGAGTTCGATGCTTTCCACTCAAAAGAGAAATCTAACCGTCGCTATTATTTCTTCACTCTTCCTTTTGCTGATCCTGGGGGTTATCCTTAGGTTGTATCGCAAAGTAAAATCCACCAACGCACTACTCTCCAGAGCCGTGGCAGAAAAAAACATCCTGTTGAAAGAAATTCATCACCGCGTGAAAAACAATCTGCAGGTTATTTCCAGTCTACTCAAGTTACAATCCGGATTTATCAAAGATGATGCAGCTATACAGGCTATTGCGGAAGGGCGCAGCAGAGTCCAGTCTATGGCTTTGCTTCACCAGAATCTTTACAAAGAAGATAATCTTAAAGGGGTCGACATGAAAGAATATTTTGACCATCTGATCCAGGGCCTCTTTGATACGTACAACATATCTCCGGATAAAATTCATTTACATAAACACATAGCCGCTATATCGCTGGATGTGGATACCGTTGTGCCATTAGGGCTGATCACCAATGAACTCATCAGCAATGCGCTCAAACATGCATTTCCGGGCAACCGTACAGGGAATCTTTATGTTGAGCTTTATGAAAAAAACGGGAATCTTATTCTCACTGTGCGCGATGATGGCAATGGCATTCCGCATGATGATTCAAGGTCTGGCTTTGGCAGTAAACTTATCCAATCGCTGAGCCAGAAACTGGAAGCGGATATCACCACGCGATCCAGAGAGGGTACCGAGGTGATGCTGACCATCCGGGAGTACAGAAAGGCTGCGTAAAAAGAAAACCTCTCGTTTGATTCTAACCCTTTTGGGTGATGTATAGGTATAGAGAAAACAGGATTTTCGTCTTTATAAAAACCTATAACGATGAAAATTCTGTCTGTACTCTTCTTACTGACCTCTTCAATTTGTCTTCACGCCCAGTCCTTTGAAAGGGTTTATCCCGATATGGAGATAGGTTCGGTGACCTCGATCAACATACATAGTAGCGGTGTTGGCTATGCGCCGCAGGAATGTGGTGTGCTGCTGAAAACAGAGGACGGCGGAGAAACCTGGTATCAGATTTTCCCGGAAGTATCCGAAGATGCCTACCAGGGATTTGTTGTCTTCCTGGATGAGAATGATCCGGATAAACTCGTGTATTACAGTCAGTACAGTCTGGTCAAAACTGATGATGGCTTTGCTACCTCTGAAAATATCAAACCCAATCCGATCTCCAGTACGATTAAAGCCTTTAAAGTGATGGAGAATGGTGATTATGGCCTCCTCGCACATACTTTTCTCTATTCCTCCGATGGCGGCTCGACGTGGACAGAATCGGAATCAGCGGAAGTTGACGGTATCGACATGAACGAAGTCAATGGCGCCTTGTATGTCTGCTATCGCGCTATCCTGCGCTCTACGGATGGTGGCGTAACCTTTGATACCGTGTTCCACAATTCTGATACGAAGCGTAAGATTGTCGATTATAACGGCAAACCCATCGTTTCGTCCAGCGATCACCTGTATACCAGTGATGATGGCGGTATGACCTGGGAAGAAATTCCTGCAGTAGACTATTACGGCTATGCCAGCAATCTGACGGTTCACAACAATCGTTTAATCTCCAATACGAGCAACCGAATTAATTATAGTGATGATGGTGGTGTGATCTGGACATCTGTGATTATGCCTCCCGGTGTATACCGAACCGCCTCAATTTTTGTGAATGATACAGGTCGGATTTTTATTGGTGGCGAAGCAACACAGATATATGCCACGGACGATCCTCAGGTGCCTCTGGAGATCATTTTTGGCAACATGATTGAATTGAATAGTATTACCGGTAGTGGAAACAGGTTGGTGGCAACAGGACTTGATGGCATGCTGATGCGATCAGAAGATGGAGGACAAAACTGGTCAGAGCATATCGTCACAGACAGAAATCTGGACCTGGCGGCCTTCATCGGGGACAACCTGTTTGTTTTCAACGACAATGATGAATTGGTATTTATAGATGACGACAATAGCATTACGCCGGTCATGTCTTTGGGCGGCGATTACTATACGAGCATGGAGGTCAGAGAGGATGCATTGACCGCTTTCATCGGAACGCGCCAGTCTGTAATACGCACGGACGATGGAGGTGAAAAATGGTCTACAGTGTATACACATCCCATAGAACTGGTCAAATTACATCTGGCCGGTAATGGGGAGGTGATGGTTCTCGATGATCGGGGAGATATATATGCCAGTGCGGATGATGGTAATACGTTTGAATTGGCGATCGCTTCGCCAGATACCAATACGAATTACCTGGATTTTACCCATTTTGATGAAATGAATGCTATGGTATTGTCCGTTTCACGCATATACGTGACTCCGGATGCAGGTGACACATGGGAGGATTTCTTTCGACCGTACAATGGACAGGGGCTCTACCGCCTGAATAACACTTCGGCGCTGTGTCTTGGGGTGAATAGCTCAGCCGGATGGTTGTATCAAACAAATGACCGGGGGCTGAATTTCCCTGAGATTGCAACCACTTGTAGCACGACATCGAGAGGTGCCTACTACAATGAGGATGCTCAAACCTTCTGGGTCGTTGGTCCGGGTCTCGGCATTCAAAATATCGATTTGATTTTAAGCAGTACCACGCAAAGCGGACCTGTTGTCAGATCAACTCATGTATACCCTAACCCGGCTTCGGAAGTGGTCTATCTGGAAACAGAGACTTCTGAATCTTCTCAGATCGCTGTCTACAACGTGTTAGGCTCCTTGGTCATGACCAGCAGTGGCATTCAGTCATCATTGGACATCTCAGGACTACCTTCGGGACAATATCAACTTGTAATCCGCAACAAGCATGAAATAGTTGTGGGGCGATTTGTGAAACTATAAGAAGGGGTGAGTAGTCAGTGGTGAGTAGTCAGTGGTGAGTAGTCAGTGGTGAGTAGTGAGTGCCTCCTTCGCTAAAGCTATGGCGATTAAAAGCTTGGAGCAAGGGGTGATCAGTGCTACAAGGAAGAATATATTCCATGAATGGTAGCCTTTCAATGCGTTGAAAGGGATTTTAGAGGGATTAAAATATTCCGGTCGCGCTTTAGCGCTTGACCATCTATCAGAATGATTTAATCCCGATCCCGCTGTTCAGTGGGTAGGGAGCCTCAGGCTAAAGGTCAGTGTCTCCTTCGCTGAAGCTACGGTGACTAAAAGGTCAATAGTCAGTGGTAAGTAGTGAGTGGGAAGCTACTGAGGATTCGAAGGATGGTTTAAGGGTTCTTTTCGTGGGGTGAGTTTAAGGGTAAAGGTATCGGGCATCATGGTGAAGGCGAGGTTTTCCTGAATGGAATCCGGGGAAGTGATCAATTCCACGTTGAAATTTCGGGCGATCATCGAAAGGACGAGTTTCATTTCAAGCAATGCGAGGTGTTTTCCGGGGCACATGCGGGGGCCCGCACCGAATGGCATGATTGCGGTGAGATTATGCACCGGACATCGGCTTTCCGTTTTCTCCATCCAACGGTCCGGAAGGAACGCTTTACTTTCGGAAAAGTAATCCTCATGCAAAGCGCCATACCGCGTGAGGAGAATCATCTTCGCACCTTTCTCAAAAAAATAACCCGACATCTCTATATCCTCTATTGGTTCGAGAAGTAAAAGCGGAGCAACGGATTTCAATCGCAACGTTTCATGGATGACAGCACTGGTGTATGACAGGACATCGTGTGCATCATAGGACTTCAGGTACTTATCATTTCCGAGCAGCTCATCTGCTTCGTTCTGAAGTTTGCTTTGTACTTCAGGGTACTGACAGAACCAAAACAAGGCCCATGCAAGGGAGTGGGCGGTCGTATCTTCTCCGGCGAGCAGGAGTGTGAGTAGATTCCCTTTAATTTCTTTGTTGGAGATGGCTTTTTCCTCTTCTGAAGCCGCGAGCAGTGCTTCCAGAATATCCCTGGGTTGTTCTCGTCGATCCGGTTCCTCTTGTAAACGCTGCTTTCCGGATTCTATATAGACCTCTACTTGTTTTTCGATTTCTTTAAACGCGCGATCATACTCCCGGTCGTCTTGTGTTTTAAAAATTCTATACAAGGGAAGTGGCGCATTAATGCGTTTAAAGATCATGGGAAATATCTTCTCCATGTGTTCCTGGATCACGCCGCCTTTTTGCTCCAGCGTATTCATTTCGAAACCAAAAGCTAATGAGGTAGTGACATCTACCGTAAAGCGTTTGAGATCTTCCTGCACCGCATAGGGTTGGTTGTTTTGTGCGGCGTGATTCATCTTCCTGTAGAGCCGATCCACAGATTTCAGGATGGACGCAAAGTACTGCTTCTGGTGTTTTAAGTTGAGGCCTTTGTTGACAATCCGACGATGAACTTTCCAATCATCCCCTTCGGCATTGAACAGGCCGTGCACACCTTCCTGACGAAGGATGCGATCCATTTTACGCATGCGTCGAAAGGAGTAAGGGCGGGCTTTTAAAATCTGTTGGACAATCTCCGGACTACTCACCACAGTAAATCTGCCCGGTCCCATGCGGATCTTAAACACATCCCCGTAAGTATGCGCATGTTGTTCGAGGTATTGATGGAGCGTGGCCAGAGAAAACTGGAACAGATTTCCAAAAAAGAAAGACCCTTTTGGTCCTTGCAAATCATTGTATCGGATACTCACGTCAATAAGGTTAACACTTTACACTCAGAGTGCGTCAAATTCCTTTTTCTTTTCATTGTACCACGCTTCTACGGCGCCGGGCGAGTGCATCATGACTTCCATGTCATTCATGGCTTTAAGGTGGGCCGGGTCTTTTTTCTGAAACATATCCTGACCATGCTTTTTACTCATGGCTGCGATTTCTTTAAAAGTCTCTGCGGTAAATGGCATATCGCAGGCACCGCCCAATTGTTTGCAGGTCATGGTTTTCTTTTTCATGACAATTACATTTCGCAGTCAAAAAATGAACTTAAATGTAAAACAATATTTTCCGAAATGCGGATGAGGCGGGTGTTGGGGAGTCAAATTTCTGTGGGCTTTGGCAGCACAGGCGTCTCCCAACACATACTTACGCAAGTAAACGCATACCAAACGAATAAAATACGCTGAGTCCCCCATATTTGAATCGACCTTCAATGAGGAAGGCATCATTTACTATTTCACACAAAAACACAAAAACCATGTTTTCAACAGTTGACAATCGCGTACAGCTCATTGGTTTCCTGGGACAGGACATTGAGCTCAGAGAGTATGCCGAAGGAAAAAAAATGGCTCGTATGTCTATGGCCACCCACGAATACCAGAAAGGGGAGGAAGGGAAAAGTGAAACCATCACCACCTGGCACAGTCTGGTAGCCTGGGGGAAGATCGCCGAAATCATGAATAAAATCCTTCGCAAAGGCCAGCGCCTTTATGTCGAAGGCAAGCTCTCCTACCGCGAATACACCGGCAATGACAATGTCAAAAAGAATGCGACCGAAATCATCATCTCAGATTTCAAAAAACTGGAATCTGCTGATAAATAATAGAAAGGGCCGCAGGCCCTTTTTTTGTGAAATGCGATTCACTACAAAGCCTCAGAGGTTTGTTCTTTACACCGTGTGCAGGTAGAAATTATCTATCTTGCGCCAATGAAAATTTCGGTCGTGGTCATCACTTATAACGAGGAGCGCAATATCCGACGTTGTCTTGAGAGTGTCCAGGATTTTGCCGCTGAAATCATTGTCGTGGACTCTGGTTCGAAAGACAAGACCACTGAAATATGCCGGGAATTGGGCGCGACCGTCATTCACCACCCTTTTGAAGGGCATGTCGAGCAGAAGAATTTTGCCCTGACACAAGCCGGAAATGAATGGGTGCTTTCCCTGGATGCAGATGAAGCCCTTACCGCTGAACTTAAAGCATCTGTTATTGCTTTAGAAGGGATGCCCAAGGTGGATGGATTTACGATGAATCGACTCACCAGTTACTGTGGGCAGTGGATCCGACACAGCGGCTGGTACCCTGATCAAAAACTCCGGCTGTTTAACAGACACAAAGGCAAATGGTCCGGCACCAACCCGCATGATAAATTCAACCTTGAAGCAGGTTGTGCGACGGCACATCTGCGGGGTGATTTACTACACTACTCCTACCATTCGTTGGCTGATCATCATGACAAGATCAATTTATTCAGCACCATTGGTGCACAAGCCATGTTCGAACAAGGGCAGCGCTCCAGCATTCTGAAAATCGTGTTCAAGCCGATGGCTCGATTTTTACGTCATTATGTGTTTAAGATGGGATTTTTGGATGGTCTGATGGGCTACAACATTGCAGTCAATACAGCGCATGCTTCCTTTCTGAAATATCTTCGATTGTATTACTTGCAAAAAGGCAGGACCATATGAAGCTCCTTCATGTCTCCACCGCGTTAAGCTGGCGTGGAGGAGAACAGCAACTTACGTATCTGGCAAACGAGCTGCATGGCAAAGACATTCAGCAGATCGTACTTTGTCCGGAAGGTGCTCCACTTGCAGAACGACTCATGGAGGATGGTTTGCTCGTCTCTACATTCAAAACAAGAGGTGTTTTGGATATCTTTCTGGCCCGGGCGATCCATCGTATTTGTCAAAGAGAATCCATTGACATAATCCACTGTCATGATTCTCATGCGCACAGTGGAGCCGTCGTCGCCTCCTTTCTTTTCGGCAATTCAACGCCTATTGTTGTCAACCGACGTATAAACTTTCCGGTATCCGGCAACTTCCTGTCCAAATGGAAATACAACCATCCTTCAGTCAGAAAGATCATCTGTGTCTCTGAGGCCATCCGAAAGATCACTGCGCCTTCGATCAGAAATCCAGCAGTGCTGACGGTGATTCATTCCGGCATTGATCCCGCCCGATATCCTGAGGGAAAAGAATATCCAAAGCTTCTTGATGAGTTGAAACTGAGTGGATCCAATCTACTGGTGGGAAATCTCAGCGCCCTGGACAAAACAAAAGACTATCCCACGTTTCTCAAAACGGCCGCTATCGTCGTTCAGAAAAATCCGGATATCCATTTCGTCATTGCCGGAAAAGGAAAAGAAGAACGACACATACGTCAGTTGATTCGGCAATTAAACCTCGAGGATCGCGTGCACTTACTCGGCTTCCGTACAGATGTTGTGGCGGTGATGAAATCATTGGATGTTTTCCTGATTACATCAGTCATTGAAGGCTTAGGCACCATTGTCCTGGAAGCATTTGCTGCCGGCACGCCTGTTGTCGCCACTCGAACAGGAGGTATTCCTGAGATGGTGGATGATGGCGTTACGGGGCTTACCGCACCAGCACAGGATCCGGTTCAGCTTGCAGAATGTGTCCTGCGAATAACTGCAGACCCTGCATTAAGAGACAGACTAACCATGCATGCGGCACAGCGATTACAACAATTCACCTACCGGGAAACGGCCAGAAAAACACTAATCGTGTATCAGCAAATCCTGGGAAAAACGGGAAATTAAGTTTTCCCGTTTTTCGTCCTGTTTTCTTTCTCAGGTACTTTCGGATGTATCGGTCCTTTCTCACCGATACTCTTCATCACTTCTTCAATCGCTTTCTGCAATTGGGTATCAATTCCTTTGGCCAGCATGGTTGGATCTTCTTTGACTTCGATGTCCGGATCTACCCCATGGCCTTCCTGGAACCAGGTACCATCAGGATTGTACATTCTAAATGTTGGCACAGTGACCATGCCTCCATCAATCAGTGAAGGTGCGCCGGAGATTCCAATCAATCCACCCCAGGTTCTCGAACCAATCAGTGGACCCAGATCTGCCTTCCTGAAGTAATCCGGAAATGCGTCTCCTCCTGAACCGGACCAACCATTGATCAGCATTGCCATAGAACCAAAGTTGGCTACGGGAGGCCATTGCCAATTGTCCCCATCGCGCACATCCCAATAGGCCAGTGGTTTTCGGTTGAGTAACTCGATAAACCGATCCGGTATCTGACCCCCATTATTAAAACGCTCGTCAATAATGAGGCCTTCTTTGTTCCATTGTCCGTAAAACTGACGGACCAATTCATTCTGTCCGTCTACTCCGGTACTGGGCACATAGATATATCCGATTTTCCCTCCGGAGGCTTCATCGACTTCTTTGCGATTGCGTTCGATCCAGGCGAGATTGCGCAAGCGGGTTTCATCTCTCATTGTTTGTACCACAACTGTGCGGGCCCCTGCAAAGTCCGGTTTTGAGTTGACCGTAAGCTCTACTGCTTTATCGGCCAGTCCTTCAAATGCCGCCCATGGATCAGGCCATTCTGTCAGGGCGATGCCATTGACGGCAAGAATATAGTCACCCTCATTGACATTGACACCGGGTTCGTCTAAGGGTGATCGCACTTCATTGTCCCATGGTGCGCCGCGGATGATTTTGCCCACCATAAAATGACCGTCTTTCATAGCCCAATCAATACCGAGATAACCGACAGCTCGTCTTTTCGAAGATTCATTATCACCTCCTCCTCTGTAAGTATGTGATGCATTGAGCTCGCCAATCATTTCACCGATGATAAAGTTGATATCCGCGCGATTGACGCAATACGGAATCAGCGCAGCGTATTGCTCGCGTACCGCCTCCCAGTCCACTCCATGCATGTTTTCATCATAAAAGAAATCCCGCTGGAAGCGCCAGGCATCATGATATATCTGTGTCCATTCTTCCATCGGGTCGATGGTTGCCTCCATTTCATTCACGGGCAGTGTAGCGTCAAGTTTTTGTTCCGGAGCCAGCTTAATCACCCCAAATTTTCCATGCTGCACGACGAGCACTTTTTTACCGTCTGCACTGACATCATAGCTACCCACATTGTCAATGACGGTTTGTTCTTCCCGCTCTTCGATATCGTAATATTTAAGTGATCCGGAGTACTCGCCTGACCCTGAGTTAGGATAGCGAGAGAACAACACTTTTCCACTGACGGCTCTGAGGTTACCCATATTGCCTGCTTTTGGCGGCAGCACAACCAATCGCGCTTCAAAGTTGTCGAAATCTATTTTCAAGCCATCGTCTTCATCTTTTTCCTCATTATCTGCGACTTTGTCATCATTCTTTTTCTTTTTGTCTTTTCCCTCTTCAGCCTTCTCTTCGTCTTTCTTCTCGTCATCATCCTGATCTTCTGCTTCCGCGATAGCTACGGTATCATTTTTAGTGGACAGGGGACTCATAATTTCTTTGGTCAGGGTGATCGCCGCCAGTTGGGTAGCATTTGGATACGCCCAGGAGTTGTCAAAATCACTGTACACCGGACTAAAATTGCGGTTAGTCACGAGGTAGAGATATTTCCCGTCCGGATCAAACGTAGGATTCTGATCATTGTAGAAGCCACTGGTGACCTGTGTACTTTTCTTTGCGTCAAGACTGTAGAAAAATACTGCACTATTGCCGTTCGGTTGACTCTTCTCGTATGCCAGCCATTTACTATCGGAAGACCAGCTGGGTCGCCATCCGCGCAGGCCGCCTTCAAATAATCGGCCGTCTTTGTCTACGCGATCGACAGCTTTGGTATCCATGTTATAGATGTAAAACGTCATCGTTTGATCTACCCAGGCTAGTTTTTTACTATCGGGTGACCAGAAGATACTATACCGAAATCCTTTCCCGAGTGAGGTGAGTTTGGTTTCCTTTGCACCCTGTGTCATATCGCGGACGGTCAGTTCGTACTCTCCGGATTTATCACTCCAGTAGGCCACATATTTTCCATTTGGTGACCATTCCGGGAAGCGTTCAGCAACCCCGGAGGTGCGTGTCACATTTTGCACATACCCTTCTTCTGCCGGAAGAGAAAAAACATCGCCTCTGGCTTCCATAATAACTCGATTACCATCCGGAGAAATGCCTCCGTTCTGAATGTAGTCCGAAACGCCTTCGGTCTTTGGTTTTACATGGATCAGGTCAGTGACTACATTGATATTTACTATGCGGGATTCATGCGTCTTCAGATCCAGCAGATACATATTTCCGTTGGCCTCATAGACGATCTCTTCAGGGCCGAGGGATGGAAAGTGAATATCAAAGTCGTTGTATTTGGTGATCTGGGTAGTTTCTCCGCTTTTGATGTCGTACATCCAGATATTGTCCCGCTGTTCATCGCCTCGATCCGACATATAGTAGATTCGGTCTTTATGCCACATGGGGAGTTCGCTACCTGCGTTGGTATTCGTGATGTTTTTGGATTCATACGTCTTCAAATCAAAAATCCAGATGTTTCCATTCATTCCTCCGCGATAACGCTTCCAGGTATCCATGACCACAGCTCGTTCGTTGAAGGCGATCTTTTTACCATCCGGGGACAGTGAGCCATATTCTCCATAGGCCATCGGTAGTTTTTCTGAAAATCCACCGTCTGCGGCTACGCTGTAAAACTGAGAGAACCGCTGTTTTCCGCTTTCTCTTGAGGAGGTGTACAGCAGCTTGTCGCCTGACGGATACCAATCGATGAGTCTGTCACCCATTCCGTGGTAGGTCACGCGTTGTGGAATACCGCCGAGCGATGGAATGACGTAGATATCATAGTTGCCATCATAGTTGCCTGAAAAAGCAACACTCGAACCATCCGGTGAAAAACGAGGAAATCCTTCTGTCCCTGATGGCGAACTGAGTTTAGCGGCAGTTCCGCCTTCTTTATTCACAATCCAGATATCGCCACCGTACGAAAAGACGATCTGGGTTTGGGAGACATCCGGTGTTCGGAACATTCTGGCACTCACCTGAGCGTCGCAGAAATGAATGGTTAAAAGCGATAGGGATAACAGGAAAACAAACTTCTTCATAATTGGATATTTTTTTAAAACTCTGAAAGTAGGGATTACTCAATAAACGGCTTTCAAAAGTAGACCAACAGCCTGATTTCAAATATTGACATCAGCAGGAAGCGGATATTCTTTAGATAGAAGAGTGCCAATTGACCAATAGCGATTGGCAGAAAAAGTGAGCCTCTCTGCTTTTCCAGCCTGATCTTTCGGTTAAAAAAATTGAAATCGACAATTCGCTGACCAGGTCAGTCCTGAAACTGACGCATGATGCGAATGTATTCCGGATGGTCTCTCAGGGTCATAATGTCCGGATCATGATCGAAGGTAATCCACAAATCGTACTTGCATCCTTTGCCGATGGCAATACCAATGAGTTCAATTGCCTTTTCCTTTTCACCCAGCAAGGCATAAATACGACCCTGATGGTATTCTATATACCCATAATCGAAAGTAATACGGCGTGACTCAAGTTGTTCGATGACTTTGGTCGCTTCCTGCACATTCCCTTGTCGGGCATAGATCATGCCGATTTCGATGAGGGTAATATCGCTGGTGGGGCGCTTTTCCAATACCATTTTGTGGTGCGCAAGCGCGAGATCGAGTTGATTGTCAAAATAATAACATTTCCCCAGCATACGATCTTCCGAACCTTTCCATCGCTCTATCCCTTTCTTAAAATAGATTGAAGCAATTTCCGGTTGTTCGCGTACCAGAAAGAGTCTGCCTGCCAGGTAATTTAAATATTCCCAATACTGATCATAATCCGGATGTCTTCGCGAATCTGTTATGACCTGGTTGATCATTGCTGTATCATTTTTCCAAACGTGATACATCACTAAGGTGCCGAAACTTTTTCTTGTATTGAGCGCTTGATAGATTTTAGTGGCGAGAATGTCTGCCAGTTCCATATCCCCTGCATCCAGTGCTGCCCACATAGCCATTTCAAACCGTTCACCACAATACGTACATCCCTCTGTTTGGATGCTGTCATATGGAATCTCATTAAAAAATTTCAGTGCTTCATTTGGATTATGGCGATACATCATCGCCATGACGATAGCCGAATTATTCGTAAAGAGATCTTTTGGATCCTTTTCGTATTCCTTGAGAAAAAATGCATATGCTTCGTCATTATGCCCTTCTACATCAGCTTCGTGATATTCGAGCATATTCTTCTGTCGGGCATTAAGATCGGTAAAGCGAACTTTCATGGCCTGGATGGTATCATAGGCCTCCTGTGGTTTCCCCTCGTTGTAAAATAAGTCAAGCAGTAAAAAATAACTGTCTATAAAGTCGGGATCATTGCGAATGGCTTTGTCGAGTTGAGCTCTCACATATTCCGGGTCTCCTTCGCGCCAGGCACCTTTGGCCAGAAGGAAAGCTTTGTAGGCTTCATAATTAGGTGCTTTGAGTAATTTGGCATCACGGCTGACCAGAAAGCCTTTTATATCTCCTGACAGCTGCTCAATGCAGTCCATGGGAGAGTTGGTTTTGCACGTCACATCTTCGAAAGCCTTAATGGTTCTTGCATTACTGAGGCTTTTGATAAAGGCGGTCATTCTCAGGGAATCTTTATCAGATCCAAGGCGTGAATAACTGGCATCCACCATATCCACTGCACCGGTCAGTGAGGCATATCGTTTACGGCCTCTGGGACTATCGATAGAGAGTCCGGCCATCTCGAGCATTTCACTTGCGGATTCATAGGATACTACTTTTGTCTGTTCTGTGGAACTCAGCTCTTTGGTGATCCAGTGGGCTCCCATCTGGGCGATAAAATCGAGGCTGGGATCGCCGGTGAAATTTTTAAATACGGGCACTGAAATAGCTTCCGTGGTATAATTTTCATTCAACAATTTATCCTTAAGCGGACTGTTGAGAAACCATACGGCCAGCGCGGCGATCAGCAGAATTGGAGCATAGCGATAAAACTTACTGAGCTCAGGGAGTTTAGTCATCCCGGAAGGCACCTGTACGCCTTCGTTGGTGATCGCGTATACGCCAACGGCTTCTTTGACGTTTTTCAGCTTCTTACGTCCAAGAAAGGTGGTTGTAATATCAGGGTGATTCGTTATTTCTGCCCGTACGCGATCCGAGATATAAATAGAGCCGGGGATTCCGGAAGCTTGTAGCCGTGAGGAAATATTGACACCATCTCCATATACCGTTTCATCTTTAAACACAATATCCCCCACGTGGATGCCGATGCGCACCGGAATAGGGTGATCGCCCTGGTAAGCTTTCTGCATGGCTATTCCGCAGCGAACTGCATCCAGCGCACTATTGTATATGCTCAGGCTACCATCGCCATAGAAAGCGATTACTTTTCCATCATATTGTGTGGTGAATTCCTCCAGAAATTTACGATGTACGGCTACCTTTTGAAGAGCGGCTTTCTCGTCTTTCTGTACAAAAGCGGTATACCCTTCAATGTCGGTAAACATGATGGCCGCTAACTTCCTGACTACTGGTTCGTCCATGGAGGTAATTGGGATGTTATTGTCAAAGATATTGAATTAAATCCATGCTGGTGATCGTGGCCGACAAAACCTGAAGAAGCTACATTCTGCAGGAAAATCAACGCAATACAATTTTTTCCTTTTTGTGTGATATAATATATTCACTATATTGAGATGTTACTCTTGTGACAGCACTGCTCAAATTCGGGTTGTTTTCACCCGGAAATCCCATGCACATCGCAGTCTTCCCGAGGGTGATGTGATCTGTATGTGCATTTATTCACTCCTTAAAATAGCTTAACAAAATGAAAAAACTTCTAATTGCAACTGGGGTTGGAACAATCCTGCTTTTCGCTTTAGACTACATTTGGTACGGATTAATCATGGGAGGTTCCAGCGGTGAGTGCTGTATGCGTGAGCAGCCTGATTTTTTATGGCTGATCATCAGCTATATTGTTTTCTCACTTGCTTTTGCCGGAATTTATGACAGAACAGCCAGCAAAACCGAAGCTCCGATGAGAGGTTTAAACTTCGGCATTTGGATGGGTCTCCTGGTTTCAGTTTCCATGACCATCATGTGGTACTCCCTGTCGACCAACATGGATATGGCGGGATCTATCAAAGAGATGGTGTACGGCATGGTGAAGTACGTTATACTCGGTGTAGCAGTATCGTATCTCATTGGAAAGACTACAGGTGACGGGGAATGCCCTGACGATCGCGATCGTGGAACTGGAAAAGCGACCGGAGGAGGCGAAAGAGGAAAAGCCACAGGCGGAGGTGAGCGAGGAAAAGCTACCGGAAGCGGCGAATAAGCAAATTCAAACCAATTATTATAAAAAACCGGGGAAGTGGTCACTTGTCCGGTTTTTTTTGTCCGATTTATCAGGAGGGTGTGCCACACCTAGGTGTGGCACACCCTCCTGCTTTTGGGTCTAAATTTCCTCCGATAACACCTTCCAAATCGAATTTCCCGACCGAATTCCGGTATTTTCAGCAAAATATCCGAAATGATGGACTGAAAGCGGCTCCAACACTTTATTGTCTTTATGGCCGCCTTCCCACAGAATCTTGCACTGCAAGCTCTTCACCGGGGCAAAAAGATCATTAGGCTCGTCAGCATTCATATATCTTGCCAATCGCTTCTGAGCAGTCTTGATAAATCCATCATAACCGCTTCCTTCTGCATCAACACCTTCCGCATCTCCTGAAATAACGGTATATCGGACAGCTTCATCACAACTGCTATTGAGTTTGTTGATAAAATCCGAATTAGGATCGATCTGGGCGATAGAACCTCCCAGATCTGAAGCGGTTTTGAAAAATTTAACCAAAACCCCAGAGAAAGGAACGATCGATGGAATAAAGTTGACCGAGATGTCCAGGATAGTCTTTGCCCAGTTCAGATAGGAGTCTGCCCGACCGAACATAGAACCATTATTCGGCACGCCGACCAGAATACAGTGATCCACGTAGGACTTGGCGCCACACTTTTCGATCATCCAACGCGCTATAAGTCCTCCAAGCGAATACCCAATCACCGTCACTTTCTTATCACCGTTGTTGAAACCAAAATCTGACAACGTACCTGCCAGCGCTGATGCCGTCTGGTCAAGCGGTGTATTGAGGCTTTCGTAGTCATACACGAGCACCAGATCATACCCATCAATATTATCACTCGGTATGTTATCGCGGATGGATTTGAACATATTCATGCCATCCCCGGCAAGGCCATGGAGAACAAGCAATACCTTTTTCGCTTTTCCGATTTTCAATCCAAGATTTTCCTTCTGGAGTTCAAGGCTACCATCTGGTTTAAAATCAACCCATCGGAGTTCATTCACCGGTTTTGATAAGGCCACTTTAAAGAACGTCATCTTCAGCGATTTGAGGATACCCCGCTCGCCCACTGCATCCGGATCGGTTTGCACCATATCCGGGATTTCATCAATGCTGAAATGCGTGCCTTTCTCATCGGACACAGAATCACCAATTACGTGGTAATGCAAACCATCAAACGCAATCGGCAAAAGCAGCTCGCCTTCAGGGGTTTGTTGGTTAAGCGAAATTTCAAGCGGCTCCTTTTCCAGCGCGTCGGGTGTCTCCAGGTGGATGCCATTGATCTCGATGATATCCTGCTTTTGGGTGCCACGGCTTGGACTGAAATCAACCATATCGACATGCTGTCCTTGTTCGCGAAGGCGTGCAAAAGCATCTATCGGACCTGCACTACGGGCATTGGTCTCGGCATGTCCGATGCTGACAGAGCCCCTCATCGAAGGATGCGCTTTAATCTTCAGATTCCCATCCGCAAGAGAGACTTCCGTTTCCGGAGAAATAGTATTGTCTTGTCTCACAAGCGTAACGGCAAAGTTGAAATCCGCCCAATCACCAAAGACTTTATCCGGTTTTGGTGTTTTTAAAATACCACGAGTCGCTCCTGGGTCAAGTCCAGACTGCAGAAATTGCTGAAAGTCCAGGGCTTCAGTTGTAACCAACAACTTGAAGTGACAGGTATCCTCCGGATTGCCCGGTGCGGGGCCCCATCCCAGTTTGCTTTTCCAAAGATTGATTCGCACATTGGAAAGATCCGTATGCTCATAATCTCTGTAGACATTTTCGCCTTCAGGACATTCAATCGAATAGTCGTACCCCACAAAAAAGGAATAGATGTATAAATTCTGCTTGACATTATTCACATAAAGTACGGGTACAAAGGACACAACCGCATCTTCAAGGTCCTGACTGGAGGCATGAATCCGGACATTTTCTTCCGTGTGCACCTTTTTCAAATCTCCTTTCCGATCGTATTCTTCCAATTCGTAGCGCACCATATTTCTCACCTGCTGCGTTCTGCTGCTATTGGTCAGATCAATAAACCGTCTCCAAACTACAATCTTATCAAGGGCATCCATTACAGCTTTCAGGTCGTCATCAGATGTCCCTCTGGTGGTGAATGCTTTCTGACCTCTTTCGAGATCCATTATGCTGATATTGTTGGAGGAGAATATCACTTCGAGAGAAGGTTTATCATCCGACTCCGCCCAGGCTACGTGCTTTGGTTTGAGATCTTGATTATTTCTCACTGTGCTGATCAGGCCCGCGTCACCTGTGAGACTTGCGATGTGCGGTGGATTTGGCATGTGTTTCAACGCCGCCAGATATTGGGTGGGTTCGTCGTCATCATCATCTACCAGGTTCCTGAAGAAATTAACGACTCCCTTTTCGCTTTCGAGATCCATGTCAATCGGACTGAGCTGAGCGCCTACCGATTTAATAGTCGCGGATCCTACGTGCTTTTTTTCCGGAGGTAATGTATATACATCAAACTCTATTGGGGTATCCGGGTCGGTTGGCAATCCATGGATAGCTCCACATTTAACAGACCATTTTCCATCGGCCTTCTCAATTTCATACAGGTCTTTTTCACCTGCAGGTGACCCTTCCAGAAAGCGTACGTAAGGATCAAAGTTCTGCACGGTATCAAACTGCGGGGTCTGATTGTCTCTGACATTCCGTACCGCTGATCGGGCACGCAGAAATAAATCATTGTAACTAATATTTCCTTTAGCAGCTCTAAGTGCTTTGACCAGTCCTGTTGTAAACGCGCCCCCCTGCGGCATATCCCCAGCCGTCTGTACACTTTTGCAAGCCGAGAGCACGACATGTTTTGACTTAGGAACTTCCAAACTGGGCAGACTTGCATAATAGCCATCGGCATATGAATCCAAAGTCCGTTCTGCTCCACTGGAAGGAGCGGCTCTCGAAGTCCAGCTGAGATCTTGTCCCGCTGATCTCGTACCCGAACCACTGTGACAACAATCGAGGGAAACCATGATATGCGGTGGTGAAGGCTTGTCTTTTGTGGCTACCTCGTTGAGCAAAACAGCAAGCTCCTTATCGGCCAGATTGGGAGCTTTTCCAATTCCGCTATCGCTGCAGATCAGGGTCTGATCTTTTCCGGTGGGTTCTATGGCGAGAAATTCTTTCGCTGTTTTTTCTTCAGAACCATGCCCACTAAAATGAAACCAAACGATATCCGAAGGACCGGCCTGGCCTAAATGCTCTCGAAAACCTTTTTTAATGTTCTCGTATGTCGCTTGTCCATTTTCAAGGCGCTTAATTTTAAGATTAAACTCCTTAGCATAATATTCCTCAAGAAAGTGCTCAATCTGGTTGATGTCTTTGACACATCCTTTCAGCACAGCATTGGGAGGTGTGTACTCATCAATACCAACCAACAGTACGTACAAATTCTTCATGTTATCGAGTTAATTTAGGGTTTGACAGGTTATGATCATTCTTGTAAGCCGAGTATATTACATTGCCTCAGTGAGCCAATCTGATTTTCGGAAGCCTCTAATTTAGTACAATTTCCCAAAGAGAAACAAGCCGATTTGTCCGTCGATGTTATGTGCCATGAGCCACACAAATCGGACATAATTATTTTGAATAATTCTTCATAACCCTTCAATTTTCACGTGGATAAAGCAAGAGAGGCATTTAGGGTATAAAATTTGTATTATTGTGTATTGCATATAACTCAATTCTCTTTATACATATAGCTGCTTTCACCCATGGATGTTATTTACCTGGCATTTGCTAATGATTCCACTAATCCGCTGCCTACGCTCAAAGAGGAAAACCAAAGGCTCAACCAAATACTGGAACCCAGAAGTGATAAAGGGCACTACAACCTTAAAAGTGACTCTTTTGCTTCGATTTCGCAGATTTCATCCAAGATCGCCACATACCGAAATGATCTGCGCATATTTCTCTACAGCGGTCATGCTGAAAAGGATAGTCTGCTACTCGAAGGCGAGAATGCCAATGCTGAAGGTGTTGCCTACCTGTTGGGTCAGTGTCCTCAGCTTCAACTTGTGTTTCTCAATGGATGTTCGACGAAAGGTCAGGTCTACCAACTCCTGGAAAATGGTGTACCTGTCGTGATCGCTACAAGTGCTCCAATCGATGATCGAAAAGCAAGTGAATTTTCGACTCGGTTTTTTCAGGCAATGAATGATCAATGCACGATCAAAGAAGCCTTCGAACTTGCCAAGGGAGAAATCATGTCTCGTTATGGGGATATCAAACCGGAAGTACACAGCCTGTTAAAAAAGCCGGAAGAAGATAAAGATGAATCCTTGTGGGGATTATATGCCCCTCCGGAAAAGGAAATTTCGCTTAACTGGAAGCTCAATAGTAATACCACTACTGTCGCAACAGAAGATTTTGTTCCAAATGAATTGCTCATCGATTCGCTCATGGAAGCATTGGCACCTCATCTGGAAGAAATCAAAAAAATGGTCGACGACGAAGGCATGGGCGCGACCGTCGAGATACTGGATAAACGAGAGGCTATTCTGCGTGCTCTTCCCCATCCGATCAGTGAACAGTTCAGAAAACTACTGGTGGATAGTGATGCCGGAGCAGGCGGACAGGTATTTTTTAATCAACTTGGCGAACCACGCTTGCAGCAAATCATTGTCATTTATAATACCGTCATCGAACTTTTAGGCTTTACAATCCTGGCCGATTTGTGGGATGCAAGGGTAAGCAGTGATTCATTTACCATTCCCGAAGAGAGTGTAAAAAAGCTGAAGGAGTTTTTTATGTCCGCTGTAGCAGGCACCAATACTCAGCGATTTCTCGATCTCAGCGTTGCTGCCAGGGAAATTATGGATAGCAATAATCTAAGCTACTTTGTAACTGAATTGGCAGAGTTGTCCGAAAAATATAACGCCAAAGGGGCACTCTACGATGCTGTCAGCCACCTCGAGTTTGTACGGGAGAAAATTGAAAAAAACTCCATTTCCAATGATGAGGTAAAAGGTGTATGTGCTGTAAGTGAAGAGAAGCTTGCCGAGCTCTTCAGTCATCTTGGGTTTATTACAGAGTATATCATGGCGTCTGTAAAGGATATCGATGTACTGAAGTACAAGCGATTCATAACCACTCGATACAAGCACAATGTGGTTAAACTGGAACAACGATTTGTCGGTCTGGCCGTTCGGCAGGAAATCGATGAAGAGGCCCTGGACAGCAATTCTGTGATGGTATTTAAAAAGAATGATCCGAAGGAAACACTCAATTTAAGTCCATTTATCGTTGATGAAAATGCTTTTGATAATAAAGCCAGTATAGCCAAGCTGTTTTACTTTGACCGGTATGACAAAGCGTCTGATTCGTATGTATACAAACATGTGTACAAACCGCAGGATCCTTTGTTACTGATACAGAAGCAAAAACATTTTAAAGTATTGAGAGATCAGTTTGATGCCTTCGCGCAAAGCCTTTTTAATCAACCGCTCAAAGACCTATGAAAAGCCCTTTTAAATTTCTGGATGCCTTTACCCTTTCTGATAAAGATGCATTTTTTGGTCGGGATCAGGAGATAGACATTTCCTATAATACCGTTTTTAAAACTCCTCTTGTATTAATCTATGGTTCGTCCGGTACCGGAAAGACTTCCCTGATTCAATGCGGACTCGCCAATCGATTTGATGGACCGGATTGGTATCCCATATTTATTCGACGCAACGATAACTTAAATGATTCACTCGCAGATGCGCTTCAGAATGCTTTAGGGGGAAAAGCAAAAGGAGATGTGACGGAGGATGTGTCACTCTTATTGCGAAGGACACTCAGACCAGTCTACCTGCTTTTCGATCAGTTTGAAGAACTGTTTATCCGTGGCAAAGAAGAAGAGCAGAAAAAATTCATGACCAGCCTGCGAGCCCTACTCGATGCCTCCCTTCCCTGCAAGATCGTCCTGATCATGCGGGAAGAGTTTATCGCGCAACTTTACTCATTTGAAGAGCTCATCCCTGAACTCTTTGACCATCGATTCAGAGTAGAAGTCATGGGACCCGGAAAAGTGAAGTCTGTGATCAGTTCTTCCTTTGATAAATTCAATATTCATCTTGCCGAACCCAAAGAAGAATTGCTGGACCTTATGGTGAGCAATATCAATGATCCAAAAGCCGGCATCACACTTCCCTATCTCCAGGTCTATCTGGATATGCTTTATCGGGATGTGCACAAAAGAAAATTCAAAACCGAAGAGTCAGAAGGTTTTCCACATCTTGATATTACTAAAGCAGATATCGACAGCCTGGGCAGAATAGACAATGTACTGGAGCGCTTCCTGGAAGACCAGACAAAAGTATTACAGTCCAAACTGGAGGCCACGTATGGAGAGGTCAACCCTCGTTTTATCCAGACTATCCTGAATGTCTTTGTGACCGATGAAGGCACAAAAAATCCGGTCACATATACAATGGATGGCGAAAATATCGTCCTCGCTGAAGAAGCGTCGATGTTTTTAGGCAATATCCCTCCGGAAATTATCCGGGATATCATCCTCACACTCCATTCCGACCGGATCCTCAGGAAGGACAACAAGACCATCGAATTGGCCCATGACAGTCTGGCTCTGGTAATCCACAGAAGGAAGTCAGAATCCGACCGCCTGCTGCAAAATATGCGCAGACGTGTCCTCAATGCGTATGAGGAGTACAAAAAAACCGGTGCTTATCTCAACCGGAAACAGCTCTCTGCTTTTGACCAGTTTCGTTCGCAAATTGCTTTAACCCCTGAGTTGGAAAAATTTCTTGACGATTGCGAAACGGAGATTGTCCGCATAGAAAATGAGGAACAGAATCGTCTGATCGAAGAAAGCAATCGAGAGCAGGAGAAAAAACTGGCCCGCGTACGCATTATGTTATTTAGTGTGATCGGTCTTTTGGTCATCGGTGCAGCCACGGCCATTGCGATTCTCTCCGTAAAAAAGAATCGCCAGCTCAATGAGGAAAATGACAAATTGGCTCTTGAAAAGCAAATATCCAATGCGAAAGCGGATTCGATTAAAAATATTATCGATCTGGTTGATCATCAGATCAATAAATTAGATTCCACCTTATCAGGAGATTTACCAAAGTTTCAAATGCCTAAACATCTGATCGCCTTAAAGTCACTGGTGCGCAACAAGAAAATGACAGATGATGAAATGAAAGCCAATTACATTTCTGTCGTAGCCATGCGGCCTATGGATAGTCAGGAAGATGATGGAAATAATGATGAAGTGCCTGTTTTACATTCCAAGAGTGTTTTTCTAGCACTTAAATTAATTACGCCAAGGCCAAAGGAATTTATTCAGGTCAACTGGATTCGGGGAGACAGTAATGAAATTATTAATTCATCCTTTCTCGAAGTCGAAGCACAAAAAGACAGTACCACGCTTTGGGTAGGCTTAAACAACACGTTTAAGGAAGTTGGCAAGTTCACCGCTGAAGTCCTGAATAGCCAGGGTGTGACCGTAGGAAGAAAAAAATTCATCATTGCAGATGTACCGGTTAAGGAGGATCAGGTTGGATTTACAGAATACAGTGTATTGATCACTTCCAGCAAGCGGCCATCACTCGATCAGCCACCCGTCATGGAGACTACGTTCGCCATGGGAAGGCCGTTATGGTTCTGGCTAAGAATTAATAGTCCTAAAGAGGAAATCATCACAGTTGAATTACAGGATGACAATGGAGAAGTCTTAGAAGTCAATCGCAGAAAATTTACTACAGAGATAAATACTGACAAAGGATCTCGGTATTTTAACACAATGCGATTATACAAACCAGGCCCTCATTACATTCGAGTTTTGAACAGCAGAGGGTTCGAACTCGAAGGATTTGTCATTCAGGTAAAGGAAACAATCTACTAAATCGGGTAAAGTGCCAAAATTCCGCATGCAATTGCTTACAAGAATACCGGAATTGCAAATAGAATAGTGCCAAAGATGAACAAATAGGTCAGCAACTGAGCGAGCGGATGGCTGGATTTGATGAAAATGAATTGCTCTATCGTTCTGCCGGCACAAAACAAGGCGATACCCAATAAGAAGAAATTACCAAACGTGGTCGTGGCTAACGTTTCCGAGAAGAAAAAGCACGCTGCCGCCACAAACACAAAAAAATAGATCAGTCGAAGATTCATGATTTGCATGATCGCACGGTTGATGGAAGATAGCTTACTGAGCTCTTCCTTCCATTTAAACAACCGCCAGAACTGCGTGTGGAAAACTGCAAAACCCAGGGCATACACACCGCAGAGAAATATCAACGTTTGATCATTCATGAACCGTGGGATTTCATTAGGTCAACAAACTCCGCAACGCTTTTGCAAAATAAATCCACATTGGATTCTTCAATCGTAGCTTTATAACGCTCAGACGAGATGAGTACAGTTTTCGTCCCCAACGCCCTGCCCCAGGCCATATCTGAAGCTTTATCACCAATCATCACTGCGCGCCGAAAATCAATTTCCGGAAAGTCTTCCATCGCTCGCCTTCCCATACCCGGATTGGGTTTTCGATCCGGATGATCGTCATTGACTGCCGTGCAATAATAGACAGCATCTATTTTCCCTCCGGCCTGGACCACCTCTTCGATCATATACGCATGGATCTTGTCAAGGTCCTCAATTGTCATCAGTCCTCTTCCAATTCCCCGCTGATTCGTCACCACAATGATTCTCTGAAATACCGAGGTCAGGAAGGGCATTGCCTCAAGCAGTCCTTTTTTAAAAACAAATTCGCCGGGGTTAAAGACATAACTATCATCCTTATTTTCATTGATCACACCATCGCGATCGAGAAATAACGTCCAACGTGCATCTATGGAAGAGAATGGAAATAAAAATTGCTTGCACTCCTGCTGCGCTCGCGTGTAATCTTCGGGCACGCCGATATCTATGAAATAGCCGTCCTGACGAAAACCAAAAAATCTTTTTTCAGCCACGCATTGAGTCAGGTAGTCGGATTCAAAAGAAAAAACTGTGGGCCAGTTTCTCGCGAGAAAAGAATTTTTATCCAGGATATATACTCCTCCGTTGATATCTCCCTGCGCCACAAATTCTTTTTCTCTAAAAGACAGAATGAGGTTGTCCGATCCACTTTCCACAGCACCATACCGGTCGAATGCACGCATTGGTTTCAAAGCCAGTGTACATTCAGCTCCCGAAGAACGATGTGCCTCAGCCATGGCTTTCAGATCGACACTAAACATCGTATCACCATTGACGATCAACACGTGATCATCCTCAGCCTCACGGATCGCAAGCTGGATAGCTCCACCGGTCTGCAAAGGCTGCTCTTCTACCACACATGTGTAATCCATGGTTGGATACTCTGTCTTCAAATATGCCTGAACAACCTCATGCTTATGCCCCAGAGAAAAAATATACCGCTCGACACCCTGGTGCTGGAGGTATTGGAGGATGTAAAACAAAAAAGGGTGGCCTGCGACAGGCGCCATGCATTTCGGTACATCAGGTACTGTACCTTTCAGTCGAGTACCCAGTCCGCCGGCCAGTATGATGACCTCTCTAATCAAAGTACTGACTTTCGACCAGCTCACAAATGATATGCCCGATCATAATATGGCACTCCTGAATTCGCGGTGTGTCTTTAGACGGTACATTAACCAGGAAATTGCACTCCTCACGCATTTTTCCTCCCTCTTCTCCGGTCAGTCCCACCGTGGTCATGCCTTTTCGCCGAGCTTTCATTAACGCTTCAAGGATATTGACCGAGTTTCCCGAAGTGGACAGCCCAACCAAAATATCTCCCGGTTGGCCGACCCCTTCAATCAATCGGGCATACACGTGTTCGTATCCGTAGTCGTTGGCGACGGCCGTCAGGTATGACGTATTGCAATGCAATGCTTCGGCGGGCAATGCCAATCGATCCTTGTAAAAGCGACCAGAAAACTCTGCGGCAAGATGCTGCGCATCCGCAGCGCTGCCCCCATTGCCACAAAAGTACACGCGGTTGCCAGCTCTGAAGGCCAACACAATTTCCAGCACGATGGCTTCGATTGATTTAAGCAAATCCTCATTTTCCAACAACATCTGTTTGGTGGTCACGGATTGCTGTACAATGGATTTTATTTTATCCTGCATTTTCTATAATTATACTTTTCTTTTAAAACTTCATCTACGGGTCACCCCAGGCTACGTTCTCGACATCTTATACTGTCCAGGTGCTGAGCCCGTGCTTGACAAATTCATATCTTTTTTCCATACCGCCAAACCGGGAGAGCGCCTGAATGACCTTATACTTAGTTGTGGATGGGCAATAAAAGATCATAAACCCACCACCGCCTGCACCTGAAATTTTCCCTCCTGTGGCGCCTGCCCTTTTGGCTTCCGTATAAATCTCTTCTATCCAGTCCGTTGAAATACCCTCCGCCATTTTTCTCTTTTGCATGAAACCAAAATCCAGGATTTCACCGATCTCATCCAGCTTGCCTTTCAGCAAGGCCTCTTTCATCAACTGCGCCTGCACCTTAAGCTGATGCATAGCCTCAATAGCAGATTTATTTTTGTCGTCTACATTTTTTGCCTGCTTCTCGATGATCCTGGCCGATTCCCGACTGGTGGAGGTATAATACAACAAGAGGTTGTGCTCCAACTCATATAAATATTCTCGCTTGATCCGCAGTGGGTTGACAAGCACTTTATCACCTTCAAAGAATTCCATAAAATTTACACCGCCAAAGGTAGCCGCATACTGATCCTGTCTACCTCCCGCGAGATTTAAATCCTGACGTTCTATTCGATATGCATAATGGGCCATGTCATACTCGCCCATTGGCAACGACAGCCATTCTGCAAATGCACCTACGATAGCTACCACCAGCGTTGACGATGTACCTAATCCAGATCCGGGTGGAGCATCCACATATGTGGTCAATCTGAACCCAGGTACATTGACACCAAAATCCTCCCGGATACGATTATATACTCCTTTCAGCAAGTCCAGCTGACCGTCAATAGGCAAAGTGTCCGCTTTTTCATAGGTGAGCTCCTTTCCCTGATCCGCTGCATTTAAAATAATCTTCTGTTCTTTCAACACTTCGATCGTCGCATACGCATACAGTGATAAGGTAGCATTCAAAATCGCACCGCCATACAGATCGCAGTATGGACTGACATCCGTACCTCCTCCTGCAAGTCCGATACGCAAAGGTGCTTTGCTTCTGTAAATCATCTCGATGTCATGTTTGTCTTACGCATACAACGGATATACGGTCATACGCGTTGATTTCTATGATCTGCTCAGGGATTTGATACTGTCCACAAGCACTGACCACGAAAGTTTTTTCTTTTCGGCACGAAGATGAGGAATAAAAAAGTCTTCCCCTAATGCAAAAAACTTCAAAATCGCATCAGCGATACTTGTTGGATCCACTTCCGCCACCAATCCGGCCTGCATATCCGGTACCATTGCGGGAAGGCCACCCACCCGGGTCACGACCATAGGCTTTTCAAAATGATAGGCCAGTGGAGTGACGCCGCTCTGAGTAGCATTTCGGTACGGTTGGACGACAAGATCTGACGCACAGAAATAGTGGATCACTTCGTGGTCCGGAATAAATGCGGTCCGTAAGATCAACTGTTCTTCAATGTTTAGTTGTGCGATCAGCGAATCATACGTGTTTTGGTCATCATAAAACTCACCGGCTACCAACAATTTAATGCCGGATGCCTGGATGCGCTCATCCGCCATCGCCCTGAGTAAAAGATCCAGTCCTTTATACTTTCTGATAAATCCGAAAAACAGGATAATCTTCTCATTTTGAGAAATGCCAAGGAACTCTCTTGAAGATTTCCGGGGAACAGCCTCACCAAAATTATCGTATAGCGGGTGAGCAACCTGAATGGCCGGTTTATGCTTTTCAAACTGCCTGAGATCAGACATAACTTTTTCACTCATGGTGATAAATGCGTGACAGCTTCCCAGAAAAAACTTTGTAAACAGCGTGTCTCCGGGACGCTTTTCGTGTGGTATAACATTATCTGTCAGGCCAATAATACGCGTATGTCTATTTTTTCTGACCAGCCGCAGAATTGTACCCAACGCAGGACCCATAAAGGGAATCCAAAAACGGACAAGGATTATATCAGGCTTTGCCTTTTTGATATTTAAACCCGTTTTGATCCAATTGAGCGGGTTAATGGAATTGATCGCAGAAACAATCTCAATATTCTCCGGAGGCGGATCATCGGTATATTGTGA
>JAUHXV010000004.1:105000-123103 GCA_030426765.1 Bacteroidia bacterium | reverse complement strand
CGTCACAGAAGGACGAGACTACCTCGTTCCGGCCACCCGAAAAGCCCTTGATTTTTTAGACAAACGATCTGAAAAAGGATTCTTTCTCATGATTGAAGGATCGCAAATCGACTGGGGCGGTCATGCTAACGATGCCAATTATGTCGTAGCTGAATTGCACGAATTTGAAAAGGTAATTTCAGCTGCTTTGGATTATGCTGCCAGAGATAAGAATACGCTCGTCATTGTCACCGCTGATCACGAAACAGGTGGTTTCGCGGTTCAGCCCGGATCGACACTTAACAATATTGAAGTGGCGTTTACAACCAAAAGCCATACTGCTCTGATGATTCCTGTCTTTGCAATGGGTCCAGGCGCGGAGGCTTTTCGCGGCATTTATGAAAACACAGCTATTTTCGATAAGATCAAAATGGCGCTCAAACTGGAGTAGAAATTAAGTCGATTTTTAGGTAACTACTCATTTGATAAAACTCATGTCATCATCTTTGCGATCATCTTTTTTCAGGCACGTGGCACAAACTGCCCCTGAACCGGATGGCTTTGAAGTGAGCCGGGGACAAGGTGTGTATCTCTACGATCTAGAAGGTAAACCATTTATCGACTGTATCTCCGGAATTGCGGTTTCCTCGCTTGGCCATGGACATCCAAAGATTACGGCAGCCATTAAAGCACAACTGGATTTGCACCTCCACACCTCCGTGTATGGCGAGCACGTCCAGCAACCGCAGATCGCTCTGGCTGAAAAGCTGGCAAGTTTGCTGCCAGATCCACTGGATTGTACGTACTTCACCAACTCGGGTGCTGAAGCCGTGGAAGGGGCATTAAAACTTGCACGGAAATACACCTCACGTTACGAAATTGTCGCCTGTCGGCAAGCCTATCATGGAAGTACTGCAGGTGCAGAAAGTCTGCGCAGCGACCTGGATCATATAGCAGCAGCAAGACCTTTGGTGCCGGGCATCAGACATATCACGTTTAATGTGACAGACGATTTGTCCACGATCACAGAAAATACAGCTGCAGTCATTATCGAGCCAGTCCAGGGTGAAGCAGGTGCAATCGTGCCTGATACAGGTTATCTCAAAGCTTTGCGCGATCGATGTGATCAAACAGGTACAATGCTGATTTTGGATGAAATACAAACCGGTATGGGACGCACCGGCTCACTGTGGGCCTTTGAGCAGGAAGGCGTTGTACCGGATATCCTTTTACTCGCGAAAGCCTTAGGAGGCGGCTTACCACTTGGTGCTTTTATTTCGAGTCGGGATAAGATGCATGTGCTGTCTCATAATCCCATTTTAGGACATCTTACTACGTTTGGCGGTCACCCGTTAAGCTGCGCCGCAAGTTTAGCAGCAATTGAAATTATTCTCGAAGAGCATCTCCCGGAAAATGCAGCCAAACAAGGCAAACGAATTAAAGATCAATTGAAAGATCATCCCGCTATCCGCGAAGTTCGTGGTCGAGGGCTCATGATGGCGATTGAATTAAAAGATCCTAACCGGCTGTTGTCTGCCGTGAAAGATTGTCGTCAGGAAGGACTCCTGGTCGATTGGTTTTTATTCAACGACCGGTCACTTCGACTGGCACCGCCGTTGATCATTTCAGATGAAGAGGTGGAGATGGTGTGTACAAAAATAAGTAGAGCGCTGAAAACGAAATAGCTGCTTTGCTAAAAAGACCAAAAAAAACAATCAAAGCTCCTTCCTCAGCCTGGCCACCGGGATATTGAGTTGCTCGCGATATTTGGCGACAGTACGGCGTGCGATACTGTAACCCTTACCTTCCAGCATCAGGCGAAGCTTCTCATCGGACAAAGGCTTGCGCTTGTTTTCTGCTTCGATGATCTCCCCAAAGATGGATTTTACCTCCTGCGTTGAGACTTCATCGCCTTCTGTGTTGACGATGGATTCGGAAAAGAAGTCCTTGAGGCGCTTTGTACCAAATTCTGTCTGCACGAATTTACTACTGGCCACACGCGACACGGTAGAAATATCAAGGCCTGTTATCTCCGCGATATCGCGCAGGATCATCGGCTTGAGTTTAGTGGAGTCGCCTGTCAGGAAGTATTCTTTCTGAAACTGCATGATCGCATTATTTCATTTTAACCATCGCTTGCGATCTGACGATCAATCCCTTATGCTCAGCCAACACATGATAGATTCCATTAGGCAGGCCGGAGATGTCAATCGTTTCCAAATATTGATTCATTAAGACAGACTTTATCCTTCGACCATGCATATCGCATACCCAGACGTTAATCGGCAAATGTACATCCTCTGAAAGTCTTATCCGGAACTCCGTGCTTGCCGGATTAGGGTACATAAGTACTTGGTTTTCGTGCAAGTGGATCAACTCTTCAATATCTGTAGTCGTGCATAGCGTATCAATACAACCGTCACCGGCTACTTTTAGGAGTAAGCCTTCATAGAAGCCAGCATTCTTATAGGTATAACCAACAGCGTAAATACTGTTACAAGAAGGAGAAGCTATTCCTTCCATAAAATTTAGAGACTGTCCATCCGGAAAAGCATACCCAGTGTCTCGTAACTCCCACATTACGTTCCCGTCCAATCCTAGTTTCATAATCCTGGCTGCATTAAATGTCATGGATGAATCCACATTTTGACCGGTGACTAACAGGCAACTATCAGCAGAAAAGATCATATCTCCTAAGCCCGTAAATGGACTATCGGGTTCTCCCAACTTTTTTCGCCATACGAGGTTAAATGCACTGTCACGACGCACGATCTGCCCTCCGGTGAGCGGGCCTATACCTATTTCATCTCCAATTGTATTGGAAGTGTATATATAATCTTTATTGTACTTAAGCAGTGTGCCAGCCCAGCCTTCATAGTCTGTGACCTCCTCCCGCCAGTCACGCACAATGGCTCCGCTTGTATCCACATGCATAAAACGAATCCAGTAACGAGTGTCATTCTCAATATTGGGAGTATTGTCAAAGGATTCTGATACCATGATGGTCAGCCCTTCATCTTCAATGACTACTGCCCGACCGGTTTCATCCTTAGTAGGTGTGCCATAAGTTTTCTCCCATAATTTATTTCCGGAGGAGTCGATTTTCTGAAGAAAAACATCATGGTCCCCATTTTGGGTTTGGATATACCCAAGAAAATAATAACATCCAAATATTTCCTCCACATCATGAATGTACATTGTAACATAATTTGCAAAATATTCTTTGTACATTTTTATAGATAAATCTGAGCCCAACTCCATTGCAAATAGATCATCTCTTTGAAGAAAGACACCTCCCAACACAATATTATTAGAATGATTTTTCATTATTGGATTTCTTCCATCTAATAGTGCATGGTCCATTAATGAAGAATCTCTAAAGAATTTAATTAAACCTATATTACCGAAAGTATCTGTCCGAAACACAAAAAAACCTGATAGGCCCAATGAATCCCTCCCAATTTCGCCAGATATCAGAAGGCTATCACCGTACATCATGATATTCCTCAAAACAATGGATCGATTCTGGTAATTGATTCGTTGGTTAAAAGAAATACTTTGCCCATAGCTAGGTTCATGAACACAAAGGTTAAACATCGACAAGAAAAAGCCACTCAACCAAAATATTTTGAAAAGAAATATCTTTTTCATTAGTTCTTTTGCACGATAACTTTTCTGGAAATTTTGGGTTAGGTCAAACTCAATTTAAGCAATAAATCCCAAAGCGCGAACAAACGTTTTGACAGCTGTAATACAATTTATACTATTTGAAAAAAGTTTGTTTGAGGCTACTACCTATTGAGCTCCAATATGCCTTGGGTAAGAATCGCTAGCATGCGTGGTCTCAAAGCTCCTTCCTCAGCCTGGCGACCGGGATATTCAGTTGCTCGCGGTATTTGGCGACGGTACGGCGTGCGATACTGTAACCCTTACCTTCAAGCATCAGGCGAAGTTTCTCATCTGACAATGGTTTGCGCTTATTTTCTGCCTCGATGATCTCCCCAAGGATGGATTTTACCTCCTGCGTTGAGACCTCATCGCCTTCGGTGTTGACGATGGATTCGGAAAAGAAATCTTTGAGGCGCTTTGTACCAAATTCTGTCTGAACGAATTTACTACTGGCCACACGCGACACTGTGGAAATATCAAGACCTGTTATCTCCGCGATATCGCGCAGGATCATAGGCTTGAGTTTCGTGGAATCGCCTGTCAGGAAATATTCCTTCTGAAACTGCATGATCGCGTACATGGTTTGCTTCAGGGTGTGCTGACGCTGTTTGATCGCATCGATAAACCATTTGGCGGAATCTATTTTTTGTTTGATAAAGAGGATCGCCTCTTTATTCTCCTTATTGACATTGTTATTGTCCTTTTTGATCTGATACGCTTTGAGCATATCGACATACTGATCGTTGATCCGCAAGTCGGGTGCATTGCGCACATCCATGGTCAGATCAAGGACACCGTCCCGATTGGACGTCAGAAAATCCGGAATGATCGTCTGGGTCTGGGTATCAAACTGGCTGGTGTATCCGCTGGCCGGTTTGGGATTGAGTTTCAGAATTTCATCCAGTGCGGCCTTCAAATCTTCCTCGCTGATTTCGAGGTTGCGCTGCAGGCGGCTGTAGTGTTTTTTGGAAAACGCCTCAAAATGCTTCTTCAGGATCTGCAGTCCGAGTTTGAGTGAAGGGATTAGAGCAGTCTCTCCGGCTTTTTCTGCATTCCTCAGTCGCTGCTGCAATTGGATGATCAGCGTTTCGCGCAAATCTCGAGCGCCCACACCCGGTGGATCAAATCGCTGGATCATTCCCAGGACCTCGTTGATCTGAGCGGGAGTCACCTCTATATTGTGTGCAAAAAGAATATCATCGATGAGTGAGGAGGTCTCCCGGCGGAGGTAGCCTGTGTCATCGATACTCCCCACAATTTGTTCGGCAATAATACGCTGCACCTCAGAATCAATATCCAGCATACCGAGCTGCTGTTCCAGATAGTCATGAAAGGTGTTGGACACTACGGCCGGCAGACTTTTTTCTCGTTGTTCTGCCGCAGACTCTGATACATGGTAACTGACCGGATCATCCTCGATGTAATCACTGATGTAGTCATCGATATCGTAATCGTCCTCGGTCTCTTTCTCAGATTCTTTTTCCTTCTCTTCCTGGCCGTTTTCACTGTTGGATTCTGAAAAATTGTCCTGCTCTTCCAGGGCTGGATTCGCCTCTAATTCTTCCTTGATCCGCTGCTCAAGCGATGACGTAGGAATCTGCAGCAGTTTCATCAACTGTATCTGCTGGGGGGAAAGCTTCTGGAGAAGCTTCTGCGAGAGTTGTTGTCGGATCATAGTGAGACCACTGATGCTAAAGCAAATATACCAAGAAAATCATATTATAAAAAATAATAATTTGTTTTCCTTCGATTTTCATCAATTTATTCCCTCCTAGGGCCTATCCCCTGTCGGGAAAGACATACGCCTATTCATACAACACGCAATTCCACCTGAGCGTTTACTCCATTTGGTCGATATTTTACATAAACACAACTACAAAGCGACACCCAGTTTGATTTATGGGCTCAAATCCTTCAAAACAAACCCTACAGGAAAACCCCGAAAATACCAGCAGATGCCATTTTATCACCTATCCTACCGATCCTTATTCTACTTTTGTGGGAAGAAAAGACCCACACCATCCACGCGTGAACCATCTATCCAAAGCATCTTTCGACCCTTCTCATTTCTTCGAATTGTTTACATCCCGAAGTGAGCTGCAGAAGATTCTGTGGATATCAGGCATCTGGACGCTATTTTCCATAGCCCAGTCCCTGTACGATTATCTCGTTTTGATGACCCTCAACATCATTCCGGATGTAGAACTCTTTCTGCTTGATATGCTCATCAATGCGCTGGCCACCGCAGTAGCTGGATTGCTCGGTGGGGCCATTCTGGTTGGGTATGTCCAACGATGGATACGCACCATCCCTTATGGTGCGGCCCTACTGCTCACGGTGATGGCATTCACACTCGTGATTTTCTTTATTACCGTCATTTCATTTTTCATCCGTGCGATTTTTTCCGGAGGAGAGAATGTCCTGCAGTCGGACCTGTTATCGTTTATGATGACGCATGTACAAAGCCTGCACTTTCTCAAAGATTATATCCTCTGGCTGTTTATCATGATGTGCACCATCGCGGCATTTTTAATCAACGATAAATACGGCCCGGGCACCTTGCGCAGCTTTCTCATGGGCCGATATTTCAGACCCACGCGGGAAGAACGCATTTTCATGTTCCTCGACCTGCGTAGTTCAACCTATATCGCGCAGGTGCTGGGCGAGCAACAGTATTTCAATTTTATCAAAGATGTCATTCAGGACGCGACGCCAGTCATTCTGAAATACAAAGGCAGGATCTATCAGTACGTCGGCGATGAAATCACTGTGAGCTGGCGGATGCATCAGGGTCCCGACAAACTCAATTGTATTCGTTGCCCGATGGAAGTCAGAAAAGTGTTCAACCATCGCTCATCCTATTACACGGCGCGGTATGGTGTCGTACCCGATTTTAAAGCTGGATTGCACTATGGAACCGTCATGGTCGGCGAAATCGGTGTGGTCAAAAGAGACATCGCCTTTTCAGGGGAGGTTGTCGGCACCGCGGCCAGAATCCAGGCCAAATGCAATCAATACGATGTCAATCTCCTGATATCCGAAGACCTCAGGAATATCCTCTCATGGGAAGGCTCCGGATTGGAAACTGAATATTTGGGAGATCTGATGATGAAAGGAAAGGCAGCAGATTTACCTCTGTATACGCTTCATGCGAATGGCAGCAAATCAACCAAAACGCAGGGAGCTTAATCCACAATCGTTTTTCGTTTTAAGTCATTAAGGTTGACGCGAATTCCAAGGTGCTTGGTCGTGCCGGCCTGATGATATACAGCAAAGCCATAGTCGAGGATGAAACTTTTAACATTTACGCCAACACCTGCTGAAAAACCAGCAAGGCTACGAAGATTAACTACCGACAATTCTTTGTGAAGCTGGTAATCATATCCCAGCCGCAACATAAAATTCTCCTTTTTCCCGATCAGAAATTCCCCGCCGAAGGTGATATGTCGGAAAAAATTATCTACTGCATCCCCAAAGCTACTTTGCGTATCCTGTGTGGTACCATCAATACCCTGATTGACGTCATCATTAAACGGACTGTCGTAATCAAGATCCCATCGATTCAGGTCGTGGAACAAAATCGTCAGCCGAAACGGAACATGTTCCAGACGTTTTGAAATTCCGATTTGCACATCTACCGGCATTTTTCCGGATTTCTCTTCCGGATAGTATTTTGAAAACTGAACACCCATCCCCCGAATGACAAAGGCATAATTGGTCAGTTCATTTTCACTGCGATACGTGATGCCTATGTCCATCAGCATTCCGGTCGCGGTGTATGTTTCAAGTGATGACTGAACGTACTGAAGCAGGATACCACCGGACATGCGTTCATTGAGTTGTCGCGAAATACCAGCATGCAGAGAAATATCTTTGGCTTTAAATTCCCCAAGAATATTCCCCTGTTCGTCCGCTGCGGTGAAAGGCCCGTAGGACATAAACCGCACTCCACCATGTACCGTTGATTTTGTGTCGTTGATATGCTTGGCAAATCCGGCATACCCATTATCGATGCCATCAAAATGGAAGTTGTGCTGAAATATAATCGTCCGATCCATGGACGCATTTAACATCGCGGGATTCCCACCGACCAGACCATAATCGTTGGTGATAGCAGAAATCTGACTTCCTCCTAACGCAGTGGCTCTCGCGGAAAGAGGCAGATTGACAAACTCAAACAATCGTTGGCCACCCACCTGACTTTGCGCCGGGATGGCAAATAAAATACAACACAGGATGATCGCACTACTCTTCAGCCCAAACTGTACGACACCTGCCTGCCACGCAGAACATTTCCTTTTGTAGTTGTCCTGATTCATTATAGAGTTTTAGTGTACCTTCTTCAAATGGCCCGTTAAGATAAGTGCCTTCAGCCTGAATCTGCCCATTGGGGTGATATTCTTTAAAAGGACCCATCTCTTCGTTTTTAATCATCATCACCTCATCAAACAACGACCCGTCATGCCGGTACTTACGCCACATGCCGTACATCGCCCCATCCACATAGTACCCTTTGAGTTCAATTTTACCATTCGGAAAGTAATACTCATACAGATCATCCAGTCTTCCCTCCACGTATCGCTCCCGCACTTTGACATTTCCCTCCGGATAGTAGAGCTCGCGAACCCCGTGAGGTATGCCTTGTTGTAAAAGCCCTTTTTCCATTAACACACCCGTAGAATCGGTAACGGTATATGGACCAGTTCGTTCACCTGTTTTAGCGTCAACAGTATAGGTCGTAATATACCCCAGATCAGGATCGATTTCTTCCTGCGTTTCGACACTCGTACAGGCCGTCAGGAAGAGAAGAGGACATAGAAAAATCAGGGATGATCGCAGCATCATTTATTCAAAACGCATGAGTTAAAATGAAATTGCCCGGAAGGAAAGTGACCTTCCGGGCAATAGCTATACTTTTTGTCGTCAAATGGACGATTAATAGAAGTTGTATCTGAAGTCTTCAATATCTGCGGTGCTGCGGATGGCTTCAATCAGACGGCTATCCACGCCATTTCTTGAAGTTGCCGTCAACTGGCCCCGGAACGAAGAGATATCCGTAGACAAACTCGCCTCTGTGCGGTGAATCACCTTGACCAGATATACACCACTCACACCTGCAATCGGACCCGCTACCTGACCATTGGATAGTGAAGTTACTTTTCCGATCACGCGGTTTTCATTCCCTAACCCCTGAAGGTAGGACATGTTGAAGTTGACATTATTAAAGGTGTCGACCGCAACACCAAACTGTGAAGCAACTGCATCCAGATCCTGACTCGTGATGCGCGCTGCAAGTATCTCACCTTTCTTTTTGGCCATCACCTTATTCCGGAATGACTCCTTCACATCATCTACAGACAAGACTCCTGCTTCCACTACTGCGCGCAATCCGGCTACAACATACCGTGAGTTGTAGAAAAGGTTTGGCTCATCATATACATATACATCGGGTGAAACCATACCCGGTTTTACGCCCGGTTCAAATGCCCATCGAATGATATCACGTGAAGTACCACCGCTGCCCAGGTTTGAAAACTGATAGCCATTAGCCGTCAGTCCCTGTGCGGATTCAAGACTTAACTCCGGCCGATCAGCCAGGTCTTCTTTCAACTCATCGAGGGTTCTGTTTTGTCCGCAAAACTCAAGTGCATCATCATAGATCTCAGCTTGTGTGGCTTCTGAGGGTACAATGGGTGCTTCCAGAAATGCAAGACGCACTCCTTCTTCATTGGAAATATATTTTCTATCTGTCACTTCGACGAGGTGAACACCAAACTGAGAGACTACGATGTTAAGTTCGCCGGGCTCAGCGGTGTAAAACAACATGTCGTTAAAAGGCTTAACCATTCTTCCGGCAGCTGACCAACCAAGTTCTCCCCCTGTCGGGCCACTTCCGTCCTGGCTGATTTTCATCGCCATGGAATCGAAGGGAGCAACACCTGCCTCAATCACAGTCTTCACACTATCCAGTTTTGCCATCGCTGCAATCAGCTCATTTTGTGTAGTGGCACGAATCAGGATGTGACGAGAATCCACAGAGTCAGGGATGACTTTTTTGTCGATCACTTTGGCGGCCACATAGGACGCACCTTCGATATATGGACCGTACACAGTTCCTGCAGGCAGGGTAAAGACCGTATCCGCAATCAACTCAGACAGATCTTCTTTTTTGAAATACTCGGCATCGAGTACACCAAAGTTATTCTCGACAAACTGAGAGTCATTTTCTGTGGTCTTAAAAGCTTCAATGGTTTCTGTAAACGCATCACGTACCAGGGCAGAATCTTCTGCCGTAGGGATGACATTGAACACCACAAAATCTACGTGGCGCATTTCTTCTTTCATGTCGATCGCACCCGCATTTTCTTTCATCCAGGCTTTGTAGTCATCATCTGTCAATTCAACTTCATCATCGTTGACCTGATCATAGGGCACGAGTACGTAAGTAAAATCGATTGATGATCCCTGCTCTGCCTGCAACTGCTGAGCCATCCAGGTCGGCGTGTAAATCGTCTTTTTGATCAGGTTGGATAGCTTGGACTGAAGGCGATCTTTTACGATCTCTTTTTTCTGAAAATTCCAGAATTCTTCAATTTGAGGCTGCAGGTTGCCGGTACCGAGGTTGGTACGGATCTGATCCAAAGAGGCGCGATCCAATTGTCCTGTGTTCGGATCCCGGAAGTTGCGCGTAATGATTGGACTCACACGATTGCCAAACTGGAGTTCTTCCAGTTCCTCTTCGCCCACATTTAATCCCAGGGCTTCGCCTTCTTCTTTGAGCAACTGCTCCTCCACCATGTAGTCCCAGATGTAATTGCGCTGGCCATAGGTGTCCCCGGAAGAGTTTGGATAGAGAATGCGCTCTGTGCGCTGGAATTCATTCCAATCGAGCTTCTCACCATTTACTTCGCCGATGGTAAACTGGTTGCCACCGGATCTCGCTCCTGCACTCACCATATCCATCACGATAAACCCACCGAGACCGAGTGCCAGCATGACAATGATGATCCAGCTGTTATTTCGAATTTTTCCAATTAATGCCATAATAAAAATACTATATATGTATATTGTTGTATATCAAATATTTGCTCGCTAAAACATGCCTGATTGTCTTTGTCAGAGCGGGTCCTTTCCAAAAAAGTCCTGCAAAAGTACAATGTTACCCATGGATTATCAAATGTCAGAAGAAGAATCCGGCTATTCCGGATGGGCAGCCTTAATGAGGAAAAAGGCGGTGAGGCAAACCATTCAATGCGTTACATTTGATTCCATTTACGAAACATGAATGAACTCCCGGGCGAAACGTTTGCTCTTACGCTTATGTCGATCGGGTACTGCCGGATAAATGAGTACGCGCAAAGCAGCTATCGGATTTATTTTTGTCACCCTGCTGATCGATGTGATCGGCTGGGGCATCATCATCCCGGTGATGCCGGGGCTGATCACGCATTTGGAACATGTCGATACGGGAACTGCGGCGAGCCTGAACGGATGGATGTTGTTTGCCTTTTCCATGACGCAGTTTGTCTTCGCCCCGCTGATCGGCAATCTTAGTGACCGTTTTGGCAGACGGCCGATCCTGCTCGTTTCATTATTTGGTTTTGGATTGGACTACGTACTGATGAGTTGGGCGCCCACGATCGAATGGTTTTTCGTAGGTAGAATCATTGCCGGTGTGACAGGAGCGAGCTTTACCACTGCTTCAGCTTATATCGCAGACATCAGTACGGATAAAAACAGGGCACAAAATTTCGGCATGATCGGTGCTGCATTCGGGCTGGGTTTTATTCTGGGTCCGGTCATTGGCGGATTACTTGGCACCTATGGACCACGTGTACCGTTTATCGCGGCGGCTGTTTTGTGTTTTCTCAACTGGATGTGGGGATACTTTATCCTTCCGGAATCACTGGATGAAGAAAACAGACGACCACTCGATCTCAAACGAGCCAACCCGATTGGGTCCCTTCTCCATCTTCGCAAATACCCGGAGCTCAATTACCTTCTGGTGGCCATGACACTGGTCTACCTGGCCGCTCATGCCGTGCAGAGCAACTGGGCCTTTTATACGATTGAGCGATTCAGCTGGGGAGAAGGTATGATTGGTTTGTCTCTTGGTGTAGTAGGTCTGTTGGTGGGTAGTGTTCAGGGAGGGCTGACCCGCGTCGTTAATCCTCGTCTTGGAAATGCGCGTAGTATCCTGATTGGTTTGATTCTCTATGCGATTGGCATGTTGCTGTTTGGTCTTGCGAATGCAGGTTGGATGATGTTGGTTTTTCTGGTTCCCTATTGCCTCGGAGGTATCGCGAGTCCCGCCTTGCAGGCCACGATCACCAGTAAGGTGAATGTCAAAGAGCAAGGTGAACTTCAAGGTGCCCTGACCAGCCTTATGAGTGCCACCTCGATCGTTGGTCCGCCGATGATGACCAACTTATTTGCCTGGGCGATCCGTCCGGGAAATCCCATCTATTTACCGGGAGCACCGTTTTTTCTCGGTAGTGTATTGATGATGATCAGTGCAGTCATTGCGTATTTGTCTTTTCGGAAGTATGGGAGTGGAAAGGACTTTGCACCTGAATTAGAAACTTCTTCAGTAGAACAAAACTGAAGCTTTGTACACAGGATTTTTACCATCAAACGCCAAACATGTCCGGAAGCCGTTGTGGTTAGAGGGGAATCGATAGGGGAATATTTTTAAAAAGTAATTACTCCTCAAATGCCCTCGCTGCGGCTTCCAGCTGTTCATAAAAGTCCTCCCCCTTAGCTCTGATGATCGGCGCTTTCAGAAACTTGTAGATCGGGACATCGAGCTTCCTGCCATTCTTACAAGCCGGTGCGCATACACTCCACTGACTATAATTCCAAACTTCGGTACCATTATTCAGATACTGCACACGAATGGGATACAAATGACAGGATAAAGGTTTAGGCCAGTGCGTCTTCCCCTCGGCATGGGCCACTTCAAAAGCACATTTTCCAATACCCTTTCCATCCCAGATCAGATAGGCGCAGGCACCTCCTTTTAGTAATGGTGTAGCCAGAGGCTGTTCACCCCCATCCGTAGTACCAAATCCTTCTGATCTGACTACCGCCCTGCTTTCTTCTGACAGGTACGGTGCCACTGTCTCCCATACCTCTTCGATGATTTTTTCTTCCTCCTTCAGGAGCGGGGCGCCCCATTCGCCTTCCCAGCAACAGGCACCCAAACAGGCATCCAGGTCACAGACAAAATGCCGGGTCACAATATCATCGCTGATCAGTACGTCATCAATGGCAATCATATCCCAAAGGTATTAAGGTTTTCATGGCGGCACCAGCCCCGATTCAATCGTTTATACAACAACTATTACGATTTGAAATCGTTTATATCATTGGCATTCCTAATTAAACACTAACTTGCGGCACCATTTTAAAATCCGCTTTTGACCATACCCATGGACAGATTAAAATCAAAATTTTACGAAAAAGCTATGGCCACCATAGCTGATATCAAACCTTTTCTAAAAGAACATCAGGAGACCATTATTGACCAGGTGACCATCGGACAGGTGTACGGAGGTATGCGTGGAATCAAAAGTATGCTGTGGGAAACCTCCCTGCTGGACCCTGAAGAAGGAATCCGCTTTCGAGGATTCTCCATCCCCGAGCTGAGTCTCAAACTCCCTTCGAAAGGCGGGCAACCGCTTCCGGAAGGTTTGTTCTGGCTGATGCTCACCAATGAAATCCCCACCGAAGAAGACGTACAATGGCTCAGCGATGAATGGGAACGCCGTCGGCAAATTCCTCAAACCACTTGGGATGTATTAAATGCCCTGGACCCGGATACTCACCCGATGACCCAATTGGGTATTGGCATTCTTTCCCTCCAGCAAAAAAGTGTTTTTACCAATCAATATGCGGAAGGGTTAAATAAACGCGACTACTGGGATGCGACCTATGAAGATGCAATGAATCTCATCGCCTGCCTGCCGCAGCTCGCCGCTTTTATCTATCGCAAGTCCTTTAAAAACAACGAGCAGATCGCGCCTAACGATAATCTGGATTGGGCGGCAAATTTTGCACACATGCTGGGTGTCAGCGATGACCCCAACTTCAATAGCCTGATGCGGTTGTACATGACCATCCATGCCGACCATGAAGGTGGTAATGCCAGTGCGCATGCCGTGCACCTCGTAGGCTCCACTTTAAGTGATGCCTACTATGCGCTTGTGGGGGGTGTCAATGCCCTCGCGGGACCATTACATGGGTTGGCCAACCAGGAAGTGATCAAGTGGATCTTTGAGATGGTAGACACGATTGGTACCACTAAACCCACGACCGAACAGATCAGAAAATATATTGAAGACACCATAGCAGAAGGAAAAGTCATCCCGGGTTATGGTCATGCAGTATTGCGAAAGCCCGATCCTCGATTCATCGCTCAGCAAGCTTTTGCTATGGAGCACATGAAAGACGATGACATCGTTAACATTGTATGGAAAGTGTTTGACGTCGCTCCAAAGGTGCTTGGTGCACTCGGGAAAGTCAGCAATCCCTGGCCGAATGTCGATGCTCACTCCGGAGCGATTCTCGTGCATTATGGTCTAAAGGAATACCGATATTATACAGTGTTGTTTGCAGTATCCAGAGCACTTGGTGTGCTGGCTTCACTATGCTGGAGCAGAGTTCTCCAATTGCCACTCGAACGACCCAAGTCTATGACCTCCGGTTGGATAAAAGAATGGGTGGAAAAACGGAGTTAGTTGTTTTTCTAAACAACTAATTTATACCATCAGTGTCAAAATAAATTTTGCTCACTGAAGAATCAATACTAAGACACCTTTCTTATTACTTTTTTCCTTGCCATGTAGATGATAATTCTATAGGGACGTGTCCTGAAACCGACAGTGTTTCAGGATTGCCATCCTGTAATAATTTTATTTCAGGACACGAAAAAGTATCCGCCTGCGGCGGATTAGTCGCGCAAAAAGAAGACATTCGGTCGGTCGAACAGTTTGGCGTGACGAAATTTCCCAAATCGAGACGAAATACAAGCTTTCATTATGGTTAAATTGATTTAATTTCTCGATGGGAACAAAATACAGGCATCCTCCGGAAGAACTCAATCCAACAGAAAAATCCTGTCGCTCTAAATTGTCCGAGCACCCGGATCAGCTTGTATTTCTGCTCGCCCACTAGCCTAAGTGCTACAGGGGCCGCAAGCAGAAATACAAGGGAGTGTGAAAATAAATGCAAATGGAAGCAAAATACCAGAAAAAGGATGTGAGGCGAAAGCGAGTTTTTAGAGCGACGAGGTTTTTGGTTCTTTTTTCCGGAAAAAAAGAACGGTTCAGATAGATCTTCTTCAAAGATCATTGGCTCCAGAACGCCACTTTTCGCTCTTGCGGACCCTATAGCATTGTCAGCTATTGGGCGTGCGCGAAAATAGGGCATTCAGGCAATAAACCTGGTGAATTGACCTGAAGATCAGACTACCTCCCGTAGTTCCCTGCGTAAGATCTTACCTACGTTTGTTTTAGGCAGAGACTCCCTGAATTCGATTTCCTTGGGTAGTTTGTATTGCGTCAGATTTTTACGACAGTACTCCATGAGTTCTTCTTCTTTGAGGGATTTGTCTTTTTTGACCACAAACAATTTGACGCGTTCGCCGGTGCGCTCACTGGGTATGCCAATAGCCGCTGATTCCAGTACTTTCGGGTGGGCACTCACGACATCTTCGATTTCATTGGGATAGACATTAAATCCGGATACCAGGATCATATCCTTCTTTCGATCCACGACTCTGAAGTATCCGTCCTCTTCCATCAGTCCGATATCTCCGGTACACAACCAGCCATCGCGGATGACGCGGGCTGTTTCCTCCGGTTGGTTGTAATACCCCAGCATGACCTGCGGCCCGCGCACCTGAATTTCTCCTTCCTCTCCGGGTGGCAGGGGATTTCCATTTTCATCTACAATCCGTAATTCCGTGGAAGGGATAGGCATACCAATTGTCCCAATCCTGCCGGATCCATCGATGGGGTTGACGGAAACGGCCGGCGAGGCTTCTGTCATACCATACCCTTCTACCAGGTTACGGCCGGTCACCTCCTTCCACCGGTCATTGACAGACCGCTGGATAGCCATGGCACCGCCTACTGATAGTTTGAGATGACTGAAATCCAGTGACGCAAATTCTTTGTCGTGAAGCAGTGCATTAAACAACGTATTGACACCACTGATCAGCGTGATTTTATGATTTTTCAACTCCTTAATAACCGATTTCAAATCCCGTGCATTGACGATGAGCACATTCATCGAACCATACGACATCACTGCCAGACAATTGACCACAAAAGCAAAAATGTGATACAAAGGCAAAGGACAAAGGGTCACCTCTTCCCCTTCTTTCATCATGGTATCCAGACAGGCTTTCATCTGAAGCATATTGGCAACAAGATTGCGATTCGTCAACATCGCTCCTTTAGAGACACCTGTAGTTCCACCGGTATACTGGTGCGAAATCACCCGATCTGGTGTATCCTCAAATGGCTTGATGGTAAACTTCTTTCCCTGATGGATCGCTTCCTTAAATCCGATCGTGTTGGGGAGCTCAAATTTTGGCACCATGCGTTTCACACTCCTGACCACAAAGTTGACCACAGAACCTTTGATCGGTCCAAGCATTTCTCCGATACTGGTCAGAATGATGGTATCAATTTCAGTCTTATCCAGAATCTCCTGCAGATTGGAGGCAAAATTTTCCACAATGATGATACCTTTTACACCACTGTCATTAAACTGATGGAGCATTTCCCTCGGGGTATACAAAGGATTGGTATTGACCACAATCAGCCCTGCCCGGATACAGGCAAAAAGGGCTATTGGATATTGGAGCAGATTAGGCATCATAATGGCGACGCGATCTCCCGGTTTTAATCCCCTCGAATGCAGGTAAGCACCCAGATGCTCGGCCATTTTGTCGATCTCACCATACGTGAGCGTTTTTCCCATGCTATAAAAAGCAGGATGTTTCGAATATTTCTGGAGCGCTTCTTTAATAAAAGCATTCAGGTTCGGGTATTTGTCGACATCGATGTTTGCCGGAAGTCCTTTCGGGTAGTTTTGCAGCCAGGGCCTTGCATCCATAAGTTTTGCCTTTTTAAGAGGTTGTGTTGCTTCACCCAATGTAAGACATTTCTATCCTACTTTTTTGGACGGAGCGGTGATATTTCATGTAGCACATAATATATATGGTGTACCCCGGATTTACTGATGCACTTGGAAAACGATCAAATTAAATTCGTCTGACAAGTATAATATGCTGCATGCATGCTACTTATACATATTTGGCCATCGCATGGACGTTTTTCAGGCCCAAGACACTCCGGAGGATGCCGTTCTGCAAGTAAATATTTAAAGCCCCCATAGTCAAATACCCGTAAAATGGTTACCTTTGCGTCCCGATTTTAATTCATTTATTAACCTCCGATCCTGATAGTCAATACTTTATGGGTCGTACAAACACAAACACTTTCTGAGATGTCAGAAGAAACAAACAATCCCGCCGAGTCTGAGCAGACTCCACAGTCTGAAGCTACTGAAACGGTAGCCACAGAAGTTCAGGAAACTGAAACACAGGTAACCGAAGAAAAAGCCGAAGCGCCAAAGAAAAAAGCACCGGCTCCGGTTGAACCTGAAACCCCACATGACGATTTTAACTGGTCCATTTCCAACCGAAATCAACCTGTTTATACTGAAGAAGAAAGAGAAAAACTCGCTGCAGCATACGAAGCCACGATGGGTACCGTATTTGAAAGCGAAGTCATCAAAGCTAAAGTGCACCAGATCACCGGTGGTGATGCTGTCCTCGATATCAACTTCAAGTCAGATGGTCTCGTACCGATGTCTGAATTTAAAGACATTGAAGGCCTCAAAGTAGGTGACGAAGTCGATGTCTATGTCGAGCGTCAGGAAGACGAGAGAGGCCAATTGGTTCTTTCCCGCCGCAAAGCAAAACTTCTGAAAGCATGGGAGAGCCTGGTAGATTCATTTAACAACGGCACTATCATCAATGGTACGGTTATCAGCAAAACCAAAGGTGGATTGATCGTAGATGCCGGTGGTTTGGAGACCTTCCTCCCCGGATCACAAATCGATATCAAGCAGATCATTGATTACGATCAGTATGTAGGGAAAACCATGGAGTTTAAAGTGGTCAAGATCAATGAAAACATAAAGAATGCGGTTGTCTCCCACAAAGCACTGATCGAAAGTGATCTTGCCGAGCAGCGCGAACTCATTATTTCCGGCCTCGAAAAAGGCCAGGTACTCGAGGGTGTTGTGAAGAACATCACTGACTTTGGGGCCTTTATGGATTTGGGAGGCGTCGACGGCTTGTTGTACATCACCGACATCAGTTGGGGCCGAATCAACCACCCGTCTGAAGTACTCTCAATCAATCAGAAAGTACATGTGG
>JAUHXV010000004.1:0-100000 GCA_030426765.1 Bacteroidia bacterium | reverse complement strand
TGGGTCGGGAGACTGTTCATTTTCAGGCACCTGATGCGGAGGTCTTACAGGATGAAATGATTCACTTCATAAATTGGTTCAATGCAGATTTAAACTTGGATCCTGTCATAAAAGCCGCAATTGCCCATTTATGGTTTGTCACCCTCCATCCGTTTGATGATGGCAATGGCCGTATAGCGCGAGCCCTCACCGATATGCAACTTTCAAGGTCCGATGAAAGCAGAAACCGCTTTTATAGCATGTCGGCACAAATAAAAATCGAAAGAAATGCCTATTACAATATCCTTGAGACCACACAAAAAGGAACGCTGGATATAACCGCATGGCTTAAATGGTTTCTTGGATGTTTGGATCGGGCATTGTCCGCCACTGATCAAACGCTTTCTAATGTGATGCAAAAAGCCCGATTCTGGAATACGCACAAAGATGCTTCCCTGAACGAAAGACAAAGGGTAATGATCCAAAAATTGCTCGATGGGTTTATTGGAAAACTGACTTCCTCCAAATGGGCAAAAATCACCAAATGCTCTTCCGATACGGCAGTCAGGGACATCAATGATCTGATTAAAAAAGGTATCCTTGAAAAAAGCGAAGCCGGCGGAAGAAGCACCGCATATCTATTAAAAGCACCTCGTTGAGTTAGCAAATGATTGCAAAAACAACACCTACACATGTGCCAAATCAGAATTCCAGCCTTTACACAATTCCAGGCCATAAACAGAATCGAAAGATTACAATTGGTTCCAGTGCACAAGTAATCATGGATTCGATCCGGCTAATTTCCTTTTCAACAAAATCCCTAATTTCTATGGAGACAAGATAAAATCTCTCCATTCACCTTTGTTTGTGACGGTTTTATGTCTTCACCATCAAAGGATCGGCGCAGCCAATCCGGTATCCTAAACCTTCGCTCGCCATAGCTTTATGCAACGGCGAGATTCGCTCGCCATAGCTTTATGCAACGGCGAGTTAAAATCAAAGGTCATTCGTACACACGGATGACCTTTTTCTTTACCAGGACTTGAGCTGCCATATTACGATTGGATTGATAGCAATACTATCAATCCGATCGTCAGGATCCTCAGACAAATGCTACAGAATTCTCCCTCGAAAATGTAAACCTACTTTTAGTTCTATGTAAAAAAATCTCTATATGTATTAATAAATGATTAATATTACTTATTCAAAAACCTATAAATACGGACTACCATGAAAAATTTTACAAAAGTTACACTCCTACTCGTCGCCATGATGTTTTTTGGCCAGCTTGCCTCTGCTCAAACCGTTGGCAAAGAATCCTGGATGATCGGCGGATCTTTAGGATTTTCAAGTCAGAAATACAAAAACGATGAGGCGTCTTCCTCAATTCTGAATATTAACCCAAGTGCAGGATACTACTTCGCCGACGATTTTGCATTTCTTTTGGGAATAAGTTTTTTTAACATTAGTTATGATGGGAGTTCAACTTCCTCCTTTAATCTGGCTCCAGGCCTGAGATACTATGTTACAGAACCTATTTTTATTCAGGCTGATGCCAGCTTTGGTTTGGATGATGACGGAGGGAGTGTGTTCGGAATATCCGTTGGGTACTCCTGGTTCCTGAACAACTCTATTGCCATTGAGCCCGCTGTATTTTTTAACACGGCCAACAATGAGGGGGACAATTTTGACTACACGTCGTTTGGCCTGAGCATCGGTATACAAGCTTTCTTACACCACGATCATGGTATGGGCAACTAACCTTTAAACAAGTAAGTAAGAAGCCATACACCGGAAATGATGTATGGCTTTTTTATTACCTGAACTAAAACACACTCCAAACAGATGAGCAGACCAAAAATAAATCTCACCATACCAATCCATTTATAGTAGATTTCCGGCACAATTTGTCACGATTTAAGCGCTTAACGCCTACCTCACTAATTTCCCGAAAATTTATTTTTCTGGAATTCAATTAAATCCGTCCTAAATGTCGCCAGACAGGCATCTTTTTTGCGGTTTTTGTATCTATCCTTATAATATGCTGATGGTCTCTATGAATTCAATAGATTCTATCGTTATTTAAAAGTGAATTAAAAGCGAATTTGTATATTTCCACCCTTGAAATGGGTCAATTCCTTCCTTTAGAGGCATTGTCGCTGCAATTCAGTAAGTTATACATTCGCAAAATTATTTAACTAAATTTCTGCTATACAGGAATCTTTACCACCTAATTATTATGGCAAAAAGACTGGCCTTTTTTCTCTCATTGTTATTCATTTTAACACTGAGTTCAGTTCGTGGACAGGATATCCACTTTTCTCAATTCTACATGTCACCACTGACCCTCAATCCGGCGCTGACAGGTGTCATGAATTGTAATACCCGTATCGTAGGTAACTACAGAAATCAATGGGCCTCTGTACTTGGGTCCAGTGCTTACAATACCTATAGCGTATCCTACGACCAGAAAATGCCTGTAGGTCGCTACGACTATTTCGGCTTTGGCGGAAATCTCTGGAGTGACGTAGCCGGATCTCTGGATTTCCAGACACTCACGCTTAAACTCTCCGCATCCTATTCCAGACGCGTAGGCGGTGACAGACGCAAATCCAATTACATCGTCTTCGGTGTGGAAGCAGGTGCCTCACAAAGAAGCATAGATTATCTGAACGCTCAATGGCCAAACCAAAACGACAATGGCGTATTCAACGGTTCATTTGATTCCGGTGAAGTAGAATTGCCTACCAACTTCCTCTTTGGTGATGTTGGGATTGGTTTGTTATGGTTTTCAGTGCTGGACAGAAATTCAAACTTCTACATTGGTGGTGCACTCAATCACCTGAATCAGGCGAATCTTTCGTTTTATCAGGATATTGATAATAAGGAGTCCGTTGAGTCCTATTATACCAAAACCGTTTTCCATGCCGGTGGTGAGTTTAAAACCGGAAAAGAAATGTCTCTTGTACCCGGTGCTGTTGTTTTCAGCCAGGGACCATCGCTCGAAATCAATGCCGGTAATAGTTTCCGATTCAACCTCGACGGATATGGCCAATCCTTCCAGTTAGGCGCCTGGATGCGCTTAGCCCGCCACTTTGAAAAACCACTTCTGGTGGACGCAATCATTCTGTCTACACGGTTTGACTTCTCCAACTGGGGAATCGGCTTCAGCTACGACATCAACGTATCCAGCCTGAATTCAGCCAGCCGAGGCAACGGAGGATTCGAATTCTCAATGATCTACAACGTATGCGGCCCGCAACAACGTGGCGTATACTGTCCGAAATTCTAATTTTTCATGATTAATTAATTTTAAAAGTGCAGACAAAGGCATAGATTCTTTGTCTGCACTTTTTCTTTCCCGTGTACTACCTCCCTACGTCGGAGTACACGGCACGTGAATAGGGCAAGCCTATTCACTGCGTCTCGATGAACAGCGGACTCATTATTCATTTTTCCCTTTTCACTTTTAATTTTTAACTTCTTATTCTCGGTTTTCTTCTTAACTTTATTCCACTCCCCCTTTGTCAGGTTATAGTCTCCATGACAGACATTATTTTTTTAACGACTTTAATTTAACACAGGGATGTTTGGCAATTCAAATAGCGATCAAAAGAACAAAGCAAACGGCATCACAAGTGCTGCTTCCACCGCCACCAACAGCCTCGTGCATGGTACCTCCATCGAAGGCTCTATTCAGGCCGACAAAGACATTCGGATTGACGGCTCACTGACCGGCAGCCTGCATTGTAAAGGCAAAGTCATCATCGGCCCGACCGGACAGATCAGCGGTGAAATCACCTGCGAAAATGCGGTCATCGAAGGGAAATTTGAAGGTATTCTGGTAGTCAGTGACGTACTGCACGTCAAAGAAACCGCCAAAATAGAAGGCGATGTCTCTACCATGAAACTGGTGGTCCAGCCCGGCTCCATATTTAATGTGAAATGCAAAATGGGCGCCCACGGAAATTCAAAAAATCCCTCCGGACACCAGGATGATACGATCGATCTGAGTGCGCTCGGAAAATCCAAAGCGGCCATGTCTTAATGACCAAACCAGCACAACCCAATCAGTATCTGAAATACAGCGGGATGGTCCTCCAGCTATTTGTTCTCCTGGCTATCGGAGCCTGGCTGGGGCAGTACATTGACGAAAAACTTAATACACCCGATCCGTATTTCACCATTTTGCTGATCCTCCTGTTTACCGCAGGCTTTTTTTACAAACTCGTCAAAGACCTGAGTCAGAAAGATGACACCTAAACGGTTTTTAACGCGACTGGCACTCACTCTGCTCCTTCAGGCTGCAGGCATCTTTATCATATACCTGATACAAAACTCCGTACAGACGCATTTACCGTTTCTGTTGGTTACCATGACCGCCATGGCTGTTTTCTGCGGCATGATGTATCTTGGTGCCACAATCACTGCGGGGAGCAAACAATCAGGACGGTTCATCCAACTCATTATGATTGCTGTCTTTCTAAAAATGCTGGTTTGTCTCGCGCTGATTGTGGGATACAAAAAAGGATTCGAACCGATCGATGATACATTTATCTGGCCTTTTTTACTGATCTATGTCACGACGACCGTTTTTGAAGTCACCTTTCTCGAAAAAATCGGCCGAGAAAAACAAACACCCGCTCCATGAATAAAAACACACACCTCTCCGTTCGCATAGATGGACAGCAATTTGATATTTCCGCCGAAGACTGGGAAAGTCTGGACTGTATCCAGGTCGATGACCACACCTATCATATCATCGAAGACGGGAAGACCTATATCATCACAGTCGTGCACTCGGACAATGACTATAAGCAGCTCACACTACGGACAGATGGCGAAAACAAAACCGTAACCCTAGCCGACGATCTTGAGTTGCTGATTGAGCGCATGGGGCTAAATGCAACCCGAAGTAAAAAGCAACGCATACTACTGGCTCCCATGCCGGGATTAGTGACCAGCATCAAAGCCGAAGCCGGTCAGGAGGTCGAAGAAGGCACACCGATCCTGATCCTCGAAGCGATGAAAATGGAAAACGTAATCTCGGCTCCACATCACGCCACTATCAAAGAAGTGAAAGTCAGTGCCGGTCAGGCCATTGATAAGGGAGCACCACTTGTAGAGTTTGCAGAGGAATAATGCGTTGAATGCAGGCTCAACGCATACCGCCAATCGGCAGATCAATAGTTTGCCTCAAAAAATTCTTTGTAGTTACCCAGCGAACGCGACTTGATGACCTCGCGGTAATTTTTTTGTGTGATGGGATACACTTCGTAAATCGCATTTTTCGGAAGGAAATCATTGGGGTTGCGCAAAGCCGTTTCATAATACGTCATCGCTTTTTCCTTCGTATTAAATGACCGGACCAGTACAAGTGAATGATTCTTGCTTGGGTCAAAGACCAGACTGGCCATCTTCAGATTGTCTAACTGAAAATATTTCTTGTGAAACTCAGCCAAGGCAATTTTCGTTTCTGCCAGTGTGATTTCATCTTGATTGCTCACATACACAAGCGCGAAATGGAGCGCATTATCCTCCATTACAAATGTAGCAGACTCCAATCCCGATTCCCCAAACACACGGCCCGTGCCGGTATTTCCAAGCAACAACAACATGTCCTTTGCTTTCCGCTCTTCATCGCTGTTTGGATACCGGGAGATCACATACTTCAAACCATCTACATAAGCTTCTTTACCCACCTGCGCACCCATACACATGGCTTTCAATAAGTCAAACTTAGCCATCAGCACATTGTTGGCGCCAAATTTGTCATCGAGCAAGCGGATGCGGTTCAGGACCTCTTCATAGTCTTCACTTTGAAACTTAGCAAAGGTCTCATCATAGTATTGGTGAAGTTTCTCCAATTCGGAAAGCTGTGTGGCGGCGTAATTCGGATCGGACAGCACCTTGGCAAATCGGGAATTCGGATAATCGGAAATGATCAGTGACTTGTACTTTTCGGCGCGCTGATGATCCCCGGCAGACAACGCGGACAGGTATAACTGGTAGTAAACTTCAAGCTTTTCAGGCGCATTCGGATATTTCTGCAGAAGCGACTCAAGAATGGCAATAGAACTTTCGTAATCCTCGATTCGATCGCGGTACAGCTGTCCTAATAGCAGCATCGACTTTCTGATTTTATCGTGTGCAATGGTACGCGCCGAATCTGTTTTCGGGACATCCTTGAAAAAATCTTCCAACTCACTGCCATACACCCCTACAGTATTTTCCGGGGTAAACAATACTTCTTCTTCCGTCGAAGCATATTGGGCGGCTTTCGAACTTACACGCCAGTAATCGGTCAACGGGATATCGCCCCATTCCCGGTCAAAATCTCTTTTTGATTTCTTCAGATTCTTCTGATCAAAAGCCCAGAATATTTTCTGCTGACCGCCACTAGCGCCACGCGTAGAAGGAGGAATCTGGCCAGGCCCTGAAGCGGCCGTTCCCCTGGGTGAAAATTTATTACTCGGCGCTTTCGCCGCCATCTTAGCAGCCGCCTCTTCCGCCTCTTTTTTCCGCTGAAGTTTTATCGCGACCGCTACTACTTTTAATTCATCCGCTGATTTATAGGATAGATTCAATAAACTGTCCTGTAGTGCAATGGTGTTCAGATTGGAAGCAATATCAATCAGGTTTTCAGCCAGCTTTTTCACCTCTCTGAATCGGGGATCCGTATCCTTCATTACGGCCTGACATGCTTTAAAGGCGCTTTCAGCCTCCACATACTGCAGCTGTTGCATATATAACTTGGCAAGGAGATACTGGCTCTCCACTTCCTGAAACTGATCATCACCCACATTCGCCACACTGTTTTCCAAATGGGAAATGGCCAGATCCATATCACCGGTTTCCAGTCGCAACTCCGCCATGAGGTAGTAGATGCGACCGAGGTACTCATGGTTTTTATCATCTTTCAGCAACTTCTCGAGTTGCGTAGTCGCTACTGCTTGTGACATACTGCCACTTAGTACGGAGGAGCGAATAATCGCCAGTTCTGTATTCAGCTCCATTTCGTAATTGTTGCTGAATTCAAGTGCTTGCTCGTAAAACTTTCTCGCTTCGGAAGAATTATTTTCCCGGTAATACAACTGGGCGATGATATAACTATATCTCGCTTTCAGGGCTCGATCGGAAGATCGTTCAATAGCTTGCTCAAGAAATGGAATGACCTGTGGATAATTACCACGACTCATGTGATAGTACGCCCGTGCAACAGGGAGTTCTTCGTACACGCGCGGGGGCAAAATATCATCGCCTTCAAGTCGGCGAAACTGGTAGTCCGCTGAAGTCCAGTTTTCTCGCTCGATATATGTTTTCGCCAGCCACAGGATCGCCTCATCATAGGCCGATGCGCGAAGGAAAAAATTGGAACGCTCTCCTTCCGCTTTGGCTTTTTCACGAAGCTCCTTCTTCGTGGCTTCGTATTTTTTAATATCACTGGTTTTGATAGTCGTGGTTCCATCCGCCGCTTTTGCAGTTCCCGGACGTACCAGGTCATCGGTGGGCAAACCTTTTTTACGACGCTTGCGGAGTTCTTTATTATATTTCTTTCGCTCTTTCTCCGCTTTTTTTCTGACTTTCTGAAGCTCCTTTTTACGCTTGTTGGCTTCCTTCACCTCGGAAGAGGTCTTGCCGGATTTGGATTTTTTCTTTTTGCGCTGATATTTGGTGGATGTTCGTTTGCCGGTGGGCAGGAATTCATCCATGTAAAATTCAAAAGCATTCTCTGCAGCTTCATAATCCTTTTTGAGGTACAGAGACTTCCCGATGAGCAGGTAGCAATCGTCTACCCAGTCGCTGTATTCATGCAAGGTGACGACGACGGATACTTTTTTGATGGCTTCGTCGAGATCGGCTTTTACGGCATCAGCATTTTCGACCGCAGCGTATTCATAGATCGGAAGGATTTCGTTGTAATTGTCCTGGTACTGTTCCTCCAGAATAGCAATACTCTCTTCCACGAGTTCGTTGGCATTAAACCAGCCATTGAATCGGGAGGTGAGATTGTGGTAGTATTGCCCTATTTTTGACTGCTCTGTACGGCTTTTGCTGGTCACACAGCCACTGAGGAAGCCCAGAGCTAAAATGATCAAAAAGGCGTATTTCGCGTTATTTGGATGTAGTAGGTTGTTTGATTTCAATACGAAATGGAATTTCCCTGCACGTTCAGGTATATTTAACTGATTCTGGTGCAAATTTATTTTAAAAATTCAGTATCCACCCTCAGGTTATGATTGAGCAGGTCAAAACCCGCAAACGCAACTGGCACACAATATACAGGCTGGTTCTCCGCAAGGATGAAACCCTTGAAGAGGTAGCTTCTTACAAGCTCACGCTGCTCAATATCTACATCCTCCTTTCATCCATTGTCATCGTCGTGATGGGCCTAATGGTTGTCGTCATCTTTTTTACCCCACTCAAGCGCCTCGTACCGGGTTATGCCGAACCGGCGCAACATCCGGATTATATAAAGTTAAGTAAAAAAATGACGGCACTCGAACAGGAAATGCAGAGCTATAAGCTTTATTATCAGCACTTTAACCAGATGACAAGTCTTCCGGACAGCATTGATATACCCAGCATAGCGCAAACCGAATCCACAGATCGACCTCGAAAAAGCCCTACGGAACAGGTAGTGGAAGAATCCAGAGTAAGTGAACCAAGAAAATCTCCTCCTGCGATCGCGGTGAGTTCGCCATCCGCTTCGACTTTGCTCAAACAAGCCGATTTCCGGTATCTCATGCCCCCCATTTCAGGGGTCGTCAGCAGCCGTTTTGATGCCGAGTCAGGCCATTATGGGGTCGATGTCCTGGCACCACACGATACACCGGTCAAGGCCATCTGGGACGGCCATGTGATCACGGCTGACTGGACCTTGGAAACGGGCTATACCATTGGTATTCAGCACAGTAACGACATGGTTTCCTTCTACAAACACAATGCATCGCTGCTCAAACGAAGCGGCGCTTTTGTCCGTGCAGGCGAGGCCATAGCCATCATCGGAAATACCGGAAAAATGACTTCAGGGCCTCATCTCCACTTCGAGCTATGGCTCTCCGGGAAACCTGTAGATCCCGCCAATTACATCGACTTTTAGTGCATGGCATGCCTAAAACCCCTAATTTTAAAGCCCTTTGCTGTTTTTTCAGGCCTGAAGACCCCGAAAAACAACAATTTTTGGCGCACTGTTTGCTTTATACTATGGAGTCATGAAGAAAAATGGAACACTAAATCCGCTCTTTGACGGTGAAGGAAAGGCTTTGAGCCCCCAGTTGCCTAAAGAGATTAAAAACTACCTTATTGACATCGATGGTACCATCTGTGATGATATTCCTAATGAAGAACCGGAAAGGATGGTCACCGCCAAAGTGTATCCCGATGCCCTTGAGGTCATCAACAACTGGTACGACGAAGGTCATATCATTACCTTTTTTACATCCCGTACACAGGAGCATTTCACTATCACTGCAGAATGGCTCGATAAAAACGGATTTAAATACCACGGCCTCCTGGTAGGAAAACCAAGAGGAGGCAACTACCACTGGATCGATAATCACATCGTAAAAGCCACGCGGTTTAAAGGCAAGTTCACCCGCTTTGTCAAGAAGAATAAAGAGATCGAAATTTTTGAACCCTGATCGATACGCTTCTCTTTTATTCTTCCACTTTCATCAAAGCCTTCATGGCATCGTCTATGTTTGCATAGCGGAACTCAAAATTCGTCTGCAACAATCGTTCAGGACGGCCCGCGCAGTCCTGAAATAAGGATGTATGCATTTCTCCCAGCATAATGGATAGTACAAATCGCGGAACCGGCAGCACGAGTCGGGGAATTGCATATGTGTTGTTGAGCGCCATCGTAAGTGCTTTGTTAGACACGGGATTAGGTGCAGTAGCTAAAACAACACCGTGCATGTCCTCGCAGGATATAGCATGCATAACGGACCGCGCCATATCCGCTATATGAATCCAGGACCACCGTTGATGTCCGTTTCCAAAATAACTTAGCAACCCAAAAGGAGCCGTCTGCAATATTTCTTTGAGGGCACCTCCGTTACGACTCATGACAAGTCCAATGCGAAATATCACCGTCCGAATGCCCAGGGCTTCTATGCTTCGGTGGCCATTTTCCCATAGGCGGCAGGTTTGATTCAGAAACTCATCCTCTTCCCGGATCGGTGTGTCTTCATTGACTGTTTGATCGTTATGTGAGCCATAGATACCTATCGCTGAAGCCCCGATATACACCTTTGTTTGGATCGCACCGGAGGAAAGGTATTTCTCCAGGGTGGCGCAACTATCCAGTCGACTTTCCTGAATTAGTTTTTTTCTTTTCTCCGTCCACCTCCCAGCGGCCAAAGAAGCACCCGCCAGATTGATGACTGCATCAAACGAAGCATTCTCCACTGGCCGGATAGATTGCTTTGCCGGATCCCAAACTATATGTCCTTTGCCCGATGACCGACTGAGAATGCTCACCTCCCATCTGTCTTGTTTTGCCAGATCCGCTATAGCCTTTCCGATCAGTCCACTGCCTCCAGCGATTAACATTCGCTTTTCCATATGGTATAGCAACAGGTTTTGGTGCACAAGGTTATCTCCGAGAGGGACAAAGTGTCAATCTGCCACGAGAAAAAGTTTAGTATTCTGAAAAACTGAATGCATGGTTATCTTTGATATATGTTAAAAAAGCTACACACCCTTTTATTTGCTATTTGCCTCATAGCGCTGACAGGTATATTTTCCTGTTCGAACGAGGCTGAAACTGCTTCTCACAGCGTCACGATTAGATTGCCTAACGAACCTGAAAGTCTTCATCCGATTTTTTCAAAGAGCATCTACGCGACGCAAATCGAAAGCCTGATTCTATTACCGATTGCAGAATACGATCCAATCACAATGGAGCTTTCTCCCATTTTGATCTCATCCATTCCAACGGGAGAAAATATCACAGAAGGCAAGCATGCCGGTGGTAAGGTTTTCAATTTCAAATTTCGACCTGAAGCGAAATGGGCGGATGGAAGCCCTGTAACCGGCAATGACTACCTGTTTACGTTTAAGTCCGTATACAATCCGTATGTGAATTCAGCAGCCTGGAAAAACTTTATGAACTTCATTGATGAAATCGTGGTGGATCCAAATAATCCGCAAAACGTTTCTGTCTATCTCGACAGCGCTTATAGCCTGGATGTAGAAGCCGTCATCAACTGGAACCTGTACCCCGAAAATGTGTATGATCCCGAAGGTTTGATGTCGTCATTCACGTTAGAAGATCTTCGCAATCCTGACATTGTCTGGACGGTCGAACAGGACAGTCTGTTGAAACGATTTGCCACCTTGTATGAGTCCCCTGAATTTTTCAGAGACAACGTATCCGGTTCCGGTGCCTATGAGCTTGACGAATGGGTAACAGGTGAATACATCCGCCTCAAACGGAAGTCCACCTGGTGGGGTGATCAAATGAAAGATCCGCCTTCGTTACTTCAGGCGTATCCTTCATCTATTACCTACCGCATTATCCTTGACGAAGCCGCATCAGAAGCAGCTATTAAGACAGGAGAAATCGATCTCATGGCGGGAATCACACCCTCTTCATTTAACCGGATGCGCAACAATCCCGAGTGGGCAGAAAAACTCAATTTTGATACGCCTGCTTTGATGCAAATCAATTACATCGAAATTAATCACCGCAATCCAATCCTGGCCGATGTGCGTGTAAGAAAAGCACTGGCCCATGCCATCGACTATGATGCTATTCTCAATAATGTGATGGAAGGTCTTGCAGCTCGCGCGACAAGTCCGATACATCCGGATAAACACTATTACCACAAAGACTTGCAACCCATTACGCGGGACATTAAAAAATCGCTTGCCTTATTAGAGGAGGCCGGTTGGAATGATACGAATGGCAACGGGATACCCGATAAAATCATCGATGGAAAACTTAAAGAACTGCATCTCGGAATCAAGATCACCAACAAAGAAGAAGGCATGGCCACGGCAACCATCGTGAAAGAAAATGCGAAAGAGGCAGGTTTTGATATCGAATTGGTCGTAGTGGATCCGAGCCAGATCCAACAGGATGTACGCCAGCGCAATTTTGATTTGCTGCCGCTTCGCGTTCGCGCTTTCCCACACATGGATGATCCATATACGATCTGGCATTCAGACAATGATCGTCAGGGTGGTGGAAACCGGAGTGGCTTTCGATCAGAAGCACTGGACGATGCCATGGAGGAACTGCGACGTGCTGATGACCCTGCTGAGCAGGAAGCCGCGCTTAAAGAATTTCAGCAGATTATTTATGATGAGCAGGCAGGTATCTTTTTATACACACCGCTGGAGCGAATTGTGTCATCAAAACGAATTCAGTTTCCTCCCTCAACACGTCGACCGGGTTATTTTGAAAACATGATCAGGCCTGCTGAACTATAATGTCCATTCATGTTTCGATCTCTGCTCAGGCGTTTTGTTCAGGCCTTCCTGCTTTTAGGAATCATCTCTTTGTTGGGATTTGGACTGAGCAAGCTCGTACCGGGCGATGAGATCTTAGATTACCTCAGCATTGATGATCCGCGGTATTCTTCCGCCTCCAATCCACTTGCTCAACGAAAAGCATATGCTGCAGTTGCAGCAAAAAGAGGACTTGACAAACCCCTGTTTTATTTTTCTGTCAGACCGGGATACTTTCCGGACTCACTTTTTCATATCGTTCCTGAAAGCGACAGACAATCCCTGAAGAATTGGATTCGACGAAGCAAACAGAAAGACGCCGCGTTGCATCTATATCGTGATTTACGAAATGGTCTTGCACGCACGTGTCCGGATAGTGAATCTTCAAACCATTCAAATCTGATGTGTGAAGGTTTTAGCGAAATGCTTCAACAGCCGAATCTGTTTGAACTGCAACACGCTTACCTCAGATTGAAAAATGATGTCGCTGCAGATTCAATGCTCTCCGCACAATGGGAAGGATTGTTGACAACCTGCCGCTCGGATCTGGATGCCCTGATGAGTCCGAACAAACATTTATCTGTCAGAGAATGGCTACCCGCGTTTTCCTGGTATGGGACGGACAACCAATATCATCAGTGGATCACCGGCCTGGTTTCTGTTCAACCGCTCACCTCTCTGATCGATGGACGTGACGCCTTGAAAAAAATATGGGAAGCCCTCAAGTGGACTTTGATGCTTAACGGATGGGCTTTTATCCTCGCGATCGTCTTAGGCATGAGCATTGGCGTTTGGGCCGGCACCAATGATGGCCGCAAACTGGAAAAGCTCATTAATATTATTCTGTTTGCCCTGTTTGCATTACCCTCCTTTTGGTTGGCCACCCTGATGATCTACTTTCTCTCTTCGGGCGAATGGCTTTCAGTTTTTCCTTCAGGAGGGCTTGGTGCTTATCGCGATGCAACTAATATTTTTCAACGGTGGGGTATATTGTTTACACACCTCACGCTGCCGGTGCTCTGTCTGGCGTTAGGAGCGCTTGCGTATGTTTCCCGCCAGATGAAACAATCTGTCCAGCACCAATGGATTCAACCGTATGTGTTTTCGCTGCGAAGTCAGGGTATTTCCGAAAAAACGATTTTACGAAAGCATGTTGTGAAAAATGCATTGTTCCCGATGATTACACTGATCGGTGGATCACTTCCTGCGCTCCTTTCGGGATCGCTGATCGTCGAAGTGATCTTTAGTATTCCCGGCATGGGCCGTCTGTTGTTCAGCAGCCTGATGGCTCGCGACTGGCCGGTAGTGTTTCCTATACTGATGATGGTGGCCACGATCACGGTGTTGTCCTATATCATCACAGATGTGGTATATAAGTGGGCCGATCCACGCGTAAAAACACTTGGGTCATGAGTCGCATTCGCCATACATGGATTGCACTGCCCGGATGGTCTTCTTCCGTTTCGGCGCGCATCGCATGGATCTTTCTTTTCCTGATTGCCTTTTTCGCCCTATTTGGCCCGATGGTTGCCAATGAAAAACCCTATTTCTGCAAGCTGGATGGCAAGCGATACTATCCTCTTTTTAGTCAGGTGTCTGAGTCCGGATTATCAAAAGCGCATCCCAATCATTCCCCTGTTACCTGGCGGCAAACATCTTTTGAATCTGTGTGGCGCGCGCCAATTCCGTATAGTCATTTTTCAATTGATCCGCAGGCCAAATCCTATCAGCAACCCTTGAGTTACGCTCAGGGCGAAGTGCGTTTTAGGCACTGGCTGGGCACTGATGTGCTGGGACGCGATGTGTTGGCAGGAATGATTCGCGGGTGCAGGGTGAGCCTCCTGATCGGATTTGGGTCGATGCTGCTGGCACTTCTTATAGGCATTCCCCTGGGATCTGCTGCTGCTTTCTGGGGCGATACAAATTGGCGTATTTCATTCAGTCAGCTTGTACAGGGAATGTTGGCCGCGGTCTTTGTTTTTCTGATCTGGTTTACTCCCTTATCCCTTTTGGTAAAAATGGTGCTGACGATGGCAACCTTATTTAGCTTCTGGTATTTTTTATGGAGGAAAGGGTCTGACGGCAGAAAAAGGTTTGCAGTACCTCTCGATCAGATCGTCATGGGGATCATCAGTATCATTGATGGATTTCCCGGCATCTTTCTCATTCTGATTCTGGTCGCGATCATACCGGTCAAAGGGTGGGTCGTCGTGATGTTTACCATCGCCTTATTGCGCTGGCCCGGCATGGCAAGATATATGCGTGCAGAGGTTTTTAAAATGACAGAGACCAACTATGTTAAAGCAGCACAGATTGCGACGATTCCGTCGAAACAAATTTTACAAAAGCACATCATCCCGTTTGCTTTTCGTCCGGTGATGATCGCATTTATTTTTGGTGTATCGTCAGCTATATTGACGGAGTCATCCCTTTCATTTTTAGGCATTGGATTGCCGACGGAAGAAATTAACTGGGGACGACTACTGGCGCAGTCGCGCAACAACTTCGATGCCTGGTGGTTGGTGGTTTTTCCCGGGGCGGCTATTTTCTTTACACTCCTTTCGCTCTATACGATAGGTAATGTGTGGCAGAAAATTCAAATGAAAACGGATGTGGAAATCCAGCGTTAGTTTTTGTGCTTGATTTTACTCTTCTTGATGTAGGGGCCTTTTTTCTTTTTATAGTTCTTCTTTTTAGGAAGCAGCCCGGAGGTGGCTTTGGTGGGTTTATACTGTCCGTGCTTGTCAGTTTTGGTCTGTGCCGAGTCGGCCGGGCAGCCGGATTTACGGCTGCAGGCAGGGGTAGTGAGGGTAAAAAAGGCGATTAAAAAGAGACCCAGAAAGTACTTCATCGGCCAAAAATAGGTGTTTTAGGGTATCAAAATCACTAAAAGTCAATAAAACAGGGCATTTCAGGAGTTTTTTAATGTATAAAACTTGTTTTTAATATATCCGCGACATACATTTACCCCCGAATTCATATTTTATTTAACATTAATAAGCTGAAAATGAACAAAGGCGATTTAATTGAAGCAATTGCTAAGAAAGCTGATCTTTCTAAAGCAGATGCTGGTAGAGCTCTTGATGCTACTCTTGATGCTGTTGCCAAGACGCTTAAGAAAGGGGATAAAGTTACCCTTCCTGGTTTTGGGACATTCTCTGTAACAAAGCGTGCTGCCCGTATGGGACGCAACCCTGCTACCGGTGAAACCATCAAGATTAAAGCAAAGAAGACACCAAAATTCAAAGCAGGTACTAAACTGGTTGACGCCGTTAAGTAATCTGTTTTAAAAGTTTGATGTTTGATTTAGCCTAAGCTGAATCAAAACCTGAAGAAGGCACTCTGGTTCCAGGCTGCCTTTTTCTTTTATTGAACGACTAGCCAACCTCTCATTCATGCCGGATACGCAGGAACTCAAAAAAATCGCCAGCCAGGTAAGGCGGGATATCGTCCGTATGGTGCACCAGTGTCAAAGTGGTCACCCGGGCGGATCATTAGGCTGCACTGATTTTTTCACCGCGCTTTACTTTGACATCATGAATCACCAAAAGCCCTTCCAGATGGATGGCCGCGGTGAGGATATGTTTTTCCTTTCCAACGGACACATCTCACCGGTTTGGTACAGCGTACTCGCGCGTAGTGGATATTTTCCGGTGGCCGAACTCGCTACGTTCAGAAAACTGAATTCGAGACTTCAGGGACATCCGACGACCCATGAAGGATTACCCGGTGTGCGCGTCGCTTCGGGTTCCCTTGGACAGGGACTATCAGTAGCCATAGGCGCCGCCCTTGCCAAGAAACTCAACAATGATCCCCACCTGGTCTTTGCGCTGACCGGCGATGGCGAACTCCAGGAAGGACAGATCTGGGAAGCTATGATGTTTGCTGCACACAACAAGGTTGACAACCTCATCGTCACGGTAGACTGGAACGGCCAGCAAATCGATGGTGCTACCAAAGATGTGATGGCGTTGGGCGATCTCGAAGCAAAATGGAAATCCTTCGGTTGGATTGTCCTCCAAATGGATGGCAACAAAATCGAAGACGTACTCGAAACACTCAGCCAGGCCAAAGGCTTTAGCGGAAAAGGACAGCCTGTCGTCATCCTCATGAAAACAGAAATGGGCTATGGCGTCGACTTTATGATGGGCAGCCACAAGTGGCACGGCATCGCTCCCAATGACGAACAACTCGCAGATGCCCTCGGGCAGCTCGAAGAAACGCTTGGCGATTATTAAGCATGGGGCATGGAGCGTGGAGCATGGAGCCCTCATATCGATCATCTCCAAATAATCATTCCATCACCCAATCACTACATCACTACATCACCCAATCACTCAATAAAAATGCTCACAGACTTTCAAATCACAGGTAAAAAAGCAACACGGGATGGTTTTGGTGCCGGACTACTTGAGGCAGGACAGCACAATGCTAGTATTGTTGGCCTCTGCGCGGATCTGACCGGATCATTGAAGATGAATGCGTTTCAGGATGCATATCCGGATCGCTTTTTTCAGGTGGGTATTGCTGAAGCCAATATGATGGGACTCGCAGCAGGTTTGGCGACCGTGGGGAAAATTCCGTATACCGGAACCTTTGCTAATTTCTCTACCGGTCGCGTTTACGATCAGATTCGTCAATCGATTGCTTACTCACATAAGAATGTAAAAATCTGTGCTTCGCATGCTGGTTTGACTCTAGGAGAGGATGGTGCCACTCACCAGATCCTGGAAGACATCGGGCTGATGAAAATGCTTCCGGGTATGACGGTGATTAATCCTTGTGATTATAATCAAACGAAAGCAGCGACAATTGCGATTGCAGAGCATCATGGACCAGTCTATCTTCGTTTTGGTCGCCCGGGTTGGCCGATCTTCATGCCGGACAATCAACCCTTCGTCATCGGTAAAGGCATCATGATGCAGGAAGGGACAGATGTTACGATCGTAGCCACCGGTCATTTGGTAGCTTACGCCATGCAGGCCGTTGAAAAGCTAAAAGAGCAAGGCATCTCCGCCGAACTCATTAATATCCACACGATCAAACCGCTTGACGAAGAGATCATCCTTGACTCTGTGTCCAAAACAAAATGTCTCGTCTCTGCGGAGGAACATCAACGTCATGGCGGACTCGGCGACAGCATCGCGCAGCTCCTCGCACGCAAAAACCCAACGCCTCAGGAATACGTGGCCGTGAATGACAGTTTCGGCGAAAGCGGCAAGCCGGATGAACTGCTTATCAAATATGGTCTAGGGCCTGAGGATATTGTTTCTGCGGTGCAGGAAGTTTTGAAAAGGAAGGGGTGAGTGGTGAGTGGTGAGTGGTCAGTGGTCAGTGGTGAGTGGTCAGTGGTGAGTGGTCAGTGGTCAGTGGTGAGTAGTGAGTGGATTTTGGAATTCTTTGATTCCTATTTAGAGAATATATTTAGAGGTTGAGGTTTGTTGTCCATGCCGTCAAAGCTAAAGTGTTTAGCTGTGTAAGTTGAATATATTTAGAGGCATTTTCTGAAGTTTAGGAATCCTTTCTACGATGCCTTCTTCCTTTTCCTTTCTTCCGCTTCCCAACGCATTGTGAACTTTTCTGCCTTTTTACCTCTTTCTCTTTTCCGCCCGAAACAGGCGTTGATCATAGAGTAATTTTTTGCATGAGGTTGATTTTGCTTGCTTACATAATCCCCGAGCTAAAGCACAGAGCCCAAAGTCACATAACCCTCTAATCGCCAATGCCAAAAAAAACAGATCGCTGCTTACCAAAGTCCAATCAGCTTCCACCAGGCGCCGCCGGCAACAAACCAAACCAAAAGAAAAAGGACGCTGATGAAAAAGCCTTGTTTCCACCAATCTTTGATCTCCACATATTTACTTCCGTAGAAGATGGGTGCTGGTCCATGTCCATAGTGTGTCAGACAACCCATCAAGGTAGAACAGGCCCCAAGAAAAATGGCCAACATTTCACCGGGCACACCAACACTGAGGCCAACAGCCAGAAATACGGGATACATTGCTGCCGCTTGTGCAGTACCAGAGGCAAACATATAATGACAATATGCGTACACCAGAATGATCAGCGGAAAAGCCATTTGCCATCGCATCTGAGAAAACTGCGCTGCCATTAAATCACCAAACCATCCTACAAAACCCAGAGCGTTGAGGTAGGAACCCATCATAACCAGCGCGGAAAACCACACGATAGTGTCCCATGCATTCTTGTCGGACTTGATATCCTCCCAGGTCAGCACTCCGGAGAGCAATAAAATACAAAGCCCCATAAACGCGGCTGTAGTGGCATCGATCGCCAATACATTGCCAAATATCCACAAGCCCAGTAAAATGAAAAACGTGGCAATCATCATCCACTCGTTGATCGATATGGCCCCCATCGACTTAAGTTTCTGCAGGGCAACAGCCGGAGCCTCTGTGGTAGCTTTAATCTCCGGTGGATACAATTTGTACAGCACCACAGGCAATAAAAGAAAACAAAGTAAGCCCGGTACTACCGCCGCCATAGCCCAGCTGGTCCATGAAATCGAAATACCCATATCGGCAGCAAACTTCTGAGCCATAGGATTGCTGGCTGTGGCCGTCAAAAACATCACGGATGTGATCATATTGGCATTGTAGCTGCTCAGCGTCAGAAATGATCCTATCCTGCGATGTGTCTCAACCTTTTCAGGGTCCGAACCCATATCCATCGCGATCGACTTCATGATAGGGTAAATAACAGCGCCGGAACGAGCCGTATTACTTGGTATAGCCGGCGAAAGGAGTAAGTCAGCTGTGTTCAATCCATAGGCAAGACCCAGCGAACTTTTTCCGGTCAGACGAATAAAGTAGTACGCCAGTCTGGTACCCAAACCGGTTTTGATAATGCCCCGGGCAATAAAAAAAGCCAATCCAATCAACCAGATGGTAGAATTGCCAAAACCACTTAGAGCATTGGTCACTGATTGTGCAGGATCTCCTGGTGCCAACACTTGTGTAAAGGCACAAAAGGTCATCCCTAACACTGCCATACTCCCCATGGACCCGGCCTTGAGAATGATCCCGGTGATAGTAGCAAAAAAGATTGCAAACAAATGCCATGCATTCGGTTCCAATCCTTCCGGGATCGGCAGAAACCACAGTATGATCCCTACCACAAAAGTGATCACGGTAGGCTTGAGGCGAAATTCAAACATCAGCTTTTGTCTTTGGTATCATTTTGGAAAAAATGGTGATCGCGCTTATATGGATATTGTAATATCCTGACTTAAGCAGCCCCTAAAAAGGCTTCCTATTGACCCGAGATAAAGAAACAAAAAATACTACGCTTATGCATCTGAGGCACCAAGCTGAATCAATACCTGATACATTGGGTATAATATAAGGTGTAATATTTAGAGGAATACCTGCAGTTTTAGGGCGAAGACACTTCAGAATCTATACATCACATTTTTTTCCCATTTTCCTCCTGACACACCATGTGCTTTTCTGCCTCCCGTCCCGCTGTACAGCGGGATCGGGACCTCTTTCTCTCTTCTGCCTCTTCCTCTTTTCTGCCCTTCTGCCATCGCGAAACGCCCATATCTCCCATATTTCCAGGACTTTATAACTCTTTTTATAAAAATCTTCCCTTCCTCTGATGACCTTGTGTTGCCCGCTGCGATATATGGGCAAACAACAGAATTCAACAGCTAACCATCTAAACTTCAAAAAATGAAACCGAATGCTAAAATCATCCTGACAGCCATGGCCGCACTGATCGGCATACTACTTCTCGCACAACCCAAAAACGATGTGTACATGGCAGAAGCCTGGGAAGAACAGAATCCTCAGGACTATACAAATTCACCCGCTGAGTACACAGCCACTCAGGTAAACCAACAACCCATGAAAACAGTAAAAACCAGCAGACCCACCGAAGGAAACGAGCCCATCGAAATGAAAAAAATCGTGAGCCCGCAAACCGGCAAAGTCTTGGGCTATATGCCTCTGCCGGCCAACTGGGAAATTTCCAACGGAGCCATCAAAGGACCAGGTGGATTGATCGCCAGAGAAACCCCAATGCGTATGTATGATAGTTCCCAAAGACAACCAATGTCTGCGCAGCAGATCCTGCGTTACGAATTGGCTCAATCCATTCAGAACGAAGGAGGAAAGATCACCAACACATTTCCTATTCCGGGTATCATGCAGTATGACGCGAATTACTCCAACCAACTGTACGGCTCTCAGAACATGCAAAAATCTTTCGATGCCCTTGGCGTGGATATCGTAGATGCAAATGGCAATCCAAGCTTTCTAATCGTAAGACAAATGGCTTTCAGCTACGGGTACGGCGGTAACTGGGGATACCTCACCCATACATTACACTGCCAGCCCTCAGCATACAAAGCATCCAGGGATGCGTATATCTATGGGATCGCTAATGCTCAAAGCAACCCCCAACAAATCGCCGAATACAACCGAAATGAAGCTATGAAAGAACAACAAAGCTGGGCTTCTCACAACACCCGCATGCGTAACAACCAGGCGGCATTCGATGCACAGCAACGAAGCTTTACCGCCTCCAGTAATGCCGCCCTCGATGCCAGTATGCAAACCTGGAGAACCAACAATGAGATCAGCGATATGAGTATGGATACCTGGAGAAATGCCAATGCCTCCTCAGACAGAATGCAGGACATGACGGTCAACGGAATCCACGAATGGGAAAATGTGTACGATCCGGCTTCCGACCAAAGCTATAAAGTGGAATCCGGATACGATCGCTACTTTATGAACGGACAAGGTGAGTACTTCGGAACAAATGATCAGTTTTATCAACCAGCTCAGGATATCAATCTGAACGGGACCTGGACTGAAGTCAAACGAAGAGGCAACTAAAAACACCCCATTAAAAGTTTTGCCCTGCAGATACACAGGGCAAAATTTTATTTGACAAAGCGTAAACCACCTTCCTGAAAGCAGGAAAAAAACCAGTCACTTCATTTCATAATTTCTATATTAGACAGATTTCTTTTCAAATCTGAATCTTATATACAAACCTTGACTGACCAGGAAATATACGCAGGAATCCTCCGGAAAGACAATGCAGCCTTTACCTATTTGTACAATGAATACAGGCGCATGATCCTCTCCATGGTACAAAAGAACAGTGGAAGCGAAGATGATGCCATGGATATATTTCAGGAAGGCCTGGTTGCCATGTGGACCAATATTACCCAGGGGAAATTCGAGCTAAAAGAAAACACGAGACTATCCACATACCTCTACTCCCTTTGCAGAAACATTTGGATCAGCCGGCTGAGAAAAGTTAAGCCCGGAATGACCATTGAAATCAAAGACGAACACAGCGACCTGATGGATGTGGATGACCAGGAAGAACAATACACCTTGATCCGCACATTAGAGAAACAACTGTTGAAGCTCAATGAAGCATGTCAACAATTACTGAAACAGTTTTATTACGAAAAGTCATCATTAAAAGATATCGCCCTGAGCATGAACATCACCGAAAAAACAGCTAAAAACAACAAATACCGGTGCATGCAAAGTTTGCGATCATACTATGAAAACCGAACGGACGATGAACGTTGAAGACATACAAAAAATAGACGAGTACATACAGGGTGAGATCACCTTCGATGAATTGTCAGCGTATGCTCAGACGCACAATCTGGAAGACCTTGAAGAAAAGATAGCGTGGGTCAGACGTGCAGGCATCGCCGTTGAAGCCCAAGGTGTGCGCGATCAAATCCAACAGATCATGTCTCGTGCTGATGAGGTTAGCACCGCGAAACAAACTGGTCGTGTCATCTCCATGAAACCTCCAAAATGGATCATCGGTATTGCAGCAAGCGCACTGATCGTTCTGGCCGGCTACCTGGTCTTTTTTGGAGAAAATAACTACGACAATCAATTTGCTGCCTACGAATATGTGGATCCGGGACTACCCGTAGTGATGAGTCAATCCGACAACTACGCACTCTACGATGCACTTTCCTATTTCGGAGAAGAAAACTATAAGGTATCCATAGAAAAACTGTCCGCTATGCAAGCAGAAGGTGCGGACACCGATACGATTTCTTTTTATCTGGGGGCTAGTCTGCTCTATGAAGATCAACCGGAGTCGGCACAACGCCAACTACAGAACGTATTAGATACCCCATCATCGAAGTTTACAGAGAAAGCAGAATGGCTCTTAGTCATGTGCGCTTTAAAATCTGACGATGTACCCGGCGCTAAAAGTCATTTAAACTCCATTGTGAACCAGACTGATCATTCGTTCCACGGCAAGGCGAAAGAATTGCTGGGTAAACTAAATCGGGAATAACCTTCCATACGTGAAGATTTGAATTCATTGCTCTTGAAAAACCTCCAACTACACCGACTCCTTGCATGCGTCATTGCCATGTGTGTTGTGCTTCCTCAGAAAGCAACTGCACAGGTGTCAGTTGACAGTCTCATTGCAAAAGCAGGTTACTACTACAACCATGATCAGCTCGATTCTTCAGAGTACTACTATAATCTGGTTTACCAGGATAAAAATATTGATAACCAACTTCAAGGGCTTGCGGGGAAAATTAAAATCTGCATTTTTAACAACGATTTTTTAAAAGCCGACTCTTTAATCGCTCTGGGGGATCAACGCATCGCCGGACTGCCGTATAGCAAAGCCATCGGTAAGTATGAAACCATGAAGGCCGAATACTTCAAAAAGGCTTCCAGATTCCCTGAAGCACTTGCACTCCACAAGCAAACCATCGCTAAAACCGACTTGCTGGAAGACGCCAAACTTCTCAAGGCGGATGCTCTCCTGTATACGGCATTGACGTATGAACGCATGTCCATGTACGATTCCAGCCTCCAGTATGCTCAATTGGCATATGATCTTTTTCTGAATGAATCTGACACGACAGAAGTTCGTTTCGGTACTATCCTGAACAGTATTGCAGTTTGTTATTACCGCGCTAATCATTTTGACAAAGCAAGGCAACTCTATCTGAAAGCAAAAAACATTGCTGAATCAAAATTGGGCCCCGTCTCCAGTGACCTATCCTACACACTCGGCAATCTGGCAGCTTTGGAAAGTGACCTGCAGAATTATCCGCAAGCTATCAAATACAACGAACAAGCCTTAAAAATAAACCGTGCACTTAAACATGAGGATGGCATAGCGTCCAACTACTATTCGCTGGGCGTTAACCATTATTATCTCGGAGACTATGGGCGCGCCAAAGACTACATGGAGGCGTGCATTGAGATACGGGAAAGAATTCTCCATCCACTGCACGCTAGGCTCATCTGGCCCTATCAGGTTCTCGGCATAGCCTTGCAGCAATCAGGTGATTACGATCAAAACATCTATTTTAACGAAAAGTCCAGGAAGATACTGATTGCCAATTTCGGACCGGAAAGCATAGAGGAAGGATTGCTCAATGAAAATATGGCCACTGCCTATTTAAATGCAGATCAACCCGATTCAGCACTGGTCTATATTCAAAAGGCAAGTGATATCCTGCTGAAGACGCTGGCCGAAGATGACTACTCGCTTGGGATACACTACTTCTCACTGGCGAATATTCATTACATGACTTCCAATTATAAAAAAGCAAAATCTTTTATTAAAGAATCCTGCAAAGTATATGAACGAATTGGGGCCAGCACCAACAGCGACTACGCACAAAACCTCGCACTGGAAGCCCTCATTGATGTTTATTTGAATGATTACAACAGCGCCGAGCAATTGTTTACAAGGTCACTCGCCATCATTCAAAAAGATGACGAATTTGAATACTCTGCCAATGCTTTCTGGATCATCGGCAGCTATGCCGGATATCTGTTTGACAAATATCAACGCACTGGCGATACGCGTACACTCGAAGCGTATAAGCGATATGCTTCCATATATCTGGAGCACACCAACAAGTTCAGAAGGCAGTTTAACGATCCCTATACCAAGAGTGCACTGATGCGCAATAGTGTCAGGATATACAACGATCAAATCGGCCACTACTACCAGCTTTATTCAGAGACACGTGATCCACAGTTCCTCGAATCGGCATATTCCTTTTCTGAAAACGGACGAGCTGCACTATTGACGGATATGCTGGACAATCGGATTGAACATTTTACCGGAGTACCGGATAGTTTGATCGCTGAAGAACGCCGTTTGCAAGAAGAGATCACGTCCCTCAATCAGCAATATCTTGAATACCCGGACTCCATTCCAATTAAAAAAGCACTCTTCGAAGCCAAGGAAGCCCTGTACCAGCATACAGAAAAAATTAAAACCACGAATGCTGAGTACTACCACACTAAGTTTATCTCAGGTGCAGTGCCTCTGGAGAACGTAAAAACCGGACTCGCTAAAGATGAAAATATCATCGAGTATATGCGCGATGATACCGCCTACTATGCCATTCTCATTAACCAGGATATCACTGATCTTTTTTATCTGGGCAATAAAGCACTGATTGATTCCAGTGTTATGAAGTGGCGACAAGCGATCAGCGAACAAGACATTCGCAAAACAAACCAAACTACTTCTGCACTTTATTATTTTCTATGGCATCCCCTGCACAAAGGACTTAATGGTGACCGCATCACAATCATTCCCAATGGTTCTTTGTTTTACCTGAATTTTGAGACGCTTTCACCCACAGGAAAGCCAAAAGATTATCTCATTCACCAATATAATATCAGTTATGGTCTCTCTGTTCGGGTCCTGCTGATGGCCAGGGAAAAAGAAAAAAATAGCAAAACCGGACTGGCGATTGCCATTGCTCCCGGGTTTGAAGACGATATTAAAAACAGGTACAAAACCGCTTTGGATTCCCTGGAGTTTGTAGACGATGATTTTCTCCATACGGTCAGGCAACCCTGGTCTGTTAAGCTGGCGAACAAACTCAAGAGGGCCTATCGCAACAATGCCTTTACCGGAATGGCCGCCACCGAATCCAACATCAAATCCAATCTCCACAAAGGAAATGTCCTGTACTTCGGCACACATGCCATCACCAATCCTAAAGATCCTCTGCGCTCCCGGCTGGTGCTGGCCAAAGAAATCGGCGAACAAAACGAAGATGGCTACCTGCATGCGTATGAGATGTACGGCCTCTCGCTCAATGCAGATCTGGCTGTCTTAAATGCCTGTGAAAGTGGTATCGGCCAGCTTCAGGACGGAGAAGGCATGATCTCGCTGGCCTATAGTTTGAATTTCGCAGGCTGTCCCAGCACGATCATGTCGCTTTGGAAGGTGGATGAAAAAACCAATACCCGAATCACTGATTTATTTTTTGAGAATCTCGCTGCCGGGCAAACGAAGAGTGAAGCCCTCCGCAATGCCAAGCTAACATTCCTTTCTACTGCTGACGAGACGTATCAGCATCCATACTTCTGGTCCGGCATGGTCCTGATGGGCAATGATGGGGACGTACGCTTTAAGAAAAAGACACCCATTGCCCTTATCCTGATGGGTCTGGGTATATTGTTTCTGGCCGCTATGACCTGGCAGGTCCTAAGAAAAAAAGGAAGAACCTAATTTTTACAAAAAAAATTCCATCCTACCTGATGACCTTTTGACCTTCATTGCGATTAAAGAGAAAAATCGCTATGAAAACAAGGCATGTCCTGCTCTCATTGTGTGCCGTCCTGACGATCGTGATCATCGCCTGCAGCGCAGTGATTAAAAACCCCACTTCCCCGGAAGAAGCGCTGCTTTCGGCAATCAAGAGCGGGCAAAACTATACAGCAGACGGGGAAACCTTCCACATGGATCTGGACTTCAATCAACTTTTTGAGGATGCAGGTAATATGTCTGTATATGTGGAAAGTGAACTCCGCTTTACCAACTGCCGGTTTGACGGAAAAATAAGCTGGGCCCGGCAGGAAAACAGAAAGTTGCATTTTACCAAAGCCGTCATTTTTGAAAATTGTCATTTTGAAGAAGAGGTCTTGATCAATGATGCCATCTTCCATGCTATTTTCCAGGCAGGCAAAACTACATTTGCGAAATCCCTTGACCTCCAACGCAACTCTTTTTTCCTGATGTGTCGTATTGATGAATGTGCTTTCGGCCAGGACCTGTTGCTCCAATACAGCAAATTTCATGAAGACCTGTCCCTGTTTGGCAACAATATCGGCAACCACCTCCTGCTTCAGGGCATCTCAGTGCAGGGAAAAACCCAGTTGAGCAATCTTGAGCTTCAGGGATCAGCAGATCTCTCCAATGCGCACTTTCACGAAGACTTTATGATGGACTATGCCAAAGGGGGCAAGAAAGTCCTGGGGGGGAATAGCAGATTCTACAGCCGGTGCTTCGTTCGCAGTCTCACGGGATTCGAACTGGTGGACTTCTCCGGGTCATTTTTTATGGGAAAACGACATATAAGCAGTACTGACAACAAAATAACGCCCAATCTGGAGGGGAGTTTTATCCTCACAGAGACCCTGTAAATACCGGCAGGAACCCCAAATCAAGTGATGTCCGAAAAGTATTTCGGACATTTTTTTTGTCCGATGATGACCTTTTGCCTCCTGCTGCGATAAATGAACGTAATCCAATTTTAAAACCAATACAAACCAATTATGAAAACGAACGCAACACTCCTCCTTGCCTTTCTGCTTCTGGCACTTTTGTCCTCCTGCGACAAGGATGATCCGGTGACGCCGGACCAGCCAACAGACCTGGAATACGGCCTGGGTGCATTTGACAATGAAACCAATGACAATATTCCAACCGGCATCTATTTTGGTACAGGATCAGTTCCTGCCAAACATGATATCACTCAGTATCTCCCTCCGGTCGGCGACCAGGGTCAATACGGCACCTGCGTAGCCTGGGCACTCGGCTACAATCTGAAAACCATGATTGAAGCACAGGACCTCAACCTGACCAGTTCCCAACTCAGTCAGGCAAGCAACCAATTCAGTCCGAAAGACCTGTTTCTCTCCATTCCTTCCAACGAACGCGGCCCCGATTGCGGCGGTACCTACCTATACTCTGCTCTCGATGTGATGCAAAACAGAGGGGTTGCTAAAATGAATACAGCACCATATACCGATATTCAGGACTGTTCACAAGGCACACAGAGTTCCTGGACCAGCGAAGCCGGGAATTTTAAAATCGAAAACTACCGTTCTGTTGATCTGAGTATCAATGCCATCAAAGAACAAATCGCCAATGACCGTCCGGTTGGTTTTGGTGCACGTCTCGGTGACAACTTTATGACCTGGGATTCCGATCAGGTATTGAACGGACACACTTCTTTTGACCGCGTCGGACAGCACGCCGGACATGCGATGACCATTGTCGGATATGACGACAATAAAGGGCCAAATGGCGCTTTCAGGGTAGTCAATTCATGGAGTCCATTCTGGGGTGACCAGGGCTTTATCTGGATCGATTATAACTTCTTTGTTTCTCCTGACTTTGCGAATGTAGCTTATGTTGCGACTAACAAAAAAGGCGATATCGACCCGAACGATCCAACGGATCCTACATCCTCTGGAAACGTGGACCTGATACCATGGGGACTGTGGGACAGCCAGATCGGTGTCTCACCCCGCGAACGATCACTGAGTTACAACGTTTACAACATCGGTACGGAAGCTGCACGTGCCTCTTCTGACTGGGCTATTGGCTATGTGTTTTACAATGCCTTTGATGCCAATGACTATGGCTTCCTGCTCTATGACTACTATTCCAATGACTATGGCAGCCCCGGACAGAATGCAGAATTGCAAAGTGGTCCCGGCCTGAGTGGCAACTGGTGGAATCACGTAGACGTGCCGGGTGGATCGAGCATCTCACTTGCAGTTACTGGATCACAAGACAATTTTGACTGGGCCTATGAAGTACCGAATATTACCGGCTACTATTACCTGGTGATGATCGCGGATGTCTTTGATGTACTTGGCGACAAAGACAAGAACAACAACTACTACTACATCACTGATCCATATGGATATCCGATCTATTTCCAAAATGGTATTCCGCAGTTTACCGGTGACGAGGCTGAGGTGAGAGTGGTGAGCACAAAACCTTCCGGCATGACACAGGCACATATGTCCCCCGCGGAGAAAAACAAAGACCTGCGCAATGCGTATACAAAAGACGAAATCCAGCAGATGCTGATCCAGCGCAAAAAAGATGGCTCTCTCAAGGAAAGCCTGTCAAAATTCAGAAAGAAATAAAATGCTCATTATTTCAATTCAAAGGCGAATCCAAAAGTGGGTTCGCCTTTTTTTGTGTTTAGGGAAATTTAACCAGGAAGGGTTGTAGGAACAAAAGCATTTTCATTTTTCACTCTTCATTTGTTTCAGAGGTAAATATTTGTTTGCATATGATTTTACTAGCTTACATAATCCCCGAGCTAAAGCACGGGGCAATCTTTTTTGATGTTTCAGCAATTAAATTCATTTATTAGTGGATCGCTCCGAGCTAAAGCACGAAGCAAGCAAATCACTTCATCTCCTCCCTCCCCAGCGGAACGTTTCCCCCTCAATGATTAACTTTGCCGACCTAATTGACAATACAATGAGTGCAAACGACAAACAAGGCTTCGGAACAAAAGCTGTTCACGCAGGTGTAACACCTGATCCAACGACCGGTGCGATCATGACACCGATTTTTCAGACTTCAACCTATGTGCAGGCTTCTCCGGGCGAACATAAAGGATACGAATACGCCAGAACGCAAAATCCCACTCGCGATGCATTGCAGGAAAGCCTCGCCGCCCTCGAAGGAGGTAAATATGGTGTATGCTTTGCTAGTGGCCTGGCGGCCATGGACGCGGTGATTAAAATGTTTAAAGCCGGCGATGAATTTCTGTGCGGCCACGACCTCTACGGTGGTTCTTATCGCCTCCTCGTCAAAGTCTACGAACCCCTCGGCATCAAAAGCCGCTATATCGATATGACAGACCTGGAACTCGTCAAAAAATCCATCCGCCCGGAAACGAAACTTATCTGGCTGGAAACACCTACGAATCCCACGCTGCAAATCACCGATATCAAAGCCGTCTGCGACATCGCACGCGAATACAATATCCCCGTTTGCGTAGACAACACATTTGCTTCCCCCTACTTGCAAAACCCATTGTCACTCGGTGCAACACTCGTTCACCACTCGATCACGAAATATATCGCCGGGCACAGCGATGTCGTCATGGGCGGAATCGTCACCAGCGATGATGCGATCGCAGAAAAATTAAAATTCATCCAGAATGCCAGCGGAGGCGTTCCCGGCCCGCAGGATTGTTTCCTCGTACTACGCGGTATCAAAACCCTGCACATCCGTATGGATCGCTCATGCGAAAACGCGATGCAACTCGCTGATTACTTATCAAAACATCCGAAAGTCGGTAAGGTGATGTACCCGGGCTTAAAAACCCATCCGCAACATACACTGGCCACCTCACAGATGAAAAATTATGGGGGCATGATCTCTTTTGATCTCAAAGATGACAGCATAGCATCTGCTAATAAAGTCCTCAGTGGAACAAAACTCTTTTCCCTTGCCGAGTCTCTCGGTGGTGTGGAATCTCTGATCGGACACCCCGCCTCTATGACCCACGCCGCCATCCCCCGCGAACAAAGACTGCAGTCGGGATTGACCGACTCGCTGATCAGGCTTTCTGTCGGGATTGAATCCATAGAGGATTTGATTGCAGATATGGAGGAAGCGCTTTCCGGAGTCTAGGAAGATCATTTTCCTTTGGCGGAAGGGCAGAAGGGTGGAAAGGCGGAAAGGCGTAGCAATGCGTTTACCCTAAACTCCTGGTAGTATAGGAGAGATCAGGCCATTCGCTCTTTAGGGGCAGAAAAGAGAAAAAGGCGGAAGGGCGGAAAGGCAGAAGGGCGGAAGGGCGGAAGGTATTTTTGATTCTTCTAAATAATAATCTAGAAGAAATGGTCACATTATTGTGTTTCAGGACACTTTAAAGTATGAAAACTGACTACCATTCTTTTGAAGATTTACGGATTTGGCAAGAAGGCTTGATTTTATGTGATGAAATCTACAGCCTAATGAAAAATTGCAAAGATTATGGTTTGCGAGACCAAATGCAACGTTCTTCCATATCCATCCCATCGAACATAGCAGAAGGATTTGAGCTTCATACAAACAAAGCTTTTATCAGACATTTGTTTATAGCAAAAGGTTCTGGGGGAGAACTACGTACCCAACTATATATTGCCATAAAGCAGAAGTACATTAATCAGGAAAAAGGGCAAGAACTGATTGATTTCGCAAAAAGGCTAAATCGAATGATTGCAAATTTCATATCTACTCGAAAAGGAAAGACAAGAAAAGAATAAACGAGAAACTCTTCTCCCTCCCGCTGCGCTCCAATTTTCGGCCTTCCGCCTTTCTGCCCTTCCACCCTTCCGCCCCTCCATCAGCCCATGTCCAAAGATTACGCATACGAATACAGCCCCATAAACTCCTGGATGCTGGCAGACAGACCCAGGGAAAAGCTGATGGGGCATGGTGCCCGCTCCCTCTCCGAAGCCGAACTCATCGCCATCCTCATGCGTTCCGGCACGCGAAATAAATCAGCGCTTGATGTGGCGAAAGAATTGTTGTCTAAACACAATAACAGTCTTGCCGCTGTGTCGAAACTTTCCGTGCACGAACTGATGCAGATCAAAGGGATCGGAGAAGCCAAAGCAGTGACGATCACTGCCGCGATGGAGTTGGGGCGTCGACGGATGACAGAAAGTGCGATGAAAAAGAGTCAGATAGGCTCCAGTGTCGATGCGTATGATCTGTTGCATCCCAGGATGCGGGATCTGACACAGGAAGCCTTCTGGATCATCTTGCTGGACAGGCGGTCAAAGGTGATCGCGCTCGAAGAAATTCATGTCGGGGGCATGTCAGCCATGGTGGTCGACCCGAAAATTATTTTTCAAAAGGCCCTGGAAAGGAAAGCCTCCGCACTCATCCTTTCGCACAACCATCCTTCGGGCACACCCTCTCCGTCTATGGAAGATATCCGTCTGACGGAAAAGATCATTGCGGCCGGAAATTTTATCGATATTAAAATCCTTGATCACATTATCATCGGTGAAGGGACTTATTTTAGCTTTGCAGACGAAGGAAAAATGTGATTCGGACAACAATTACCCACATTTTTGTATTTAGAGTGTCTAGCTTTTAAACGATACACATCACTTTGAGTCAGGAAACGCCCGAAGAAAAACAATCCCTCGACTGGCCTTTGCTCGTCCGGCTGTTTAAACTAGCCCTGCCGTACCGAACCCTGCTCTCTCTCAGTATCCTGCTGGCGATCGTACTGGCTCCCCTGGCCACGCTACAACCCTACCTGATCAATGTCATTGTGGATGAATACATCATCGTTCCAAATCCTGACGGTCTGGTAAAAATGTGCCTCCTGTTTGCCGGCATATTGCTGTTGTCCGGAGTCCTTCAGTATACTTTCATCTTCATGACGAACCTGCTGGGCCATTCCGTAATCAAAGATCTGCGGGTCACCGTTTTCAATAAAATCACCAGCCTTCGTATTTCGTATTTCGACAAAACACCGATCGGTAATCTCACCACACGGAATATCAACGATATCGAAACGATCAAAACCGTTTTCTCTGAAGGGGTCATAACGATTGCTGCAGATCTTTTGAGCATCGTTGTTGTGATCGCTGTAATGTTTTATACGAGTCCACTGCTTACATTGATATGTCTGCTGACTATACCGCTGATCATGGTGGCCACCTGGATTTTTAAACAGAAAGTAAAAGTATCGTATCAAAAAGTACGTACGCAGATATCGAGGCTCAATGCATTCCTTCAGGAACGAATCACAGGGATGTCGGTTGTTCAGATCTTCAATGCGGAAGATCAGGAACGCGAAAAATTTAAAGTGATCAACAGAGAGTATACCCAGGCCAATCTCAATGCGATTCTGTATTACGCCGTCTTTTTCCCGGTGGTGGAGATTATTGCTGCCATTGCGTTGGGGCTGATGGTCTGGTGGGGCGCGCAACATGTGCTGACCGGAGCGGTGACGATGGGTGCGTTAATTGCATTCCCTGTTTACGTCAATATGTTGTTCCGCCCGATGCGGTTCCTTGCCGACAAATTCAATACACTGCAGATGGCGATGGTTGCCGGTGACCGGATTTTTAAAATTCTGGACAGCGATCAGACGATGTATGAGTCACCGGATGCAGTTGTGTCAGAAGCACCGTTTCGTGGTGTCGTTGAGTTTGACAAAGTTTCATTTGCCTATGATGGCGTCAACGATGTACTGAAAGATATCTCGCTCAATATTCCTGCCGGAGAAACGCTTGCCATCGTCGGAAGTACAGGCTCCGGAAAATCTACTATCATTAATCTCCTCAATCGGTTTTATGATATTCAGCGCGGGAGTATTCTGATTGATGGAAAAGAGATTCGCGATTATCAGATCGATGATCTACGCCAGAAAATTGCGATCGTACTGCAGGATGTGTTTCTATTCTCCGGCACAGTCTGGGAAAACATCTCCCTGCACAATGACACCATCTCCCGCGAAAAAATTCTGGAAGCGTCAAAGATTATCGGTGCCCATCCGTTTATCGAAGCCCTGCCTGGAGGGTATGATTACATTATCGCCGAACGCGGAGGAAATCTGTCGATGGGGCAACGCCAATTGATTTCCTTTGTCCGCGCGTTGGTTTACGATCCGGAGATTCTCATCCTGGATGAAGCCACCTCGTCGATCGATACAGAAACAGAAAGCATCATCCAGTATGCGATCGAAAAGTTGATCGAGAAACGCACTTCCATTATCATCGCCCACCGACTTACGACGATCCGCCATGCCGACCGTATTATCGTCCTCGAAAAAGGACGCGTCGTCGAGTCCGGCGCACATGACGACTTGCTCAAAATCGAAAACGGCAAATACAAGCGTCTGCATGACATGCAGTTTCAGGTGATCGCCGGGGAGGAGGCGTAGGGCGGAGAGCTTGGATCTCCTTCGCTAAAGCTACGGCGATTAAAAAGCATGGGGCATGAATCTCCTTCGCTAAAGCTACGGCGATTAAAAAGCATGGGGTGATTGGCTACATCTGCGAACTCATTATCCCCGAGCTAAAGCACGGGGCAATTTTAATTATTAAACCTCTTTCTCTTTTCCGCCTTTTCTGCCTTTCTGCCCTCATGCCTCCCGATGAATCGGGAGCCCTCTTCGTCGAAAAGCATCAACTTTTTCCCGATCAAAGGAGTTATATTAGATGAGTCAAATAACTTTACAACAACATGAGTCAGGGATTTAATATCAGATTTAATGGCATCGTCGGTTTCGCCTTTATGGTGTTGATTTTTGTGGCGATGTTTTTTCTGGCAAAAGGCATCTTCACAGTATTGTCCTGGGTAGCCCCTGTGCTGATTATCGGTGCGTTGTTAATCAATTACAAAACTGTTCTTGGATTCATCAAATACATGTGGGCGCTCCTTAAGCGGAATCCATTGGGCGGAGTTCTGGGGATTATTCTGAGCGTTATTGGATTTCCTATTCTGAGTGGATTTTTATTTGGAAAAGCCATTCTCGACCGAAAGGTGAAGAAGTTGTCCGATGAGTACCAGGCGCGGCGCGAAGGTGAGTTTGTCGAATATGAAGAGGTGATACGGAAAGAAACCGAACTTGATCTCCCAATTCTTGAAAAACCGATCCGTTCGCAGGATGGGGACGAATACGAAGATCTCTTTTAATGAATTCTAACTTTTCCTGCTGATGCTGGTGCAATGGCTTGCCTGGATCTTTGCCATAGGCTATGCCTGTCTGCAGGGTTTCTACCTGTACCAGTGGATCAGAATACCTCCATTCAAATCGAAAGACAATTTTACAGATTCGCAAGGTGTTTCCATTATCATCGTCGCCAGAAATGAATCTGCCAAAATCCAAGCTTGCATCAGAGCCATCCTTAGTCAGTTAACAGATGGAATGTTTGGTGAAGTGATCATCATCGACGATCACTCAACAGATGAAATGCCCCAAATCATCAATGAGATTACCCATAAAAAGGTCCGCTATGTGCGCCTTCAGGATCATCCGCAATATATCCATGCTCCGGCCTATAAAAAGTCAGGTATTACCCTGGGAGTAGATCTGGCTCAATATGATACCATCATCGTAACCGATGCGGATTGCATTCCGGGAGAAAAATGGCTCACGACCACTTTACAAGCATTTCGGGACACAAACAGTGTATTTCAGGCAGGGCCTGTGCTGCTCACACATACAGATTCATTGTTGGAAAAAATGCAGGAAGCTGAGCAACTGACATTCACGCTGATTGCAGGGGCGGGGATTCACTCCGGATGGCACGATATCGCCAGTGGTGCGAATATGATTTTTACAAAAGAAGCCTTCAAAAAAGTGAATGGGTACGATGGTAATTTCCATTTTGCTTCCGGCGACGATATGTTTCTGATAGAAAAAATGCGATCCTCTTTTCCCGGCAGCATTTCCTTTATCAAATCGATACAAGCTTCAGTTTATACAACAGGCAAAAAAAACTGGCAGGATCTCCTCTCGCAGCGAATGCGCTGGGCTGGAAAAAACAAAGGTCTGAAAAAACCTACTATCAGCAATATCTGGAGTTTTGTTGGCCTCTACCACATGCTTCTTTTCCTTTTGCTTATCACTTCCATTTTTTCACTCACCCCATGGCAACCCTTCCTTATCCTGCTCATCGGAAAATGGCTGGCAGATTATTTTGTCCTGAACAATGCTGCGTCCTTTTTCAAGCGCGCAGAATTGGTCAGGCTGTTCGTCACACTTCAGATGCTCTATTTCTGGTACGTCATCAGACTTTCATTGGCGATGGCTTCAGGGAAAAAGGGAGACTGGGAGCGGAGAGCGTAAAGCATGGAGCATGGGGCATGGGGCATGGGGCATAGGGCATGGGGCATGGGGCGAATTAAAAAACTTTTCCACTTTCATTTTTCAATCTGCAATCTATGGAATGGGGCATGCAGAAATTAAAAGTGAGGAGTGAAAATGTTTGAATTCCTTTTTCCGTCCTTTTCTTTAAGCCCTGGCGGCTTTGCGTGAACACAAGCCTTTTATAGATCTTACCATTTAGGTGGAGTGAGGAGTAATCCCGAGGTTTCGGGAACGAGTCGTGAGCAAAGCGTAGGGACTCAACACCCCTCGCTCCATGCTCCATGCTCCATGCCTCATTCACTTCGCTAATTGTTTACCTTTGCCCCTTCACAAAAAAAACTGAAATGAGTTTACTGGTCGTTGGCTCCGTAGCCTTTGATGATATTGAAACCCCTTTTGGCCGAGCTGAGCGCATCGTTGGTGGCGCCGGCACCTACATCGCATGGGCGGCATCCTACTTTGTCAACCAGATCAGCATCGTCTCGATTGTCGGTGAGGATTTTCCGAAGAGCGAACTGGAGGCCCTTAAAGGCAGAGGTGCTGATGTATCCGGTATCAAGGTGGTCGAAGGCGGAAAATCATTTTTCTGGGCCGGAAAATATCATCACAACCTGAATGCCAGAGACACACTTATCACCGAATTGAATGTCCTCGCAGACTTTAATCCGGTACTCAGCCCTTCTGAAAGCAATAGTGAATATGTGATGCTGGGCAACCTGACACCGGCCATTCAGAAGAGTGTGATCACACAAATGAAAACACGCCCAAAGGTGATTGCCCTGGATACGATGAATTTCTGGATGGACAGCGCTATGGATGACCTAAAGGATGTATTAAAGCATATCGACCTGCTCATAATCAATGATGAGGAAGCTCGACAACTATCAGGTGAATACTCGCTGGTCACGGCCAGCGAAGTCATCACCGCGATGGGGCCTAAATACCTGGTGATCAAAAAAGGAGAACACGGCGCATTGTTGTTTGGGGAAAATCAGGTGTTTTTTGCTCCTGCCTTACCCCTGACTGAAGTGCAGGATCCTACCGGAGCCGGGGATACATTTGCCGGCGGTCTGATGGGATTTATTGCCAGCCGCGATCATATCTCATTTGAAGTATTGAAACAAGGGATCGTTTGCGGATCCGCTATGGCTTCTTTCTGCGTCGAGAAATTTGGGACCGAAGGCCTGCGAGGCCTGACGAATGTACAGGTCCAAAACAGGTTAGATAAGTTTACCCACCTGGTAAACTTTCAATCGCCTATTCTGTAATAAGGGGAATACTTCTAATTAGAAGGTGAGTGCGAAGTTCTTGTAATAGATCCAAATCAACATTACGATGAAAAGGACGAAAAAGAGAACAAATTGAAGGAAGCAGCTTCCTTTTCGACTATAGTTGGGAGTTTCCATCTCAGATTTTAAATTATTGGGGCTAAGATAGCCATTATTCAATATTTATATAATCCTCCGGACAGGTTATAAAAAACGAAGGCCCGGAAAATCCGGGCCCACATTTTAATCTTTCACCACCTCAGAAAAATCAGGTTCAAACCCCATATTTTCCCAGGCAAAGGCAAACATATCTGTTTGTAATTCAATTTGTTGTGTTGTAGATACCGATCCATGACCCGCTTTGGTCTGAATCCGGATCAGCACAGGCGCATCGCCGGCCTGAGACGCCTGGAGGGTAGCGGCAAACTTAAACGAATGCGCCGGTACCACCCGGTCATCATGATCAGCAGTTGTGACCAGTGTGGCAGGATAAGATGTCCCTGGTTTCAATGCATGGACAGGGCTGTACGTTCTGAGATATTCAAACATCTCTTTGGAATCCTCGGCTGTACCATAGTCTGCTGACCATCCTGCTCCTGCCGTAAATGTGTGGTACCGCAGCATGTCCATTACACCGACCGCCGGAATCGCCACTTTCATCAGATCCGGCCGTTGCGTCATGGTAGCGCCAACGAGCAATCCTCCATTTGACCCACCAAAAATGGCCAGACGATCAGAGGAAGTATACTTCTCTTTAATGAGGTATTCGGCAGCGGCGATGAAGTCATCAAAGACATTCTGCTTTTTCATTTTGGTGCCGGCTTCATGCCACTCTTCCCCATATTCACCTCCGCCGCGCAGATTAGGTTGCGCCCAGATGCCTCCTTGCTCCAGCCAGGCCACTCGCATGGAACTGAAATTGGGCGTCAGGCTAACATTAAATCCACCGTAAGCATACAGCATCGTCGGGTTGGTGCCGTCGAGCTCGATACCTTTTTTGTACACGATAAACATCGGCACTTTGGTACCGTCCTTACTGGTATAAAAGATCTGTTTGGTCTCATAGTCCTCAGGTGTAAAATCAACTTTCGGCTGCAGGTAAAGCGTCGAAACACCAGTCTCCATGTCGTAGTGATAGATGGACGATGGATCTGTAAATGACGTGAAAGAATAGTAAAAATCCTTCTCATTTTTCTTAGCACCAAAGCCCGATGCTGTACCGATACCCGGCAGCTCGATGTCGCGCACCAGCTTTCCATTCAGGTCGTATTGCTTGACAGCGGTTTTGGCATCGATCAGATATTTTGCAAACAAATAACCTCCTCCTGAACCGGCTATCAGAACGTTTTTCGTTTCAGGAATTACATCTTTCCAGTTCGTCTTATCCGGATTGGATATATCTACGGCAAACACGCGATAATTCGGTGCATCGATATTGGTGGAAAATAAAAAGCGCGTTCCCTCGTGATCGACATAGTTAATTTCTGAAAAATAGTCATCATCGATTTGAATCAACGGACTATCCGGGGCGTTCAGGGATTTGACGTACAACTGATTTCCGCTTGTATTTTCTGCCGACGAAATGATGAGGTAGTTATTGTCTTCGGTGACATATCCGCCGATATAACGATTGGGTTGTTTTTCTCCTCCAAACACTAATACATCATCGGATTGTGGTGTGCCCAGTTTGTGATAATAGAGTTTGTGATGTTGGGTCTTTCCGCTTAACTGACTTCCATCTTTCGGATTGTCATAGCTGCTGTAGTAAAACCCTTCATTTTTATACCAGGACGTACCGCTGAATTTGACATTGATCAGGGTGTCTTCGATGACTTCTTTGGTGAGGGCGTTCATGACGATTACTTTTCTCCAGTCAGATCCGCCTTCGGTTACGAGGTGTGCGGAGAGTGTTCCATCTTCAGTAAACGAAACCCCGGATAATCCGGTCGTACCATCTTCAGAAAATGTATTTGGATCCAGGTATACTTCTGGTTCCGCGTCTTTATTGTCGACCGGCTTTCTAAATAGTACACTGTGATTTTGAAGACCGGAATTTCGGTAATAGTATTCAAAATCACCGCGTTTGTAAGGTGCAGAAATCCGTTCGTAATCTACCAGTGATTCAATGCGAGATTTGAGTTTGGATCGCCATTCAATCTGATCGAGAAAACCGAATGTGACTTCGTTTTGTGCGGTCACCCAGGCTGTAGTCGCTGCGGAAGTATCATCTTCAAGCCATCGGTAAGGATCGGGGACATCTACTCCGTGGTAGGTGTCTACATGATCAGTCTTTTCCGTTTCGGGATATGTCAATTTTTGAGAATTCGTGTTATCGGATGCACAACCATACAATACGACGATTGCCGGCAGCGCAAGAAAAAGAAATGTTTTCATACGTCAGTTAAGGAAGTGAAAAAAATGGTTTTATGCAAAGTGAGCACAAAATACAAAGTGAACGCCGTGAGGTGGTTTGAATAGCCGCAAGTTCTCTACAATATTTGCTTTGTGGTCGACAAAATGTCTCGTTCAGCCCCGGGCTTAAGGCAAAAACAGGATTTTTCACTCTCATTTTTAGCGAAACGATCAAAAATCAGCTTCTTCCTGGGCGATTGATAAAGCCGAAGATACTGCCGCAAACTCCGCCGATGATGTGTGCAAACTGCGAAATCTGATCTGTATTCAGGCTTTGAATCACTTCTTTGCCGATAAAAAGCAAGGCCACCAGAATAAAGGTCACCGGGATCTCTCCGCTTTTCGTATTCGTAAAACTCACCAGCAGGATTAGCATAAACACAACACCACTTGCACCCATAAGGCCGGTGTGAAAAAATATCAAGTTCAATATCCCGGTGATGAGCGCTGTCAGGATAATCATGACTAAGGTGCGCCGATCGCCATATTTTTCTTCCACTATTGGTCCGATCAAAAGGATAAAGGTGAGATTGCCCAGTAAATGCTCAATACTCCCGTGCCCCAAAACATGGGTAAAAAGCGTCATCAGCGATATTGGATTAGACATACTCACGTGGCCCAATGCAAAATAAGGCATGAGCGTTCCCACCATGATCTTGTCGAGAAAAAACACCGCGACGCAGATCAGGGAGAAAGTGAGTATCACCGGAGAATTGAATTTAAGCTTCATAGTTTTTTTTTTCAATTAATCGTTGGATTCACTACAAGCTATGAATCACCTTGGATTCACAACAGGCTATGAATATAGGGGACTTTTGTGTCAATGATTTTGAAATTTAGACGGGTTCTGTTAGACCTGAGACACAAGACCTGAGACATGAGACTATTAGGCATGGCGCTTAAGGCGGAGAGCAGAGATATATTTATTTTTCAATTTTCATCCTTCACTTCATCGGATGGGGCATAGAGCGGAGGGCGAAGGGGGAGCATGCTTCCACTTGCTTGCACAAGCCCCGAGCTAAAGCACGGGTCAAGATTTTGCCGCTCTCGTTTGCGTTGGATTGTTTTTTGCCCCGAGCTAAAGCACGGGGTAGGATTTTGCCGCTCTCTTTTGCGCTGGATGGTTTTTGCCCCGAGCTAAAGCACGGGGTATCTACTCCTTGAGTTTGATTTCGCTTTCTTGCACAAGCCCCGAGCTAAAGCACGGGGTAGGATTTTGCCGCTCTCCTTTGCGCTGGATGGTTTTAGCCCCGAGCTAAAGCACGGGGCATCTTTTCCTTGAGTTCGATTTCTCCAGCTCACCTAATCCCTTTCAACGCATTGAAAGGCTACCATTCATGGAATCTATATTCCCTCGTGGCACTGACCACCTTTTAATCGCCGAAGCTTCAGCGGAGGAGACCAACACCAAATAACCTCTCAAAGACTTTCCCCGGCCCGAAAGACGTTATATATTCTTACATATCCCCGTACATTTACAGGTATAATCGTTGTTATGAAAAGGAATTTGTTGTTTGGCGGTATAGTGGTCGCGGCTCTCGTATTTGGGTTAGCAGCCACTACCCTGCAAAAAGGACGCTATTTTGATATTGTCAAAAACCTCGAAATCTTCAGCAATCTCTATAAGGAGGTCAACTCCAACTATGTGGATGAGGTGGATCCCAACCAGATTATGAAAGTCGGTATTGATGCCATGTTGGCGACCCTGGATCCGTTTACCAACTATTTTTCGGAATCCCAGATCGAGAGCTGGCGGTTTAAAAATGAGGAAGGAGAAGCGTCTTCAGGTCTGAAAATCAAAAAAATAGGCGATGACCTTGTGATCACTAAAATCATTGAAGATTCACCAGCCTTTGAATCCGGTATGCGAGTCGGCGACCGTATCAAAAAAGTCAATGGAGAGTCAACAGATGAGCGTTCGCCGGAAGACGTCATGGATATCATCAGTGGTATTCCGGGAAGCGAGATGAATCTGGATATTCAGCGCCCCGGTCAGGATGAGATCATGAATATGACCATCATCCGCGGAGGTATGGATGGCAAGAATGTGCCGTATTCCGGTATGCTTGAAAAAGGCGTTGGGTATATTTCCCTGACCACTTTCACCCGTGATGCGGGCAGAAATGTGGCCAATGCACTGAGAGATTTAAAAACGGAGTCCTCTGATCTGAAGGGGGTTATCCTCGATCTAAGGGGAAATGGAGGTGGACTATTGCGAGAAGCAATCAATGTGTGCAATGTCTTTATTCCTGCGGAAGAAACCGTGGTGACCACGCGAAGTAAGGTTGTCGAAGCGGACAAGTCCTATAAAACAAGAAACGAACCTGTGGATCAGCACATAAAGCTGGTGGTTCTCATCGATGAAAAATCCGCCTCCGCCTCTGAGATTGTGTCCGGTGTGATGCAGGATCTGGATCGGGGTGTAGTCATCGGCCAATTGTCCTACGGCAAAGGGCTGGTGCAGAATACGTTTGATATCGGGTATAACGCCAAGGTCAAACTCACCACCTCTAAGTACTATATCCCCAGTGGCCGTTGCATTCAGTCGGTAGAGTATAAGAATGGAGAGCGCGTCCATATCCCGGATGATCAGCGCGCCAGATTCCAGACGCGTGCCGGCCGAACTGTACTGGATGGAGGAGGTGTAAAACCGGATATCCCACTGGACAAGGAAGATAATCCTCTGATCGTCAAAAAACTGAGTAAGCAAAACGCGATTTTCAATTTCGTGACAGAATTCTGCATCGGGAAAGACAGTATCGCTCCTTTGGAAGAATATCGTTTTCAGGACTTCGCGGCATTTGAAAAATACCTGAAAGACAGCCATTTCGAATTTGAAACCGAAACCGATGAGGTGATCATACAATTGAAAGAAGTGGCTGGCAAAGAATCGTATTCTGACGAAGTCACCCGGCAGGTGGACCAACTTAAATCGATTGTGGAAAAGGAGAAAGCCTCTCAGATCAACACCCATCAAAAGGAAATTATCCTCGAAATCGAGAAAGAAATACTCAGCCGCTATTATTTTGAAACGGGACTGGTAAAATATCAGCTGAAAAATGATCCGGAACTAGCGGTGGCCATCAACCTGCTGAACAACGAAAAAGAGTACCAGTCAATTTTGAAAGTCAATTAATAGACTTCGTCCGGGGTAGCTGAATGAATGGATCAGGGTGCAAGTGCCCTTGTTTCAGTATCTGTGCTGGCTTCAGGAGTAAACCATTTCCCTCTTTTATCCGTTATGATACGAGTAGTTACAAATTGTAGCTTATAGTAATATGTATATACTTCACATTGAGACAGCCACCCGTGTGTGTTCGGTAGCCTTAAGCCGGGATGCCACACTTGTTGATCTCGTGGAGACGAGTGAAGGCATGCAGCATGCCGCTATGCTGGCGCCCCTGATTGAGACTATGTTACAAAAGGCCGGCATTATGCCCGGAGAATTATCGGCTATCGCTGTGAGCTCAGGACCAGGCTCATATACCGGTCTGAGAGTGGGAGGTGCCACCGCAAAAGCCATGGCCTATGCGCTAGGAAAACCCCTCATCGCTATTTCTACCCTGAAAGCGCTGGCCGATGCCGCCCTTCAGATGCACCCGGATGCCGATTACCTCCTGCCGATGATTGATGCCCGTCGGGATGAAGTATATGCAGCACTCTATAATCGCGATCTGGAAGCCGTCTGGCCCGATTCATCGGTGATCCTGGAAGAGTCCTTTTTTAGGGAAACTCTTCCCCAGGACGGAAAAATCATCTGTTGCGGTGATGGCGCATTAAAAATCAGGGGAATGACTCCTGATCCATCAGGCGGCAGAAAGGGTCTGCTGATTGATGATACAATCCAGTGTAGTGCGCGCCATCTGCAAAGGCTGGCGGTGGCCGAATTTAAAAAGGGCCATTATGAGGATGCGCTACATTATGTTCCTTTCTATCTCAAACCCCCAAACATCACGAAATCGAAAAAAACGGCCAATCTCTGAGCAAACAGGGAAAATCCACCGGGTTTAGGTGGATTAAATATGTATCGGCTGTTGTATATAAATCTAATGCAAAACATAAGTCATTGATAATCTTTGACTTAATTATTGTTAAAATCAATATGGTACGGTTTATGATATTTCATACATGAATCCGATATAATCTCGCTCATGATGAAAAAGAAGACTGAAATTGTAAGTTTGAGAAAGGGATCCAGCGAAATTGAACTCAATTACGCTGATCTCCGTAAAGCTGTGTTAGTACTCCGCGCTGTCAATCACAAACTGAGACAACGTGTGATTGATTTGCTCGAAGAGCATGCTACGATGACTGTAACTGACATTTACATTAAACTCCGCCTGGAACAGTCGGTTGCCTCTCAGCATCTGGCAATTCTACGCCGTGCAGGTGTCGTGCTTACCGAAAGACAAGGTAAGTTTATCTACTACTCACTGGACAAAGAAAGGCTCAACCAGATCTCTAAGCTTGTAGAGGAGTTGGCCGGCTAAATCTTTGCTTTAGGTAGTCCATTTAAGAGACTGATACTGTGAAGATTAAAAATTATTTTTCCCCCTACTTTTTTTACATTTCGTTAACAATCAACGATTTAGGTGCTATCGGGTGATTGCCATGGTATTACAGATGAATTTTTTTTGTAATATCATTTGCAGGAGTCAAATCTTAATTGCAAATTTGTTGCTAAGGTTTAACTCAAAATAAGGAAATGTATGAAAAGGACCAAGGTCACCTTTCAGCAGGAGAAGCTCACGGTATCCACTGAGCTCATGCGCGCGCTGGCGCATCCTCTCCGACTGAAGATCCTGGAGTTTTTGGATCAAAACAAAAACATACAGGTCAATCAGATTTACAACACCCTCAAGATTGAACAATCGATTGCTTCCCAGCACCTTCGTATCCTGAAGAATGCCGGAGTGCTGATTGCCGATAAAGACGGGAAGTACATGCATTATGCCATTGATTACCAACGCGTAAGCAATGCTGTAAAAGCCATCAATCGATTTTTAGCCCACTAAATCAAAGAATACTATTGGTAAAACCTGTACAAAAGTAGTCCCATCCCAAAACATTTCTTCCCCATTCTCCCAAGGACTTACCCTTGCGTCCCGTTTTCCCATACGCACTCAGATCACACCATAAGGCATAACTCGATTTCTTAACTCAATCCAAAGTGGGTTGCGGCTTGCTAAGCCCTATACCGGATTATGATTCGGCATCCTCTGCGGTCTCTCCTGATTGGCCCTCCGCCGTCGAATCCGTCGCCACACCTACAGACTCTTTCTTTTGCTCTTCTTCTTTTCCGGATTTAAAGATCCTGTGATGGAACAAAACCAGGCTGATCACACCTGAAGAAATCGCTGCATCGGAAATATTAAACACCGGCCGGAAAAACTGGAACCGCTGTCCTCCCCAAATAGGAAACCAATCCGGAAAATGGGAATCAATCAATGGAAAATAAAGCATATCCACCACTTTCCCGTGCAGAAAAGAGGCATAGCCTCCACCTTCCGGAAACATGCTGGCCAATCCTCCGTGATATGGTGTCTCAGAAAAAATAAGCCCGTAAAAAGCACTGTCGAGAATATTGCCGAGGGCGCCCGCGAGGATAAGTGAAAACGAGAAAATCACGCCAAGTGTTTCCTTGCTTTGAATCAGCGAACGGATAATGTAAATTAAAAACCCTACGGCGATCAGTCGAAAAATACTCAGGCCTAGTTTACCCCAATCTCCCCCAAGCGACAGGCCAAAGGCCATGCCCTTGTTCTCCACAAAATGAATACGCGCCCAACTCAATCCCAGTATGCCAAATTCCTCCCCGTATTCCATATGTGTTTTCACCCATATTTTCAGCACCTGATCAAACAAGAGCACCAGGAATACGACGATTAGAACCGTACTTGTACGATTAGACATAAACGTAGGTTGTTAGTGTACCCACCCTAAACGTTCTCAGGCACATGGGTAGTACCATCTGCACCTGAGAATGGGTTGACAATTGGGTAAATTAATTCTGAGCTTGCTTGGCCTCAATGGACAGCGTGGCATGCGGCACCGCGCGAAGACGCTCTTTCGAAATCAATCTCCCGGTCTCCCGGCAAATGCCGTACACTTTGTTTTTAATCCTGATTTTGGCATTTTCCAAATGCTGCAGCAACTTTTGCTGACGAGCGGCCATCGAACTGATGCGCTCGCTTTCAAGACTACTCATTCCATCATCCAGACTTTTGATTTTGTTGTCCGGATTCTCGGCCATATCCTCCAGTTGCTTCAGATAGAACTGGAGTTGTTCTCTCGCAATGATGAGTTTCTCATCGATCAGTTTATCGAATTCAGCTAACTCGGCATCGCTGTATCTGGACTTCTGAGGCGGGCTCTGTGGCATCTTCGCCCCGACTGGTCCGGTTTCTTTTTTCATTGACATCTTATCTTTTTTCCTGGCTACAGGTGCAACAAGTGGTTGCCCCAGTTTCTTTTCAATTTGTTTGCGTTTTGCTACACTCAGTTCAGAAGGTTTGGTGATCACTTTCTCCTTTTTCACAACTTCTTTGGCAGCAGTCTTTCCTGATTTTTTAGGGGCAGTCTTTTTAACGGTGGTTTTCTTCACTGTGGTCTTTTTCACCGCCACTTTCTTTTTAGGAGCTGCTTTTGGGGCAGCCGCTTTTTTCTTTGGCGCTGCTTTTTTCACAGCAGATTTCTTTGGCGTTGCTTTTTTTACTGTAGCTTTTTTTGGAGCTACTTTCTTAGCGGCCACTTTTTTCTTCGGGGCAGCTTTTTTAGCGGTGACCTTCTTTTTAGGTGCAGCCTTTTTAACGGCTTTTTTCGGAGCGGCTTTCCGGGCAGTCGTCTTCTTAACAACGGCTTTTTTCGGTGTTGCCTTTTTGCGAACTACTTTCTTTGCAGCCACCTTTTTCTTTGGGGCGGCTTTTTTAGCGGTGACCTTCTTTTTTGGCGCAGCCTTCTTAGCAGCTTTTTTAGGAGCGGCCTTCTTAGCAGTAGTTTTTCTTACAGCTGCTTTTTTAGGGGCCGCTTTCTTGCGTACTACTTTTTTGGCAGCTACCTTTTTCTTTGGTGCAGCTTTTTTAGCACTCACTTTTTTCTTTGGTGCGGCTTTCTTAGCGGTTACTTTTTTCTTTGGCGCTGCTTTCTTAGCGGTTACTTTCTTCTTCGGAGCAGCTTTTCTCGCAGACACCTTTTTTACAGCGGCTTTTTTCTTTGGCGCGGCTGCCTTTTTACCAGTTGTCTTCTTCGCGGCTACTTTTTTCTTTGGGGCGGCTTTTTTAGCCGCTACTTTCTTCTTTGGTGCAGCCTTCTTAGCCGCTACCTTTTTCTTCGGGGCTGCCTTTTTAGCGGCCGACTTTTTCTTTGGCGCAGCTGCCTTTTTTACAGCCTTCCTGGCGGCAGGTTTAGCAGATTTTTTTCCGGTAGCAGTTTTAACTGCCTTCTTTGCTTTTCGAGTGGCCATAACCTCTCCTGATTTAAATGAATAAAAGTGACGCCTGGTGCTGTGATCCCGACGATATACTGCGGGGTCGAACGCCTAAAAACGCCGCAAATTTACACGAATGACAGTAAATCTTACTATGTCCCATATATTAAGGGCGTTTTTTTTCCATTTCTGATGAATTTATTGGCATTTAATGCCTGAAAGCAGGTTTAATTTGCCCCTGCTTTCATACTGCAGAATTAACGTTTTACAATAGCCTGACATACACATATAGTAATGACTTATATTTAATCTTTTAATAACATAGTTTTTACAGTTTTTCATTGCAATATTCCTGAAAACCCCTTAACGATCTGTTATACCCTTTCCCATGGTTCGGACAGCAGGATAGGTTATCTTTGCACCTGAGCATAGAATCACCATGGGACAGCAGTTACACAACAAAATCAACCACGATGAGTTGCGCTCCAAGCTCCGGGAGGATCATGTCGAACGCACCACTCTCTCGTTTTACGCCTATTCTAAAATTCAGGATCCACAGGCCTTCAGAGATCAGTTTTACCAGGACCTGGACCAACTCGGTGTATTAGGCCGAATCTATGTGGCCCGCGAAGGTGTCAACGCCCAGCTGTCCGTCCCTGCAGCCAAATTGGAAGCCCTGAGAGAATACCTGGATACTTATCCGTTTTTAAATGGCATCCGGCTTAATATTGCGGTAGAAGATGATGGCAAATCCTTCTTCATGCTGAACGTCAAAGTGCGGGAGAAAATCGTCGCGGACGGTCTCAGCGATGATGCGTTTGATGTCACCGATCGTGGCACACACCTTTCCGCGGAAGCTTTTAACACGCTAACGGATGACCCGGATACCATCGTAGTGGATATGCGAAACCACTACGAAAGTGAGGTGGGCCATTTTCAAAATGCCATCTTACCTCCGATGGAAACCTTCCGCGATGGCCTGCCGATGGTCGCTGATATGTTGGGCGAAAACAAAGACAAACACATCGTCATGTACTGCACCGGAGGCATCCGATGTGAAAAAGCCTCCGCATTTATGAAGTACAAAGGGTACAAACATGTTTATCAACTCGACGGCGGTATCATCGAATATGCCCGACAGGCTGAAAAGCTTGGGATTCCCAATAAGTTTATCGGAAAAAACTTTGTTTTCGATGAGCGATTAGGCGAACGCATATCCGAAGAAGTGATTGCTACCTGCCATCAATGCGGTGAGCCTTCAGATGAGCACGTCAATTGTGCCAATGATGCCTGCCACCTTCTGTTTATACAATGTCCAAAATGCGCCGAAGATTACGATAACTGTTGCTCAGCAGAATGCCAGTCATTTATCGCTCTGCCTGAAGAGGAAAGAAAAATTCAACGCAAATCACGTGTGTTTAATGGCACCCACTCGTCCAAGAGTAAGCCCGGAATGCTTCGTCAAAAACATGCGTAATCCGTGTTCCTGTTCAAATACAGAAACTTCAGCAACCCATCCTTGAATGATGGTTGAACACCTGGTTCAGCTAAAAAAGTAAAAGCCTGTTTCGACTGCTTAGTGTGCGAGGTCGTTGGGCCAATGATTCATCGCATCCAGGACTCCCCCCATCAATGCCATACAGATGATCCAGTATCCGGCATTGATCAGCATATTCGTCCAGTTCTTTCTTTCAAACAGACCATTGGTGATAAACACAGGGGTAATCAGGAATATTCCAATGATCACACCATGAAATACACCGTGCTTAAAAGTATCAAACTCACCGTTGGCTCCCTCCTGGCCAGCTCCGTTGACATTGCCAACAATAAAGAACGCAATGAGGAAAGAACAGACAAGAGATACACCGAAAATCATTCCCATGTTTCCTTTTTGAATATCCTCTTCCGTAAGTCCCAGAGATTTCATCCATGCATTTCCAAATAGGGCTTTGTGATAGTACACAAATCCCAGCAGCATCGGAATAAGCATGGCAATAACGATGGAGAGCCAGTTAATAGGAGGCATAACAGTTGGTTTTAAAGTAGTGAACGAAAAGATTTCTTCCCGTCAGGAAACAGGTGAGCACCTAATTCCCTGATGGTTACATATCGCAATTTAATGAATTACAATTGGAAATCAGTTCTTTTCCGCATAAAACTTTAACCCGTGCAAGCCCTTGTCAAACTGCTTTTTGAGCTCGCTTTTGATCATCAGCCCTTTGTATTTATTCCAGGGCATCATCCCCACATCGATGTCCATGCTCCAGTCCACAACGACCATGTCTCCTTTGTGCGAAAACTGAAATAGGGTGCTTCCCGTACCCCGACCGTCAAAGTCAATGGCTGTCTCGATTTCTTCAAACTGGACCACGCGCTTCAGGGTCAGGGTTCCGCTTCCTAGTCGTTTGTTCTCCGATTCCCATTTATAAAACGAACCCTCCCCCAGCGGTGGATTGCTAAAAGTGATGACCATCGTGGGGTCCATACGTTTCCACGGATCCCATTTTTCCCAGTTGCGCAGATCGATCACCTGATCAAACACATGTTCCATCGAGGATTTAATCTCCACACTACGCTTGACATGGACTTCTGAAGGAAGGAGGAAGGATATCAGGATCAGGGCGAGCAGAAAGATACCAGCCCATAATCCTATTTTCTTTAACAACTTTATCATGGTTTTTTATTTGATGTAAATATCGCTAAAAATCCATGATCAGTTGTGATCATGCGGACAAATAAACAAGCAACAAGTGCGCAGAAATGGTGATGAGCGCGGGTTACAACAACCCTTCGATCACTTTTTCCTCAGTCATGCCTTCTGCTTCTGCCTTATAGTTGCGTACGATTCTATGTCGCAATACATAGTTGGCCACAGCTTTCACATCCGCGATATCAGGGGAATATTTCCCTTCGATAGCTGCGTGGCATTTCGCACCCAACACAAGATATTGAGAGGCACGTGGTCCGGCTCCCCAGGAAATATATTGGTTGACCGCATCAGTTGCTTTTGCCGTTCCCGGACGTGTTTTAGCGACTAAGGAAACCGCATATTCGAGTACGTTATCGGCAACCGGTATCTTACGGATCAATTGTTGAAAAGACAAAATTTCTGCCGCAGATAGGATGTGAGTAAGGTTTGCATCTATATTCGTGGTCGTGGTTTTAACAACCTGGATTTCTTCTTCGTAAGATGGATAGTCGAGCGGAATATTGAACATAAACCTGTCGAGCTGGGCTTCCGGAAGTGGATAGGTTCCTTCCTGCTCGATCGGGTTTTGCGTCGCCAGCACAAAAAAGGGTTTGGGCAGCTGGTGCCTGTCCCCGCTGACGGTCACAGAGCGTTCCTGCATCGCCTCCAGTAGCGCAGCCTGTGTTTTCGGCGGTGTTCTGTTGATTTCATCTGCCAGGATGATATTGGCAAAAATCGGCCCCCGGTTAAATTTAAAATGACGGTCTTCATCAAGGATTTCTGTTCCGGTTATATCGGAAGGCATCAAGTCCGGTGTAAATTGAATTCGCTTAAAATCGAGATCCAGCACTTCCGATATGGTACTGACGAGCAGTGTTTTCGCAAGTCCGGGCACACCCACCAACAAGCTGTGGCCGTTGGAAAACAATGAGATCAATACGGCTTTGACAACGTCATCCTGCCCCACGATCACTTTGGCGATCTCTTTTCGCAAAAGCTGGTACTTCGATGCTAACGTATCAATGGCCTGGACGTCTGATGTATGTTCTGCACTCATGTATGTGAATATTTCAGTTGCTTTTTTGCCTGAAGTAAATAAGAACGCCAAAAATAGGGTAAATATGTTAGTCAGCGAGAACCTAATCCAAACAAGGCCACTGCCAGTCATCGAGGGGATACGATGATACGATATAGGAATAATGCCACCATTCGGTGCGAATAGGCTGAAACCTATGCGATTCCATCACCGATTTTAAGAGCTGTCGCCTGGTGATCACCTCCTCAGGATGATCGAGGAAGTCATGATGTGCTTCAGGTCCGAAAAAATCGTAGGGCGTCCCCATATTGATCTCCTGACCTGATGTATCTGTCAGCGATAAATCTATCGCTACCCCACGGTTGTGCATAGATCCCTCGGAAGGAGGCGCCACATAGCTTGGATTGGGCACTTTATCCCAAAGTTTCTGCTGAGCAGGCCGAGGTCGATACCCATCAAACAGAATCAAACCGTAGCCGTGCTTCTCAAACTCCATTTTTACTTTTTGCAAAGCAACTGCAACATCAGGGCGAAGAAACATGCGGCCACAGGGATAGATGACCTCATCTACAAAATTATCTGTAGTGGCATATTTAATATCCAGGGTATATCCATCGCCTGCTACAATTTCCGTCCAGTTGGTTGTATCATAATCAGGCACCAAAGGCTCCGTATCCTCTGTGATTTCCTGATCGGTATGATCCGCAGGATAGTCATCACCTTTTTGACCAGATGATCCACAACTCAAGAGCCAGAAACCTGAGATGTAAGCCAAACTAATAAAAATGAAAATCGATCTTCTTTCCCTCATCCGACTATTGAATGGCTGTCATCACTTTAGCCTGCCGATATATCGCGCCGTTGTATTCGACACGCAACTGATATACATATGTTTCGGCAGGAAGTCCTGACCGAAGGGCATCAAAATCAACTACATGTTCGCCTGCTGTCAGACCGGGTCGTTTTATCTCGGCCACCTTTTGTCCGGAGAGACTCCAGATCTCGATAAAGGCATCCGCAGGATAATTCAACACAAAAGGTATTCTTGTCTGCCCCTGGTATGGATTGGGTTGATTCTGGCTGAGCGTAAATACACCGCCGGTCTCTGGTTCTGCTTTCGCCAGACTGGTCAGTCCTGAGCCTTCGATGGTCACTTCGAGAAAAGAATCATACCCACCTGTGTCATCATTTGGTGTTAAGGTGGCCAACTGATACGCATATCCGTCAGCAAACACTCCGTCGTTGTTGAATCCAAGTGGATCAAGGCCTTTTGTATAGATGTCTGCGTTGGCTTCGTATATCGCATTCTTTTCCGCTATCGGATATGTCAACTGTGAAATAGCAGCATATACACTACTGACGTATGCCTGAAAATGAATGTGACAAATGCGCCCATTGTACCAGCCCGGAAGAATAGTGGTAAACTCAACTTCGCCATTCGCATCTGTAATTTGATAGCCACGCATATACGTCTGACCGGTTTCCGAGCCATATCCCGAGTACAATCCGTCTTTGTCGCAATGCCAGATATTCACGCGCACATTAGGCATGGGAAGACAATTCTCAGCACCAATAATTCTCATTTTCTGATGAAGCAAAACGCCCTCTCTTCCCTCCGTCACATCCTGTCGAAAGAATGTCTGGTTTTCTGTCAGATCCAAAGGAAAAGGTCCGGCGGTTTCTGTCGGAATCAGGGTGCAGTTCGGAGGAACAGGTCCTGCAGGAAATTTTGCGGCAGCAGTTGCCGAAGTCTTTATCGGAGCCAGTGCCCCTAATCCAAGCCAGCTAAATCCTCGTAAAAAATCTTTGCGCTTCATGTCGTCAGGAAATTTAATGGTACAAGTAGAAGAAAGGGCAATACGCTAAATGTACTCAAATAAAACCTCTTCACTGCAGTTAAAAACTGTCACTCTGCTGACAAACAACAATCAAAGCATTCGCTTTTTACGAAAATACAAGTCTTACCCTTCCGCCAGTGTCTTGTGTAAATCGACTTTTGCGCCTTGAAACGCAGGGATAAGGGCAGCTAAAAAGCCTACTATCAGGCTTCCAATTACAATCAACCATTCTGCATCTACCCATAGAATACCAGTAAACTGATACTTGTATCCCCGCTCCAGAATTGATCCCGCTAAATGCATACCCACATGCCCGGCTAAGATGCCCAATGCCAGGCCTATCAGCGTGATCCACATCCCCTCTCCCAGGATCATGCGAAACAATACACCTGGGCCTGCACCGCTCACCCGCATAAGCGCCATCTCATATTTCCTCTCTTTTAATGACGTGTAAAGCGATATAAAAATGCTGATGGCCGCCACAATAGCTATCAAAATTGCCACGTACCGAAGTGCATCTGTACCACTACCCATCATCGCATAGAGCCGGTTGATTTCCAGCGCGGGAGAAGCTGCCATCAAACCTGTATTCATATTGATGTTGCGCAGCAGATTAAGCGCTTGAAAATTGGTGCGATTTCTGAACTTCATCAACACGCTGGTGATCTCTTTTTCCGGTTGGCTTCTGAGCGAGTCCATGATAGCAGCAGAAAGCAACTGCACCTCCGACGAATCTATGTCCGTCACGGGCAACTTCGTATGTACATGTGCATGATCACTGTGGTCGTGACCTTCATGGTCGTGACCTTCGTGATCGCCTTCGTGATCTGCATCTGTTTCTTCATGTTCATGCACCTTCCACACAGTTTGAGGCGTACACAGGATCAACTGATCCAGCACTGTCCCTGTAGGGCTTAGAATACCTGTGATCTGAAAGGGCGCTCCATGATCATGTGCGAGATCCGGATCATCTTCCAAACCATGTGTGGAAAAAAACGAATCTCCGATATGCAAATGAAGTCGCTTAGCCACTGCAGCACCCACGACCGTCTCGAAATCCTCCCGATACATCGCACCTTCTACCTGAGTAGCGCCATACAGAGAGAGGATACTTTGTGGTGCTCCTACAATCCGAAACGCACCATAGCTATCCCCAAGAGACAAAGGCACGGCATGAGAAATCAAAGGATGCTTAGGGTTAAGAAAAGGGCTTGCTTCCTGCAGGGAAATATTTCCGGTAGGTGCATCAATATGATACATACTGTTCAGGATCAGTTGCAAAGGGCTTCCTTTGGCGCCAAGCACCAGATCTATCCCGGCGAGATTATTGTCAAGGCCTTTTTTCAACTGATGATTCAGCAGTGTGAGAAAGGTGATGAGTCCGACACTCAGCGCAAACAACAAAACACTCATCGCGCTATTGAGCGGCTTGGCAACAATATTTTTCCAGCTAAGTGTAAAGATGTTCATATATACCTGAGTTCGGATTTATACAACGACCTGATCATGTCAGGTAAACTTTATTTTCAATCATGTTTTTGATTCTGCTGTCATGGGTAACGACAATGAGGTTGGCGCCTTCTTCAGTGGCTACTTGTTGCAACAGTGTGATCATGGAGGTACAGTTCTGATCATCCAACGCAGAAGAAGGTTCATCCGCCAGAATAAGCGCCGGCTTGTTGATAATAGCGCGAGCAATAGCGAGACGTTGTTGTTCGCCAATACTCATGGTATGCGTCAGCTTATCCGATCTACCTGCGATACCGAGTCGATCCATGAGGGACAAAGCATAGGATTTGTCGTGTTGACGACCGGATAGCGTTTGGGTCAGCAGGAGGTTATCTAAAGCGGTCAAGGACCTGATGAAATGGGGTTTTTGAAAAATAATTCCAATCGTTTTGCCTCTGAAGGTGTCCAGCTTATGTCCGCGCAACTCATGCATGGCCGTTTGATTGATAAGGACTTCCCCGGCAGTTGGGTGCAATAATCCGCCTAACAGATGCAACAGGGTGGTTTTTCCGGTGCCGGAAGGGCCCAGAATCAGCGCATGCTCATTCTTTTCACACAGAATGTCGGGAAAGTGAATCGGTGATTCCCCGGGGTAGGCAAAGGATACACTGGTAGTCTTAATCATATCGCGGCAACAAAGTAAGGGAACTGTTACAACTTAACGCATTCCCGGGGTTTATGTTGAAGAAAAAATCACCAGACGAAACCGCTCATGACTCAAACAGAATGTCTACACTAAAGGTAATGTTCGTTACCTGGTCAATCATCTTTGAGATGGGACAATATTGATGTATGGACATCCGAATCGCTTTCTCTGCTTTCGCCGGATCGATATCTCCATACATCCTGAAGTGCAGGTGCAGTGTATCCAGCACATCAGGAATTTGTCCCGGTGTTCGGCTTGCAGAGGACTCGATCTCTATCTTTTCGATGGGTTGTCGCATTTTCTTTAAGAGCGTGGTGACATCAATAGCCGTACAGCCGGCCTGGCTCATCATGAGCAATTCAGTAGGCGAAGGAGCTGATTCACTGCCTCCGTGTTCGCGTTTTGCTTCCACCATAACGGTGTGTCCTTTTTCATTGGAAATGGCAAATCTGGCTGGCTGAGAGGTGCTGCTGAGGTATGTTTTCATGCTCGAACGGCTTTTATTTGCATAGTTAATACAACGAAATCGATCAGATTAAAATATCTTTGCGGGAATTACCAGTTTTTATAACGAAACGTTTGATTATGTGGGTATTAGCGGTTTTAGTGGCACATTGGTACCTGTCTTTGTTTACACAATCCTTTTTCAACCACCGGTATGCTGCTCATCGCATGTTTACGATGAACAAGGCGACGGAAAAGGTATTTTATATACTCTCATTTATTTTTCAGGGTTCGTCATACCTCAGCCCAAGGGCATATGGGATCATGCACCGCATGCATCACGCGTATGCGGATACAGAGCTCGATCCGCATTCACCAAAGTATGATGCTAATCTCTTTGCGATGATGTGGCGGACGCGTATCAACTACATGAATATTTATGAGCGGAAAGTGGACATAGATCCAATGTTTACCAAGGAAATTCCAGACTGGCCCGCCTTTGATCGATTTGCGTGTAATGGATATGTGCGCCTCACCTGGGTCGCTATTTATATCGCTATCTACTTTGCCCTTGGTGCACCCTGGTGGTTATATCCGCTGATTATCATCCACGCCATCATGGGACCTTTCCACGGTGTGATCATCAATTGGTTTGCACACACGCTCGGGTATATCAATTTCAAATTAAAAGACACTTCGCGCAATCTTTTCCCGGTGGATCTCCTGATGCTTGGTGAAGGCTTGCACAACAATCATCACAAGTATGGCGGTCGCGCTAATTTTGCCGTTAAGTTTTTTGAATTCGATCCCATCTATCCTGTGATCAAAGTCCTCGAATGGACCAATGTGATTACCCTGCGAAAAGCGACTGCTGAGAAAGCGTTTTAAATGCATGGGGCGGAGAGCTGATTTGGTGATGGAGTGATGAGGTGATGAGGTGATTGAGTGATTGCGATTAATTCTCCTCTTTCTCATTTCTGCCTTTTTCTCTCTTCTGCCTAAACGGGCATGAGGCTGAGAGCGTAGGGCGGAGGGCATAGGACTTTCAACCTCACCTCTCATAACTCACTCCTGACATATCCGGGATTATTCCTTGATTCTATTTGAGTCTAATTGTATGAGCTTACCAACCCCGAGCTAAAGCACGGGGCAATTTTTTAAAAAGAAGGATCACATAAGATTGTCCGGCACTAAAGCGCGGACAGGAATTTCCTTTATTTCATTTTCCCTAAAGCACGGGGCAATTTTTTTCCGTTTTGTTTCGCCTGAAAGATGGCCATGCGCTGAAGCGCGGCCAAGGCATTTTGATCTCTCTAAATTCCCTTTCAAAGCATTGAAAGGCTACCATTCACAGACAACAAGTCAATCTGTCCAGATAATCATTCCTCGCTCATCCCAAGCGTAGGCGGCTTTTTTCCTTTCGCCATCAGATATGGAATAGCTGTGAGCAAGGTGGCGATCACCAGAATGATAATGAGCAGATTGAGATTGCCCATGTCCTGAAAGAAAACGACAAAAAAGATAAAGGCCAGATTAACGATCAGCAACACGGAGGTAGCCTGCATATGAGACAGACCCGCATCGAGCAGTAAGTGATGGATGTGACTACGATCCGCACTCATAGGTGATTTTCCACGAAGGATCCGCACCAGAAAGACGCGCAGTGTATCAAACAAAGGCAGGATCAAAATACCGATGGCAACTGCCGGTACTGCGGTAAACGCATAAGGAGAGTCAGGAATTTCTGCATGAATTTCGATGAACTCAATTACGAGAATAGCGGACACCAGACCGATGAGCATGGAACCTGTATCGCCCATAAAAATTCTGGCCGGTGTGATATTGTATCGAAGAAATGCAATCGTGGCCCCTGCGAGTGAGAAAGCAATGATCGCGAGGTCTGTACGATCTACCAGGAAAAACCAGGTGCCCAGGGTGATCGAGATCAGTGTCGCAATACTTCCTGTCAGCCCGTTAATTCCATCGAGTAGATTAAACGCATTGATGATCACCAGGATGGTAAACATCGAAAGCAAAATGGATGGCAGCTCGGGGATTTCATAAATACCAAAGATGCCGTACATACTCGTAAGGACCACCTGAGCTTTAAACACCAGAATGAAGCACGCAAAAATCTGCCCCATCATTTTTCGTACCGGAGACATAGGCAGAATATCATCTTTCGCACCGATCAGGAAGATGATGATAAACGCACATAGTATATACTGGAGATCGCCAAACACATCAAAAGGTGTCCAGAGAATGATACTGAAAATAACCCCTGCGAAAATAGCCACACCCCCCAGGGTCGGAACCGCCTCATCATGCGATTTGCGATCGTCCGGCTCATCGTATAAATGTTTGACACGGGCAATATTAATGATACTGGGGATGGCCAGGTACACCAGCAATAAGGCGGTAATAAAGGCTAAAATAATATCATACATATTAGTACAAATTTAACTTTATTATCGCTTTCAACGTGGTGTCGACACAAAAATTAATACGGCCCTTATTCAACCCGGCACTGCACCAAAAATAAAAGGAGCCCCGATTTGACCCGGAGCTCCTTTCTTCATCAAGTTTTACCAACTCTTATCAATCCAATCGGATCATTTTCTTTGTAGCACTGTAGTGTCCGCTATCCAGTCGATAGTACAATACACCGGTGGATGGCAGGTCTTTTCGCAATAATTGGACAGACTGTCTTCCTGCAGGATATTCACCTTCAATGACCTTGATGGTCTTTCCGGTCATATCGTACAAGGTAAGCACGGCCTCTCCGGCCTCGGGCAGATCAAAACTGATGGTCGTTGATCCACTCCATGGGTTCGGTTCGTTCTGGAACAAGGCAAACTGCACTTCAGAAGTGCGCTCGGAAATCAGACGAAGATCCAGTATCTCATCGCTAAAGGTATACGCCTCGGCATAGGCAACCTTATCAGACAGTGTAATCATATCTTCAACGATTCCGTTAGATGTCGCCACAAACTGAATAGTGACAGCCATCGGCTTACTGCTAATGGATGCATGTAAATCTTCAGCATGCCAGCTCATCGTGATCACACCATTGTCCAGGACGCCGGTATGCTGATCGCTGATGCGAATGTCTCCACTGTTCACAGACGAATATGCAAGCCCTTCTGTCTCGAGTGTCCACTGGAATCCGGCCACATTCTGCGGGAAGGTCAGCGTCACATCGACAACATCTCCTGCTTTCACCTCCTCTGGTGATCGCAGCGCGATATCCATCACTTTTCTTCCGGATTTCGGCAATACCTGTGTCGCGTTCGCTACTACTGAGTTGTTGACGTCACCAATTTTAACCGCAACAAAATCAAGTCCTGTCACAGGTGTTCCATCGTACTGAATATTAATGACCTCTTCGAATGGCCATGGGCTCTGTGGATCAGCAATCTGGAAGTTGCCATCAACAAAACGCCAGCTTTCATTCTCAGGGAATTCCGTGTAGATACCCAGGATCAGCTTTCTGATCTCGATCAGGTCAATAGCACTGATCTGCTCATTGTTATTCGCATCTGCAGCAATGTACTGATACGGAGAATCAAAGAATTCCTTACCCAGCAGGTGCTTTTGAATGCGCACCAGGTCAAGTGTACTCACTCCATTGCGTGGTTGATCGGTCCGTTTAGGGGTGATCTCATAGCGTTGTCCGTCCTCATCCGGCACAACAAGGATATACTTGCCATTATCGGCGGTGCTCATACCGTATATCACTTCGTTGTTGTTTATCAGGGAAACATTGACTGCTTCCACAGGCTGCTGATCAGAGGTTAAGATTTCACCTTCGTACAGCACACTGCCTTCGTGATCACAGTTTCCACTATTATCAGTGAAGACTATTGTGGTCGTACAGAAATCCTTGTTTCGCTCATTCCAGCTGATGACAGAATTACAGTTGTCATCCGTTCCACCATCGGCTACATAGATATCGATAGAAATCTCAGCACCGAATACCGGAATATTGGTTGAGTTAAAGGTTCGGCTTGGTTCATAGACATCTCCGCTGAAACTGTACAATAGTTCCTCAGATGGTGTACAGTCATCCACACTGGAAGCATTAAAGTCTTTCGCCCAAAGCGTGACCTCGCATCCGACAGGCATCACCACGGTACTCAGACCCTGGATACAAACCGGAGTTGGCTGCTTACAATCTTCCAAACGGAAGAGATACTCACAATGTGACCAGTTGCCACAACCATCCTCTACGCTCCAGAGTATTCTGTGATAATCACCACAGGAGACGCTGTTATATGGAAGTCCATTTCTGCGTATATCCTGAATTGGACTCTCCTCGCTGTTGAAAATCAGATTTGCCTCGTGGTTATCATCAAGGGAAACGACTGTCGTGGGCTTCACCAGGATGTAATCAGGTCCGTTAAACGGATACAGTTTTACATCGTAGGATACATCACCGGCACAAGATTCTCGTATCGGCTGAGTCAGGGTCACGTGGACACTACAGCTGCTGGACAACGGATCATTTTCTCCGAGGAATACCTGGTTTGAAGCAGGCAATCGGATACCATCATCTTCAACACAGAGTACTACCGGTTGCTGAGGACAGGCTAAGAATTCCGGTCCATCATCATCGTGCACTTTGATCACCTGTGTATACGACCATAATCCCTGACCTGTGGAGCTGTTGTACTGACACCAGTCAATGACTCTCCAGTCTCTGAGAATCTTATAGCAGGCTCCTTCGGCAAACTCAAAACGAGTATCCTCATACGTCACCCCTATCAGATTGCAGGCATCTGAAATAATCACCGGCTCTCCGGTGAGACCCAACTCATCAGGACAATTGTCAATAAGAATATCACAAGGCCAGATGACACCATCATTCGGATCTGAGTTGTTACAGTTTCGATCTGAGATATAAAACGGATTGAAATCGATCACCCAGATTCGCTGAACGCACACACCCGGTGTGAATCCTTGCTGGTTGTCTCTTGCTGTAAATCGTCTCTCTACCAGTTTGACCGCTCCGGGAGGTGCATTGCTCGGCAGATTATCGCCTGCACATACATCGTAGAATGTAACACGCACTTCCAGGTCAGAGAAACAGTTATCAGACGCCCAACCATCAATACCCCACTGATGAGGCTGGCTGTATTCCGGATTACCCGGATCATAGATGATGATCGGCTGACGCACGGATTGATCTCCGCCATTCAGCAGGTCGTCATGCATATTTCCAAAAATATCACTCAACGGATCTTCATCGAGATTTCCATTCCAGTTGCCCTGGGCATCACGGAACGTACCTTCTTCAATTGGGAACCAGAACTCGCAGCTCACCTCAATATCAGGTGGACAGTATACTAATGGAGAAATCTTATCCTGCACATCCACTTCTACCATACAGTAATTGACATTACCGGCAGCATCCGTTACTTCGAGCTCAACCATAACCGTTTTGTCCTCTCGTGATCCTACCCTTGGCACATCACAACAGGCAAATGGTACACACGGACGGAACACGGTACCTCTGTCGCGACTGTTGACCGGGGGAATGCCTCCCGGAATATCGTCGATACATGCTCCCTCTGTCGTCCAGTCGAAGTCAATACAGCTATCCATTCTTCTGGCCCGGAAAGTCACCGGTCCGCAATTGTCATAGCTGCCATCGTCAAATACTTCGGCAGGAACCAGTGTCACACCGTTTGGTCCGTCATTCGTCAGACCGACGATCGTATGATGATCACAATTGACTACCGGTACAACATCGTCCACGACTGTAATCGTAAATGAACAAGTAGAACTATTTCCACAATAATCATCTACCGTCCAGGTGACAATATGTGTTCCTAATGGCATTTCATTGATCACGAAATTATTGCCAAACTGCACAACAATACCTGCTGAAGACACCAGACTGTAGCTGACGACATCACTGCAATTATCATTTGCTTCAGGTTTTGGCACACTTACGCTCGCGTGGCAGAACCAGAAATCGGTTCCAACACTCAGGTCTGGAGGACAAGTTAATTCAGGTCCTTCGGTATCACTCAGTTTAATGACCTGCGTACCCTCAACCAACTCCTGAGTACACCAGTCAAGGATTGTCCAGGTACGGAGGATCTTACTTCCACCGCCGCAATCATCAAGAGGTTTATCCCAGTACCCCAGGAAGAGGTTGCATGTCCCTTGCTCATCTGTGATTTCATATCCACCGATGGTAGGCCATCCAGTGACATCAGGATCACTACTACTACCGCACGGACCGACATAGTTTGGAGGATATACCAGACTATCCGGTGAAAGCGGAAGTACATTAAACATCTGATCACAGGAAGCTGTATAGCCTGCATTGTCTGTGACCAACCAGCTTACGATGACGACGCCGTCACCGCACATCTCTCCATTATCATCGATATTGGTAACTTCCAGAGTATACCCACAGTTGTCAATAATCTCCGGATAAAGATGTAATGGAATATTTCCATCGAGCAGGAGGTCAACTTCCAGACATGAAATCTGGCAGGTATCTGCTCCGTCTACACCTACAGGACATGCACAGATGATCTGTGGTGGTATTTTATCTTCAAGGTGTACAACGCCCCAGCATGAGTTGCCGGTTTCAGGATCGGTAATTGTCACCTGATAGTAACCGCCAAGTAAATCAAATGCAGGGAATACGATCCACCCTGTATCGGTTCCGATACTATCAATGGATATGATGTAATCGTCGTAGCAACCATAGAGATCACCTTCGAGGATCATATCGGCAAAAATGTGGGCTTCACACATATTATCCACACTTACATTAATGGTGTCATTACATGCAAGTTGAATCGGGCCGTCGTACTCTACGACAATGATATTAAAAGAGCACTCAGCCGTATCTGAATTGTTTGTGGCAATCCAGGTTTGAATAGTTGTTCCTATTGGGAAAGCATCGCCTGAAGTCAATCCTGTCGTATCGGTTTGCATCAGAACGGGAGTTCCTCCGCAAATGGCATCTGCTGTCACTGTGTAGCTCACAAAAGCAGTACACTCTCCGGCACCAAGGTAAACGATGATATCATTAGGACACGTTATTTCAAGCAGTCCTCCGGTACCCATCACCTGGGCTTCACAAGTGGAGGAATTTCCACATTCATCGGTCACGGTCAGTGTCACCGGTACTGAGCCTGTCTGAATAAATTCATCACAGGTAAAGGTTGTTTGTGACAAGCTGAAGGACAATGCGCCACCGCAGTTGTCAAAACTTCCACCATCTATCTGCTCAGGGGTAATAGTAATTTCTGTACCTGATTCAAAATCAATGAGAATATCCTGACAGATGGCTGTTGGTGGCGTCTGATCATCCACGATGATAATCTGCTCACACGTTGTGGTATTACCACAATCATCTGTAGCCTGATAGGTTCTGGTCAGGGTATATCTGTCTGCACAAGTCTGATTAGAGATGACATCTCCCTCGTGCGTCACAGTCACTACTCCACCGCAATCATCACTGGTGATCACACTGGCCGGATCAGGCGCAGGTACTTCAGATGTACATGAAACGGTGATGCCAGCCGGACAGGTAATAGAGGGTGCGGAGATATCCTGCACAAACACATTTTGAATACACGTTCCTGTATTTCCACAGGCATCCGTTGCCGTCCAGGTACGCTGAATCGTAAACGACTCGGTACAGGCACCAGGCAGAATCACATCACTAAAATCCACTGATGGGGATCCATCGCAATTGTCCGTTGCAGAGGCAGTTCCGGTATTGGCCGGATCGGTACTGTCAGGACAATTGATGGTAACGTCTGCAGGACACATCACAGTCGGGCCATTGCTGTCATCCACAAAAATAGTCTGGAGGCATGTGCTTGCATTTCCACAAGCATCTGTAGCGGTCCAGGTTCTCTCAATGGTTCTTTCCTGGGCACACGCTCCACTTACAGTTACATCACTAAAGGTGATGACCGGATCCGGATCACAATCTGTTGCTGACGCAAAACCGGTATCAGCAGGGTCAGCGCTTTCTGTACATTCTATCGTTACTGCCGCAGGGCAGGTGATGACAGGTGCTTCATTATCTTCTACAGATATAATCTGATCACATGTAGATGAGTTTCCGCATGCATCAGTAGCGGTCCAGGTTCTTGTGATGATCATATCCTGTGGACAATTGCCACCAATGGTTACATCACTATAAGAAAAGACCGGAGCACCGTCACAGTTATCTACAGCTGTAGGTTCTCCTGTATCGGCCGGATCAGTGCTATCGGTACAACCAATCGTGAGGTTGGCCGGACACGTAATCACAGGTGGTGTACTGTCGACTATAGTAATCACCTGAACACAGGTACTGCTATTCCCACATCCGTCGGTAGCCACCCATGTTCTGCTGATCGCGCTTTCCTGAGGACAGTTGCCCGCCAGCGTAATATCACTAAAGTCGATCAGTGGCGAACCATCACAGTTATCCGTGGCTGTGGCAATACCGGTATTTGCCGGGTCAGTACTATCCGTACATTCGATAGTTACGTCTGTTGGACACACGATTGAAGGTCCTTCAATATCATCCAGCAAAATAATCTGGACGCAAGTGCTTGTGTTTCCACAGGCATCCGTGGCGATCCATGTTCGGGTGATATTGATTCCCTGTGGACATGCACCATCAATCGTTACATCTGTAAATCCAATCACGGGTGCGGAGTCGCAATTATCTGTTGCGGAAGCTACGCCAGTATCACCTGGATCAGTACCTCCGCTACACTCCGCTGTTACATCCGGAGGACAGGTAATCGTCGGAGCGACACTATCTTCAACCGTTATCGTCTGAACGCATGTACTGGAATTTCCACACGCATCTGTGGCCGTCCATGTACGTTCTATTGAATTCTCCTGAGGACAAGCCCCTGGCGTTACATTATCAGTAAATGTGATCGTTGGATTCGGATCACAATCTACAGCGGTGGCAGAGCCGGTATCCGCTGGATCGGTACTGTCGGTACATTCAACTGTAATATTTGCGGGGCATGTAATGACAGGCCCTTCTGTATCCTGAATCGAAATGATCTGAACACAGCTGCTTGAATTTCCACAAGCATCTGTGGCTGTCCAAGTTCTGGAAATCGTAGATTCCTGAGGACATCCACCGCCCACAACAATATCTGAAAATCCAATGGCCGGAGCCGGATCACAGTTGTCAATCGCTGAAGCAGATCCTGTATTGGCAGGATCGGTACTTCCTGTACACTCGATGGTGATATTCGCCGGGCAAGTGATGACCGGGGCTATATTATCCTGTATGGTGATGATCTGGAGACATGTACTGGAGTTTCCACAATCATCAGTCGCAGCCCATGTCCGTTGTAATACACTCTCCTGTGGGCATGCACCTGGAATGGTTACTTCATTGACTATTGCTACAACAGGTGCGGGATCACAAGTATCTGACGCTGTTGCAGTACCTGTGTTAGCTGGATCTGTGCTGTCTGAACACTCGATTGTGAGATTAGCAGGACAAGTAATTGACGGTGCAACATTGTCTTCAACCGTAATCACCTGAATACATTGATTTGAATTTCCACATGCATCAGTAGCCGTCCACGTTCGAGTGATAGTGCCTTCCTGTGCGCACGCTCCGGCCACACTGACATCACTAAATGCTACAGATGGCGCACCATCGCAGTTGTCAATAGCAGTCGCAGTTCCTGTATTGGCCGGCAGGGTACTTTCTGTACACGCAATCGAAATACTTGGAGGGCAAATAATGACAGGTGCCTGACTATCATCAATAGTAATGGTTTGCACGCATGTGCTTGTATTTCCACAGTTATCTGTTGCCGTCCATGTTCGATTGATTGTGAATTCCTGCGGACATGCACCGGCTACAGTCACATCATTGAATACTACTCCCGGAGATGGATCACAATTGTCCGTAGCAGTTGCTGTTCCGGTATTCCCCGGAGCTGAACTATCTGTACATTCGATGGTGACGTTGGCCGGACAACTGAGCGTTGGGGCAACATTGTCTGAAACAGTAATCGTCTGAACACAGGTTTGAGAATTTCCTGCATCATCCATGATTGTAAATGTGCGTGTGATAATCAACTCATCACCCGGACATCCGCTGCCTCCATTATCGGTATCCACACCTGATACTGTGAAATTGTCACAATATTCATTAACCTGAACGATGCTTGTATCGATCGCCGGCACATCCGAAACGCATGTGAAAGTGCCTCCATCCATAGCCGGACAAACGACCACCAGGGAACAGCACTGCTGCACTAATACAGTGTCGAAGGCCATACAACCATTTGCATCCGTGACGATCACGGAATATTCACCCGGAGGTACATCAGACAGATCTTCTGTCATGGCGCCATTGGACCATAGATACGTATACATAGGCTGACCACCACTGACCGTCAGATCAACATCCGCGTTTTGCTGGTTGCCTCCCAGACACATAAAACTGACTGAGGTCGTTGGATTATCGTTGACGATTAACTCCACGGAATCAACGGCCGAACAATTGGTTAATGTATCAGTCACTGTTACATAATAGATACCGGGCGTACTGATAAATCCTGTCATTTCAGTATCGGCCATAAACCCTCCCGGGCCTGACCATTCGTACACAAAGTCAACTGTATCAGGAGCCGCATTAGCAGTAAAAATTGTACTGTCTCCTGCGCAAATAACACTATCTCCGGTAATGAGTACCTGTACCAATGGAAGATTATTGCCGCTAAGCATGCTGGTACTTGCAAACCACCAAGTATTAAGGGTCGCATTTTCCCCATATCCAAATGGCGTTCCTACGCACGTTCCGGTAGGTGGGTCTCCAATCTGGAAATTGTCCCAGGTTCTGCAACCTCCCACACCGCATGTACAACCGTTAATTTCGATTTTTGGTTGTCCGGTTCCCGGATCTCCTTCATCAATAGTTACTGTGTTGACATCGTCGGTGATATTACTATCATCCCAGTAAAGGAGGTCGGTGGCCATACCCGGACATATGGGTCTGATCGTCTGGACACAAAATCCATTTTTCAAAAACTCCACATCAAATCCGGCATAGTGCTGTACACCCTGAGAGTATCTGACAAAAACAGGCACAGCCTCTCCAAATTCAATGGGCGTTCCATCCCCTTTTAGTCCATCCCACGGCAAACAAACTGTATCCGCCTCGGTAAAAAACATGGCGAGAAGTACGTCTGTTGTATCCGCATCATATATTCCATTATTGACAAAGTCAAGCACCAACTCGACCTGACCCGGCTGGGTCACCCCTACATTAATACAAAAGCTGTCTGGTGCTTCACAACTAACACTCAGTAGTGCCACATCTCCGCACTGCATCGTGGAAGAAGGGTACTCAACATTATCCGGATCGTTGAGAAAAACCATATGCTCCGCATTGTTCTGCGTAGCATTCATATTATTGACCGAACGTCTGTCTTCAATCACGTCTCCGGTATCTCCCGGGCCTCGGTCACCAAAAGAAACCGTAAAAGAAAGTCCCTGGTATCCTGAATTATTAAAATCGATTCGGGATACGAAACCATCCATCGTATAGGAATAGAAGACCCCGTTGAAGTCACGATCGTACTGACACTCAGGCGGCGTGTTTGGGTTTCGCGGTGGTGTACGCAAAGCCCAGTTTCTCGACCAGAGTCTACCGGTTTGCACTACGCCACCATTCCTTACCGTAAAATCATAAAAGAGAATATTGGCAATTTGATTGGCTCCTCCGTCATCAAACTGAATGACATAATCACCTGTCATGGTGGGCTTAAATCTTGAATACGGGAACATCGCAGTGTTGGTACTATACCCACCAGTCCCATTCACATCGGGACCATTAGACGCCAGTGCCCAGGAAGTAGCATTGTCATTGGCAGAACCTACAACGAAAGGTCCAAAAGCCACTACCCCATTAGGGTCAAGAATTCGAAACGAATAGGTGGCTGGGCCGGAAATATTTCCAAAATCATCTGCCTCACCGGATAACCCGATATACACCGAGTCATTCACGGCATCGGTAATGGTCAGATTCAAACTGGAAGCAGTTCCAAAACTTGCGTAGGATGCAAAATTTCCAAATCCCGACGCATTGGTGTGAAGCATAACTGAATCACTGGATGCGGGGGCCAACTCCTTGATACCTTCAGCGCATACCTGTCCTGATGAAAAGACGAGGAATAGCATAAGACCAGAGAGGATGTTCAGTCGGTTCTTTAAGTTCATAATTGGTAAAAACTTTTGAAGATTGTAAGTCTATTGCATTGACAAACAATACATTAAATAATGTTTCATCAGTCTCAAGCGGGTTAGACGGAGGGCTAAAGCAGCTTTCGAAAAGGAAAACGCCTTATTACCTTGTAACAAAAAGGCAAATACTATACCAGAATAAAGGGTATGGAGGGAGAAAACGAAAACCGTGGGGGATTGGCTTCGTAAGTGTTTCAGAATTAATACAGTATATATTAATTCGTCAAATGTTAAAATTCAACTTATCGGAGCAGGGTAATATCTCCTTTTCGCTGTAGGGTTTGACCATTGAGGAGCTCGACTTTTGCCGTGTAGGCAAAGACAGCAGGATTCATTTCTTTCCCTTTGAACGTACCATCCCAGCCCAGATCAGGATCATTTGGCTGGAAATCAGTGCCGACAAATACCTGATTGCCCCATCGATCAAAAATCTCAAAGTACACTACCCTTCTCACACGATAATCTGTATACACAGTCACTTTATCGTTAATACCATCATTATTTGGTGAGAACACATTTGGTATATAGATATCGGCATCCACATCCACACGGACGATCAGCATATCCTGATCAATACAACCACCGGAATATACTGTCGCGGTGACCGCGGAGGTGTAAAGACCATATAAGACAGGATTCGGGCACAGTGTGCACGAGAGAATATCTTCCGGTGTCCATACGAGAGAATCAATCAATGGCAATGGCAGGCTGATATCAGCAGAAAGTGTTACGCTGTCACCAAGTTCCAGGAATATATCCGGACCAATATCAATCGTAAACTCCTGCCCATCCTCAATGAAATATGAATCACTAATGGTACATCCGTTGGCATCCACTACCTGTACGGTATAGTTGCCTGAGAATAAATCTTCAAAAACATTTTCACTTTGCAGTGGTCCACCATTCAGCGAATACATATACGGTGGGGTGCCACCAACGACATCCGTAACGGTAATGGTACCTGAAGCATCACCTGCACAATTCGGAATGGTCACGTCAGCAGCCATTGCTGTAGGAATATCCGGAGGTGTAATCACCACGGTATCGCGGGCAGTACATCCGGTGGCCTCATTAATCACATCAAGGTAATACTCACCCGGCACTGTTGTCTCCAGGGTCGTAGACATAAAGTTGTTCAGATCCGGTCCGGACCAGCTATGGATGATATCTGCTCCGGTCGTGGATGAGCCAATATCCATCAGCGCACTCTCATCGAGACAGGTGATCGGCTCGAGAACATCAATATCAGCGATCGGTGGTGTCGTCATATCAATCACCATGACCGAGTCAAGGTTTTGACAACTATTCACCGTATCGGTCGCAATGAGGAAGTACTCTCCCGGTAGTCCTGCAAGCGCCGTGATCAGCGAATCGGGCCCGATAATACCCCCAGCCGGTCCAACCCACTCGAATATCAAATTGTCATTGGTATTAGTGGCACCTTCATTGAGGATAACGGTGCTGTTATTACAATCAAGCACCTGTGGAGGTCCTGCATCCACAACAGGATACTGCGTAAGATCTTCGACAAAAACAGAATCACTTCCAAAACAACCACTGATAGTGTCTTCCACGACGAGTACAAATAACCCGCCGGAGGTAATCTCAAAACCGGGCGTGGTGGAAACTAACTCTCCCTCTCCATCAAACCATGCATATACAATGTTTGGACCTGTTGAAGAGCCAATCGATGAAAGATTGACTGTATCAATAAAGCAAGTGAGATTGTTCGGATCCTGAATGATCGCAATCAATACAACAGAAATATCAGAAATGATGACCTGATCAGGTGCAGAAACACATCCGGTCACTGTGTCTGTGACAATCAACGTATACGTACCCGCCTGATCAATGGTCGGATTCTGAAGGTTTTCATTCGAACCATCTATTCCAGGACCTGTCCACTGATAGATGTAGTTGGTACCTGTCGGACTGGCCTGTAATGTGATTTCTGTGACATCACAGCTCAAAGAATCATCCACGCCGGCATTCGCTATGACGACGTCAGGATCCTGATCAACCACCACTGAGTCCACCGCCACACAATTTGTGCCGGATGTCACGGTTAGAATATACAATCCCGGAACGGATACTTCCGGTGCAAACTGGGTTTCATTACTGGCATCTATATCCGGTCCTGTCCATAATGGACTTCCGCCTGTACCACTACCATCCAGCGTTACGGTTTGCATCGCACAATCGAGCATTTTGTCTGCTCCGGCATCCGCAGTTGGAAGTGGGTTGACTTCGAGATCGAGATAGATGATCGTATCGCAGCCATCCGGTCCCGCTACGGTATCAATTTCATAAAAACCTGTGGTGCTGTAATCCATTCCTCCCATCGTCACTACGTCACCTTCACAAATGGAAGAATCTATCGTCGATTCATTGATTGGATCTACCATCAGTCGCAGAATGCGAATGGAATCACACCCGACTGCGGCAGGAACAGTGTCAATAGGATACTCACCTGCATCTGTATAGTCCATACCATTTATGGTGAAGACGCCATTATAACAGATGGTTTCATCCAGGTAGGTGACTTCCAATGGATTAACTGTCAGATTTAAGGTCAATAAAGTATCGCATCCCACTGCAGCAGGAAGCGTATCAAGGTCGTAGGTTCCTGTGACGGAAAAATCCATTCCGTTGTAGGTGTAAACTTCACCTTCACAGATCGTCTCAAAAATTTCTTTGGGCACATATGGATCAACCGTCAGTGTGAGCACCAGGATACTATCGCATCCGTCGCTGGCACCACCGGGGATCTCTACTTCATATTCACCGGATTGAGTGAATGTTTCGCCCTCAATCATATATTCCTCTCCTTCACACATGGAATCGGAGAGTGCGCCATACTGCGTTCCTACAGAAATAATCTCTACTTCAAGCGAATCGATACATCCGTTGGCGCCCATGGCTTTCACAACATAGGTACCAGCAGTGAGATTTGAGAACACGTTACCCGCGCCAAATGGCCCGTTGTTTAAAGCATACGTATATGGAGCGAGACCCATAGTCGCACTCGCTGTAATGCTTCCGGTATTCGAACCGCATTCTGTATCGACAACCACTGCTGAAACTTCAGGTGTAGGAGTTGCTTCAATTGTGGCAGTTCCGGTATCTGTACATCCAAACTCGTCTCTGATGGTCACGGTATACGTCCCCGGAGCCACATTGACAAATTTGTTTGAATCCTGATATGTCGGTACGTTAATGGAATACTCAATATCTGTCGCAGGGTCAGTGATCACCTGGATCATCCCGGCGGTGGAACCGCAAGGTGGGTTTGTCGTGATGATATTTGTTATTTCCGGCCCCGGTGCTTCCCACAGGAATACTTCTTCTTCATAGATACATCCATTCGCATCTCTGATCTGCATAATATAGAAATCAGAAATTCTATTGACAAAGGTGAATGTGGGAGAGAACGGTCCATTATTGATTGAGTATGTATAAGGAGGTGTTCCGTCAAATCCATCCAATTCAATCACACCATTGGCAAGTCCGCAATTGGCAGGTGTGATATAGACATCAAAGTCAGGTGCTTCTGAAGGATTGATCGTTACAGTATTTGAAGCTGAACATCCGTTATCATCAACAACTTCAACTGTATAGGTACCTGCCGGCAAATCTGTTATTGGGCTTTGGTCTCCATAGCTGTCGCCATCCACAAATATCTCAATTCCACCTGTACCGCCTGACCACGAAATGGCGATTTCACCATTCTCTTCGTCACATGTCGTATGGGTAGGTGTCAGACTGTTAATGACAGGTCCGTCTGTTGTTGTGACGGTTACCTGTTGCGTTATGTCACAACCATTACCATCCTGAACGAGCAGGGTATAATTGCCCGGAAGCAAGTTGCTGAATACATTACTGGATTGGAGTGTTCCACCGTTTAACGAATACATCAGCGTAGGAACGCCTGATGCTGTGACCGTAATCACACCGTTAAACAATCCGCAACCCGCAGGATCGACGACAACATTATCAATCATCGGTCCACCGACATCGGAGATCATGGCATTGCCGGTAACCTGACATCCTGCCTCATCCTGAACGACTATCGGATAGTTTCCGGCAGGTAATCCGGTAAATACATTAGAGGCCTGGAAGGAACCACCTCCATTGATGGAGTACATCAGGACGCCAAGACCTCCTGAGGCGATAATCGTTATCCCTCCATCTGACTGACCACAGGAAGAACCTGCAATAATGATATCATCGATCACAGGAGAGTCTGTGGAGTTTATATCTACAGGAATTGTATCCGTACAACCCGCATCATCTATTAAGTATACGAGATATTCGCCAGGTGCAAGACCGGGGAATAGATCAGATAAGCCGTATGTCACTCCATCGACTGAATACATATAAGGTGTGGTTCCTCCGCTCGCCGTAACTTCAATTGATCCGTTATCCAAACCACACGATGCATCAATTACTTCTACGAGTTCAAGCTCCGGCCCATCCCCTACACCTACAACTACATCCAGCGTTTCTTCGCATCCTGCATCATCTCTGACGTAAATGGTGTAGTTGCCCGGCGCTAACTGATCAAAGAAATTATTTGGATCAAAATTGATACCATCGAGTGAATACTCAAACGGAGGCATGGTTCCAGTGACGTTAACCAGGATAGATCCATTATTTACTCCGGGACAGGTAGCGTCTACGATATCCGGTGCATCGATCATCAGATCACAAGGCACAGGCGTCATGATGGTAAACTCACAGGTTGCGATACATCCTGTCGCATCTTCCACTTCAACCGTGTAGACACCGCCGGTGAGACCAGTGATCATAAAAGGACCATCTGCATTTAAAACACCTGATCCACTCATGGGACCAGACCAGGAAATCGTATATGGGGGAACGCCACCGGTCACCGTGACCTGTCCACGTCCATCAAAGGCATTAGGTGCAGATTCATCTGCCAATACCTCGCAGGATATTTCTAATTCGTATACATCAACATAAATCGTGTCAGCAGTCTGGCAGGCACCTGCAGGGCTGGTATAGATCACCTGATGGGAACCAGTGCCAAGCGCAGCAGGGTCAAACTGATCACTATTGACATCACCGGACCACGTACCTCCGGCCGGTACGGCAACCAAGGTCATGACTCCTGCAGATGTACAGTATGGGCCGGCAGGAGAAATCTCTGCTTCTACAAAAGGCACAAACGTCAGATCTATAGTCACAATTGAATCACAGCCCGCACCGGAAATCGTTTCCGTACCCGTTGGATTGGATTCATCATAGGTCGTACCATTGACTACTACACTGTAGCCATCTCCTTCACAACCGGTGTAAAGTTCCTCACCTGTTGTATTGGCATTAAAGGTCAAATCAATGGTGACGACAGAATCACAGCCATTACTTCCGGTAAGCGTTTCTGTACCCATTGGAGTTAATTCATCATACGTATTTCCATTCACCACAACTGAATAGCCATCCCCTTCACAGCCGGTATACAGTTCTTCGCCGGTAGTCATAGGAAAAAAGTCCAAATCAATGGTCACCGTAGAGTCACATCCACCTGAACCCGGGAAGGTCTCAGTTCCATTTGGCGTGAATTCATCATACGTATTCCCATTTACCACAACAAAGTAGCCATCCCCTTCACAGCCGGTATATAACTCCTCACCTGTTCCGGCAGGCGCAAACGTCAGATCAATGGTTACGGTTGAATCGCAGCCATTGGCATTTAAAAACGTTTCAGTTCCATTCGGATTTAACTCATCATACGTCGTTCCATTTACCACAACAGAGTAGCCATCTCCTTGACAACCGGTATACAATTCTTCGCCGGTCGTATTGGGGTGGAATGTTAGATCAATGGTAACGACAGAATCACAGCCATTGGCGCCTGGGAGCGTCTCTGTGCCCATAGGGGTCATTTCATCATAGGTATTTCCATTCACCACAACCGAATAACCATCTCCTTCACAACCGGTATACAATTCTTCACCTGTTGCAATTGGATTAAAGATCAAATCAATTGTCACGGTTGAATCACAACCTCCCGAACCAGGGAACATTTCAACACCATTCGGATTAAATTCATCATATGTTGTGCCATTTACCACAACTGAATACCCATCCCCTTCACAGCCGGTATACAATTCTTCACCTGTTCCGGCGGGTGCAAACGTCAGATCAATGGTGACAATTGAATCACATCCGTTAGCATTTAATAACGTCTCCGTTCCATTTGGATTCAATTCATCATACGTTGTACCATTTACCACAACAGAGTAGCCATCGCCTTCACAGCCGGCATACAATTCTTCGCCGGTCGTATTAGGATGGAAGGTTAAATCAATGGTCACGACAGAATCACAGCCATTGGCACCTGTGAGGGTCTCTGTTCCCATAGGGGTTAACTCATCATAGGTATTTCCATTCACCACAACCGAATAACCATCTCCTTCACAACCCGTATACAACTCTTCACCTGTGGTAGGCATATTAAACGTAAGGTCAATAGTCACAATTGAATCGCAACCATTGCTACCCGGAATCGTTTCCATTCCCGTAGGAGTAAATTCATCATAGGTATTGCCATTCACTACAACGGAGTAGCCGTCACCCTGACAGCCGTTGTATAACTCCTCTCCGGTTGTACCGGTAATGAATGTGAGATCAACATTAACGGTTGAGTCGCAGCCATTACTGCCTGTAAATAAATAAGGGCCATACATACCACTCATGGTGGTGGTATTTCCATCGGGTAATGTATAAATATCCCCAACACATAAAACAGGGGTCAGGTTTGTTTCATTAATGACTTCAGTAATGGTAATGGTTTGGGTGTGTGTGGCACCATTTCCACAATCATCTGTCACCGTCCATTCTCTGACGATGGTCAGCGGATCACCACTCGGACCTGTTTCAGTACCCATTACTGTACCATCCGCACTACAATTGTCCGTATAGTCAAGATCTTCCATCGGTGGAACCTGAGAAATACAATCGACGGAAAGGTCAGCGGGAGGATCCGTGAAAACAGGAGGATCCATATCCACTGTTCTGATGATCAGTTGTGTCACGGTGATACTGTTATTACATGCATCTGTGACTGTAAATGTGCGGGTGGTAGTTTCGGTACATCCCATTAAATCGGTTACATCGCTTTCAAAAGCTACTACCGGTGTGCTGCAATTGTCGGCAGCATCCGTGACTACTGAAATATCCGGCGCAGGAACAGGATCATTACAAGCTGCTACGATAATTGATGAAGGATCAGAAGCAGTCGGAGGAGTTGTATCGTCAATCGTGATGTCCTGCGTAACTGTCCCGACATTTCCGCAAGCATCGGTGAATGTCCAGGTACGTGTGATGGTTGCCGGACATGACCCACTGATGGGTGAATCCGTACCAGCAACCATACCGCCAGGACTACAATCATTGGTATAACTCAATGAGATCATAGCTGGCACATCCGCCACACATGCTACTGTAATGTCTGCAGGAGGCGCTGTAAAAACAGGTCCTGTATCACCGGTGATAGTATAGGTATAGGTCCAGTCAAGACTTGTTCCGTCACAATCTGTATAGGTCCAGGTATAGGTCTTATCGCCGGAACATGCAGGGTCAGCACTCACTACCGGTCCGGTAGGTATAATATCATCTCCACAGGAATTGGTCACCACAGGAGGTACAGGCTCCACCTGGGCGTCTACTATACAAGGTACTGTAGAACCATCATCAACCGGTAGTGTAAAGGTTGGCGGATCGACGGTATAGGTATACACCCAATCTGCTGTAGCCCCTGTACAATCCGTATAGGTCCAGGTATAGGTCTTATCGCCGGAACACACAGGATCAGGTCCTACGACGGGGCCTGTTGGCATCACCGGATCACCGCATGAGTCATTCACGACGGGAGGAGTTGGTTCTACCTGGGCATCACTCACACAAGCTACTGTTGTGCCATCATCAGCCGGCAAGGTAAACGAAGGTGGATCTATCGTATAGGTGTATACCCATGAACTGGACGAGCCATCGCAGTTGGTATAATCCCATGTATATGTTTTATCTCCTGAACAAACAGGATCAGGACCTACCACAGGCCCGGAAATCGTCAGAGGATCGCCGCATGAGTTGGTCACGACAGGGGGCGTTGGTTCCACCTGAGCATCACTGATACATGCCACCGTAGACCCATCATCCGGAGGTAATGAAAATGAAGAAGGATCTACTGTGTACGTATATACCCATTGCGCGGAGGTGCCGGTACAATCTGTGTAATCCCACGTATAGGTTTTCGTACCGGAACACACAGGATCCGGACTTACGGTTGGACCGGAAATCGTCAATGGATCGCCACATGAGTTATTCGCTGCGGGTGGTACGGGTTCAACCTGTGCATCACTGACACAAGCCACAGTGGAACCGTCATCTGCCGGCAACGTAAATGTCGGTGGATCCACCGTATAGGTATACACCCAATCAGCGGATGTACCGGTACAGTCCGTATAGGTCCACGTATAGGTTTTGTCTCCTGTACAAACCGGATCAGCACCGATCACCGGACCTGTTGGGGTAATTGGATCACCACAAGAGTTTACTACAACTGGCGGAACAGGCTCTACCTGAGCATCACTAATACAGGCCACTGTTGAACCATCATCCGCAGGTAAAGTAAATGTTGGCGGATCAACGGTATATGTATAGACCCATGGAAGAGAATTGCCTACGCAATCTGTGAAGGTCCAGGTATAGGTTTTATCACCCGAACAAACCGGGTCAGGTCCAATAACAGGACCCGAAGGCACCACAACATCCCCACAGTCATTTAATACGACCGGAGGTGTCGGTTCTGTTTGCGCATCACTGATACACGGAACATTAGATCCATCATCCGGAGGAAGCGTAAAGACTGTAGGTAAAACGGTGTAGGTATACACCCAATCCGCCGATGTGCCATCGCAATCGGTATAGGTCCATGTGTAGGTTTTATCACCCGAACAAACCGGATCAACTCCTATTACAGGGCCAGTTGGTGCAATAGGATCGCCACAGGAATTATTCACCGCAGGAGGTACAGGCTCTACTTGTGCATCACTGACACAGTCTACAGTAGAACCATCGTCTGCCGGCAAAGTAAAGGTGGGCGGATCGACTGTATACGTATAGACCCAGTCCGCGGAAGTTCCCGTACAATCGGTATACGTCCAGGTATAGGTCTTGTCTCCGGAACATACGGGATCAGGACCTACTACAGGTCCGGAAATGGTCAATGGATCACCACAGGAGTTGTTGACTACCGGTGGGATCGGCTCCGTCTGCGCATCACTGATACAAGCGACTGTCGCACCATCATCTGCGGGTAAGGTAAAGGTCGGTGGATCGATCGTATACGTATACACCCATTGACTTGTAGAACCATCGCAATTGGTATAATCCCATGTGTACGTTTTGTCACCGGAACAAACCGGATCAGGACCTACTACCGGGCCGGATATCGTAAGCGGATCACCACAAGAGTTTGTCACTACCGGTGGTGTTGGCTCTACTTGTGCATCACTGATACAAGCAACGGTGGATGAACCGTCCGCAGGAAGCGTAAATGTGGATGGGTCAACGGTGTATGTATACACCCAATCCGCAGAAGCACCTGTGCAATCGGTATACGTCCATGTGTAAGTCTTATCACCGGAGCAAACCGGATCAGGACCCACTACAGGTCCGGAAATGGTCAATGGATCACCACAGGAGTTGCTGACAGCAGGAGGAACGGGTTGTACCTGTGCATCACTCACACAAGCCACTGTTGATCCATCATCTGCAGGAAGCGCAAATGTTGGTGGATCAACGGTATACGTATACACCCAATCCGCAGAGGCACCCGTACAATCGGTATAGGTCCATGTATAGGTCTTATCGCCGGAGCAAACCGGATCAGGACCGATTACCGGTCCCGTAGGTGTTATAGGCTCTCCACAAGAATCATCTACGGCAGGTGGAGTTGGCACAACCTGTGCATCACTTACGCAGGCCACATTAGATCCATCATCCGCAGGTAAAGTAAATGTTGGTGGATCAACGGTATACGTGTACACCCAGAAAAAGTCTGTACCTGCACAATCCGTATACGTCCAGGTATATGTTTTGTCTCCGGAACAAACCGGATCAGGACCGACTACAGGACCTGTTGGCGTCACAGGATCACCACAGGAGTTAATCACCGCAGGAGGCGTTGGCACCGTCTGCGCATCACTCACACATGCGACATTTGAACCATCATCTGCAGGCAACGTAAATGTAGAAGGATCGATGGTATAGGTATACACCCAATCTGAAGATGTACCCGTACAATCGGTATACGTCCAGGTGTATGTCTTATCTCCCGAACAAACCGGATCGGGACCGACTACGGGACCTGAAACTGTCAATGGATCTCCGCACGAATTATTCACGACCGGTGGTATGGGTTCTACCTGTGCATCACTGTTACAAGCCACCATCGAACCATCATCTGCAGGTAGCGTAAATGTAGGTGGATCGACTGTATAGGTATACACCCAGTCAGCAGAGGCACCCGTACAATCAGTATACGTCCAGGTATATGTCTTATCACCCGAACAAACAGGGTCAGGACCGATTACGGGACCTGAAACTGTCAATGGATCTCCGCACGAATTATTCACGACCGGTGGCGTTGGCACAGCCTGAGCATCACTGATACAGGCTACATTCGAACCATCATCTGCCGGTAGGGTAAAAGTAGGCGGATCGACTGTATAGGTATACACCCAGTCTGATGAAGCACCTGAACAGTCGGTATACGTCCAGGTGTATGTCTTATCTCCGGAACATACCGGGTCGGGTCCAACTACAGGACCAGAAATCGTCAGCGGATCGCCGCATGAATTATTCACGACCGGTGGAGTCGGCACAGTCTGTGCGTCACTGATACAAGCGACTGTAGATCCGTCATTAGCAGGTAAGGTAAAGGTGGATGGGTCTACCGTATAGGTATACACCCAATCAGCTGAAGTACCCGTACAATCGGTGTAGGTCCACGTGTAGGTCTTATCGCCGGAACATACCGGGTCGGGTCCAACCACAGGACCAGAAATCGTCAGTGGGTCGCCACAGGAATTATTCACAACTGGTGGTGTTGGTACAGTCTGCGCATCACTGACACAGGCTACGGTCGAACCATCATCCACAGGCAGCGTGAACGTTGGTGGATCCACGGTATACGTATATACCCAATCTGCGGAGGTACCGGTACAATCGGTGTAGGTCCATGTATAGGTCTTGTCGCCGGAACATACCGGATCGGGACCGACTACAGGACCCGTAGGCGTGATAGGATCACCACATGAGTTATTGACAACGGGCGGTGTTGGAACCGTCTGCGCATCACTGACACAGGCTACGGTCGAACCATCATCGGCAGGCAAAGTGAACGTCGGTGGATCTACTGTATACGTATATACCCACAAAAAGTCCATTCCTGCGCAATCGGTATAGGTCCAGGTATAGGTCTTATCGCCGGAACATACCGGGTCAGGACCAATTACAGGTCCTGTTGGCGTTACGGGATCTCCGCATGAATTAATCACTGCAGGAGGCGTGGGAACAGTTTGTGCATCACTAATACAAGCTACTGTTGAACCATCATCCGCCGGCAAAGTAAATGTCGAAGGATCTATCGTATACGTATAGACCCAATCCGCAGATGTGCCTGTGCAATCTGTATAGGTCCAGGTATAGGTTTTATCACCCGCACATACCGGATCAGGACCTATGACAGGACCCGTCGGTACGATAGGATCACCACATGAGTTGTTCACTGTCGGTGGGGTCGGCACTGTCTGTGCGTCACTGATACACGGCACTGTTGATCCATCATCAGCAGGTAGTGTAAAAGTTGGTGGATCTACTGTGTAGGTATACACCCAGTCAGCAGATGTGCCGGTACAGTCCGTATACGTCCAGGTATAGGTCTTATCGCCTGAACATACGGGATCAGGACCTACGACAGGACCGGTTGGGGTAATCGGATCACCACAAGAGTTATTCACCGATGGTGGTGTGGGCACTGTCTGCGCATCACTGATACAAGCTACGGTCGAACCATCATCCGCCGGAAGGGTAAAAGTTGGAGGGTCGATGGTGTAGGTATACACCCATGGCAAAGTTGAACCATCACAGTTCGTATAATCCCATGTATATGTTTTCGTCCCTGAACACACCGGATCAGGGCCTACGACAGGGCCACTAACGGTCAGTGGATCACCACAGGAATTGGTAACCACCGGCGGCGTTGGAACCACCTGCGCATCACTGATACATGCTACGGTCGAACCGCCATCTGCAGGTAAAGTAAATGTAGACGGATCGACTGTGTAGGTATACACCCAGTCAGCAGATGTGCCGGTACAGTCGGTATACGTCCAGGTATAAGTCTTATCGCCTGAGCAAACTGGATCGGTACCCACTACAGGACCACTGATCGTCAGCGCATCACCACAGGAGTTATTGACTACCGGAGGTGTCGGTACTGTTTGTGCATCACTGACGCATGGTACTGTAGAACCATCGTTTGCAGGTAAAGTAAATGTCGGTGGATCTACTGTATACGTATACACCCAATCAGCGGATGTACCGGTACAGTCAGTATAGGTCCACGTATAGGTTTTGTCTCCTGTACACACAGGATCAGGTCCCACAACAGGGCCGGAAATTGTCAGCGGATCACCACAGGAATTATTGACAGTTGGTGGCGTGGGCACCGTTTGTGCATCACTGACACACGCAACGGTTGAGCCATCATCAGCAGGCAAAGTAAATGTCGGTGGATCTACGGTATACGTATACACCCAAGGAAAATCATTTCCATCGCAGTCTGTATACGTCCAGGTATAGGTTTTATCTCCGGAGCAAACAGGGTCAGGACCTACAACAGGTCCCGTCGGTGTCACCGGATCACCACAGGAGTTTATTACTGCAGGAGGTGTGGGGACGGTTTGCGCATCACTGATACAGGCAACTGTCGAACCATCATCCGCCGGTAGCGTAAAGGTTGATGGATCCACTGTGTAGGTATACACCCAGTCAGCAGATGTTCCCGTACAATCGGTGTAGGTCCATGTATAGGTCTTATCTCCGGAGCAAACAGGATCAGGACCAATTACAGGTCCGGTCGGTGTAATCGCATCCCCACATGAATTATTGACTGAAGGTGGTGTGGGTACAGTCTGTGCGTCACTGATACATGGAACTGTTGAGCCATCATTGGCCGGCAATGTAAATGTCGGAGGATCTACTGTGTAGGTATACACCCAATCTGCAGAAGTACCTGTACAGTCAGTATATGTCCAGGTATACGTTTTATCTCCTGTACACACAGGATCAGGGCCAATGACAGGTCCGGTCGGAGTTATTGGATCACCGCAGGAATTATTAACAGTTGGTGGTGTCGGAACGGTTTGCGCATCACTGATACAAGCAACCGTGGAAGAACCATCTGCAGGCAGGGTAAACGTAGGTGGATCGATAGTGTATGTATAAACCCATGGAAGTGTCGAACCATCACAGTTTTCGTAATCCCAGGTATAGGTCTTTGTTCCTGAACAAACCGGATCAGGGCCTACGACAGGTCCTGTCACCGTCAGCGGATCTCCACATGAATTGGTCACTACAGGAGGTGTTGGTACTGTCTGCGCATCACTGATACATGCAACCGTAGAGCTTCCGTCGGCAGGAAGTGTAAACGTGGAAGGATCAACAGTATAGGTATACACCCAATCGGCTGATGTACCGGTACAGTCTGTGAACGTCCAGGTATATGTTTTATCACCCGAGCAAACCGGATCTACTCCCACAACAGGACCACTGATGGTCAGTGGATCACCGCAGGAGTTGTTTACTGAAGGGGGTGTTGGTACTGTCTGGGCATCACTGACGCAGGGCACTGTAGAGCCATCATTCGCCGGAAGTGTAAACGTTGGCGGATCAACAGTGTAGGTATACACCCAATCGGCTGACGTACCTGTACAATCGGTATACGTCCAGGTATAGGTCTTGTCACCGGAACAAACCGGATCAGGGCCTACGACAGGAGCACTTATCGTCAACGGATCACCACAAGAGTTATTAACTACAGGCGGAGTGGGCACAGTCTGTGCATCACTTACGCACGCTACAGTTGAACCTCCTGCTGCCGGAAGGGTAAAGGTTGGTGGATCTACCGTGTAGGTATACACCCATGGGAAATCATTTCCATCACAATCCGTATAGGTCCAGGTATATATTTTATCTCCGGAACAAACCGGATCAGGACCTACAACAGGGCCGGTGGGTGTAACAGGGTCACCACATGAGTTAATCACGGCCGGAGGTGTTGGCACAACCTGCGCATCACTAATACACGCAACTGTTGATCCGTCATCAGCAGGTAATGTAAACGTAGATGGGTCAACTGTGTACGTATATACCCAGTCGGCTGATGTTCCTGTACAATCCGTATACGTCCAGGTATAGGTCTTATCGCCGGAACACACCGGATCTGGACCAACTACTGGTCCCGTAGGTGTAATGGCATCGCCACAGGAGTTATTGACAGTCGGGGGTGTCGGTACGGTTTGAGCGTCACTGACACATACCACATTCGAACCATCATCAGCCGGGAGTGTAAAGGTCGGAGGATCTACCGTGTAGGTATACACCCAATCCGCCGAAGTACCTGTACAATCTGTATACGTCCAGGTATAGGTCTTATCGCCGGAACACACCGGATCAGGACCCACTACAGGACCGGTCGGTGTAATTGGATCCCCACAAGAGTTATTGACTACTGGCGGAGTGGGCACAGTCTGCGCATCACTGATACAAGCCACTGTAGAAGATCCATCTGCAGGTAACGTAAATGTCGGGGGATCGATCGTATAGGTATACACCCATGGGAGAGTCGAACCATCACAATTTTCATAATCCCAGGTATAGGTCTTTGTTCCTGAACATACCGGATCAGGACCAACAACAGGGCCGGTCACGGTCAACGGATCACCACAGGAATTGGTCACCACAGGTGGCGTGGGTACAGTTTGCGCATCACTGATACAAGCAACGGTTGAGCTTCCATCCGCTGGCAGTGTAAATGTAGAAGGATCGATCGTATAGGTATACACCCATTGTCCGGATGTACCCGTACAATCTGTATAATCCCAGGTATAGGTTTTGGTTCCGGAGCAAACCGGATCAGGACCCACTACAGGACCTGTAATGGTTAAAGCATCGCCACAGCTATTATTCACTGCGGGTGGTGTCGGAACTGTCTGTGCATCACTCACACACGGCACTGTAGAACCACCTGCTGCGGGTAGCGTAAACGTCGGCGGATCCACCGTATAGGTGTACACCCAGTCTGCGGATGTTCCTGTACAATCTGTATAGGTCCAGGTATAAGTCTTATCACCGGTACAAACCGGGTCAGGGCCTACAACAGGTCCGCTAATCGTCAATGGATCCCCGCAGGAATTATTCACTGCAGGTGGTGTCGGCACAGTCTGTGCATCACTGACACAAGCCACTGTGGAAGAACCGTCAGCAGGCAAGGTAAATGTTGGAGGATCTACTGTGTAGGTATACACCCATGGGAAATCATTCCCATCACAATCTGTATACGTAAACGTATATGTCTTGTCTCCGGAACACACCGGATCAGGGCCTATCACAGGACCTGTTGGAGTAACTGGGTCACCACACGAGTTAATCACGGCCGGAGGAGAAGGCACCGTTTGTGCATCACTGATGCAGGCTACATTCGAGCCATCATCAGGTGGCAAAGTAAATGTAGTAGGTTGCACAGTATACGTGTATACCCAGTCTGCAGCAGTACCCGTACAATCTGTATAGGTCCAGGTATAGGTTTTATCACCGGAACACACCGGATCAGGACCTACTACAGGACCAGTCGGTGTAATTGGGTCACCACATGAATTATTAACGGTTGGAGGAGTCGGTACGGTTTGCGCGTCCCCAATACATGGTACCGTTGATCCATCATTAGCAGGCAGTGAAAATGTAGGTGGGTCTACGGTATAGGTATACACCCAATCCGCCGATGTCCCTGTACAATCTGTATACGTCCAGGTATATGTCTTATCTCCGGAACACACCGGATCAGGACCCACTACAGGACCTGTTGGTGTAATCGGATCCCCGCAGGAATTGGTGACTACAGGTGGTGTTGGAACGGTTTGCGCGTCACTGATACACGCTACGGTTGAAGATCCGTCAGCAGGAACTGAGAAGGTAGGTGGATTAATCGTGTACGTATACACCCAAGGTAAAGTAGAACCATCACAATTCTCATAATCCCAGGTATATGTTTTGGTTCCGGAACATACCGGATCAGGACCGACTACAGGACCTGTTACGGTCAAGGGATCCCCACAGGAGTTGGTGACCACCGGTGGCGTAGGCACGGTCTGGGCATCACTGATACACGCGACTGTTGAAGATCCGTCTGCAGGCAAAGTAAACGTTGAAGGATCGATTGTATAGGTGTACACCCATTGGCCTGATGTTCCGGTACAATCTGTATAATCCCAGGTATATGTTTTTGTACCTGAACACACCGGATCAGGACCCACAACAGGACCTGTAATGGTCAATGCATCACCACAGGAGTTATTCACAACGGGTGGCGTCGGAACTGTCTGTGCATCACTGACGCAGGGCACAGTCGAACTACCCCCTCCCGGCAGAGTAAATGTAGGCGGATCCACTGTGTAGGTATATACCCAATCTGCTGAGGTGCCCGTACAATCTGTGTAGGTCCAGGTATAGGTTTTATCGCCTGTACAGACCGGGTCAGGGCCGACAACAGGACCACTAACAGATAATGGATCTCCGCATGAATTGTTGACCGTAGGCGGTGTCGGTACGGTTTGGGCATCTGCCACACATGCTACTGTTGAACCACCAGCTGCAGGCATGGTAAACGTAGGAGGATCGACTGTATAGGTATACACCCATGGAAAATCATTTCCATCACAATCCGTATAGGTCCAGGTATATATTTTATCTCCGGAACAAACCGGATCGGGTCCAACGACTGGCCCTGTTGGAACTACTGGATCACCACATGAATTAATGACTGTTGGAGGTGTCGGTACGGTCTGTGCATCACTGATACAGGCCACGGTCGAACTACCATCGGCCGGTAAGGTAAAGGTCGTTGGTTGAACCGTATATGTATACACCCAATCCGCTGACGTACCTGTACAATCGGTGTATGTCCAGGTATAGGTTTTATCTCCATCACATACAGGATCGGGTCCGATAACTGGCCCGGTCGGCGTAATGGGATCGCCACAGGAATTATTTACAGTCGGTGGTGTCGGTACGGTTTGGGCGTCACCGATACAAGGGACAGTGGAGCCATCATTGGGCGGCAATGAAAATGTCGGTGGACTTACGGTATAGGTATACACCCAATCTGCGGATGTACCAGTACAATCGGTATATGTCCAGGTATATGTTTTATCACCGGAGCAGACAGGATCAGCGCCAATGACAGGTCCTGTTGGGGTAATCGGGTCTCCGCACGAGTTATTGACTGTTGGTGGTGAGGGAACCGTCTGCGCGTCACTGATACAGGCGACAGTAGAAGCACCATTTGGCGGGAGTGAGAATGTCGGAGGAGAAATGGTGTATGTGTATACCCATGGACTTGAGGTGCCATCACAGTTTTCATAATCCCAGGTATAAGTCTTTGTTCCGGAACACACCGGATCAGGACCAATGACCGGTCCGGTGATTGTTAATGGGTCACCACAGGAATTGTTTACCGGAGGTGGCGTAGGCTGAACCTGAGCATCAATGATACAGGCGACAGTAGAACCTCCATCTGCAGGCAAACTAAACGTAGACGGGTCAACCGTATAGGTGTACACCCAGTCAGCTGAAGTCCCTGTACAATCCGTATACGTCCAGGTATAGGTTTTATCTCCGGAACATGTGGGATCAGGCCCAATAACAGGACCTGTCATCGTCAATGCATCACCGCAGGAATTATTTACTACTGGGGGCGTCGGCACAGTCTGTGCATCAATTACACAGGCGACCGTGGAACCCCCAGCGGCAGGCATACTGAAAGTAGGCGGAGAAATTGTGTAGGTATATACCCATTGCGCTGAAGTTCCTGAGCAGTCTGTATAATCCCAGGTATATGTTTTTGTACCGGAGCACATCGGATCTCCACTTACAGCCGGACCAGTAATGGTCAGCGGTTGACCGCAATCGTCATTGGTAGGTGGAGGTGTAGGGACAGTTTGGGCATCAAGAATACAAGCTACCGTAGAACTACCGTTAGCAGGCAGGGTAAAGGTGGGCGGAGATACTGTGTATGTATACACCCATGTAGCCATAATGCCTGTGAAGGGGTCCGTGTACGTGTACGTATAGGTCTTGGTTCCGGAACACACCGGATCTACACTTACAGCAGGGCCAGTGATAGTCAGTGGATCATTACAGGAGTTAAGCACTACAGGAGGTGTGGGCACTGTTTGCGCATCCAAAATGCATGGAACAGTAGATCCATCGTCCGGAGGCATCATAAAGGTTGTGGGATTGAGATCAATCATGGCTGATGCTACCGCTGTACAACCGTTTGCGTCTGTAACCGTGACTGAATATGTTCCGGAGTTTAAACCGGATAAATTTTGCGGATCGTCATTGTCACCTGTACCGTCATTATCCCAGTCAAACAGGAACGGACCTGTTCCACCCATAATGACCAGTGTGATATCCCCTGTATTGTCATCACAATCAATAGTCTCTCCCGTGGCAGAGGCTGTCAGGAGCGGAGGTTGGGTAATGGTCGATACATCTGATGCGGTACAACCATTTTCATCCGTAACCGTCACGATATAACTCCCCACTCCAATATTCGCATTCGTGGCCGGATTGTTAGACCCGCCAATATTTGACCAGTTATACGTATATGTACCTGTACCGCCTGTGGCGACTGCGGTGATATCCACAGTACCTCCAAAACAATCAATCAAGGAGTCTGGTGCGGTTACAATTAACTCAGGGGGTTCAACAATGACAATGGTATCGATGAAGACACACTCGAAAAATCCCGGGTCTTCGTAAGTGATAGTGATTGCGTAGGTACCTGCCGGAAGGCCTGAAATGTCCTCCATGTCATCATCAACTGCGGGATCACCACCAAAATCATCATCACCTGGTGTGGACAGGTCATCCCAGTTGTAGACTGGTGGAACAGGAGGGCCATCAGAGGATACGATATCAATTGCACCGGTGGATTCACCATAGCATTCTATAGAATCTATTTCAAGAACTGCAGTGACCGGATCGCCTTCTGTGACTTCTACAGAAACTGTATCCACACATCCTGCCGCATCTATGACAATAAAATCATACCACCCGGCCGGGACATTACTTAAACTATGAGGTAAAAACATATTACCATCATCTGTATACACGTCATTTCCCGGGGTAGACTGTGCATCCCAATCATACGTATAGGGCATGGTGCCTCCGGTCACCCAGGAGGAATTTACAATCTGACCCGATGAGTCTCCTGCACAAGTTGTGGCCGATGTAATGAAAAACGGATTAATGACAGGGGCATCGTTTACGGTAATATTAATTGTCGACGGGCCTCCGGGACATCCGGCATCATAAGAAATGACGTGAGTCCCTGTACCTGCCACACCCGGATCAAAAATTCCATTATTTGCATCAATAATACCCGTTCCTGACCAGGTACCACCCGGTTCATCAACGGTTAAGGTCACCGGATCATTATTCACACAAAATGGACCTGCCGGATCAATCGTAGCCGGACAAGCCACACTGATGGATGCGCCTGAAGGAGGGGTATAAATCAGATCTTCACAAGGACCCGGGATATCCACCATACCTGACAAATAGAAATCAATCAGGCCATTATTCGCTCCGCAAATATTTGAAGGAATGGTATAGGACAAAGAGGCCAGATCATTCGAGATATCGGGATAGTTCAGTGAGCTAAACGGAGGATCGTCGCAATTGCTGCTAGTATACCAGGCACCATTCTCATCGATAAACGAATGTCCGCCTCCCGGTGGATCCTGAATCGGGCATTGATAGGTGATCGCATCATAACACGATCCTGCAATATCAATGGAGTACGTGCGAGGACAACTACTATTAGAAAAAGCTCCTGCTATCCCCAAATCACAGCTATTCTGAATCACATAAATCGGCAAACCAGTTCCACATAAATAAGAGATGTCGTAATCAATGAAGGGACCTGTGTCTGTCATGAAGACTATGACTAAAGCAGCAGCAGGAATGGCATCACCATCACCTGCAGCAATGACATTCAGATTAGAACAATCCGTATTTGATTGCAAGGCGGACATCACAGATGCTGAAGGCTGCATAAAGGGACATCCATTGACGGAACCTAAATCATTAGCTGACAGACCTACCGGCAATAAATCCACAAAGAGATCTGAAACATCAAATCCGCAACCTGAGTGAATCAGCATAAACTCATTCTCATCATCATTCAGGCAAACATTGACTGTCAAACCTAAAAGTGAAGGGCAGGTAGAGCAATTATATCCGATTGGAATGGTGCCTATAGATGTGCCCCCTCCGGAAAATGGGTTGTAGCCTGAGTTGTCACCAATAAAAACTTCCAAATCCTCACCATCCGGAAGGTTTGAACCGGTGAAGGTGATATCTATCATATCACCGGGACAATAGGGTCCGGCAGGAGAAACTGTGGGGTTGTTGAGCACAAGCTCACCACAGGTCACCATAACGGCGGTAGCAACGACCGGCAGCATAAAGCCGGCGGGTTTGGACATGGCATTAGGAAGCCACCTGAGAGGCAGCAAAAGACCTACAGACAAAATACATAACCAGGCTCTGTTCATTTGAGCTATAACAGACTGATTTTCAGTGCAATATGGTGCGTGTTCAGCATTTATTCTCATTCCTCCTCATTCATGTCAGGGTGTGCGCAATGCCAAAACATCCCAAAAATAAGTCTTATATGATTGCCAATCTAGCTTTTTCATGCTGTTCAAGGGATTTTGACAAATACTTTTCATTGTAGTCCAAAAACTAAGCCGAACTACCCCTGTTTCCTGCGTTTGACAGGGTATAAATATTATTCAATAAAAGAACCCGACTGATTCGACATGTTCATACTCATCAATCGGGCTCTGTAATCTCTGTTATTCCCAAATGTGACAGTTGCCTTTCACTGTGATCTCACCTGTGGATGCGTTATAGATCAGGTATTCTCCTGCCGGCAGTAATGGGTTGGTATATATCGTCATATCCCATAGTGTCAGGCTGCCCGCATTTTCAATAGCTGCCCCGGACTCGCCACTCAATCCACTGGTAATCTCAATATTCTTCAATTCAACCGTATGACCTTCTTCAATCAGGAAGGCGCCGGATACGTCTGAGTACACCATAACACTCGGTGCCACCAGATCCGAATGGATAAACAAATCTTTATCAATGACAATCCGTCCTGAATTGAGGTGGATCGTCTGTCCCTGCATTGCGGAATGGAAAGTGATCGTATCTCCCGGTGCTGCACAGTCGATGTTATACCTCAGTGATCCAGGTCCATCGTCATTGTCATTGGTTACTATCCTCGAGCACAATGTCGTCTCAATGAAATAGTTGTGATTGTCTTCTTCCCCATTGTCGACGGTGACCGGAATTGTATCGTTCAGCATATTCGTATTCGGCACATCATCTCCGTCGTTAGTAGCATCAAAATCCTTCACAGATTCATATCCGGCCGGTTGTGATTCAATGATGACATAATTGCCCGGTACCACACTCGGGAAGACATAATATCCTATCTCTGACGTAATCGTATCAGATACGAATCCTCCATCATCCGCTTCTCCATCTGCATCTTCATCCAGCCACAGACTGACCGTCACACCGACCAATCCCTCAGCTGCGTCCGGCATCTGGTCACCATCGAAATCTTCAAACACAGATCCGGAAATCAGACCCGGAGAAGGAATTTCAATAAATACGTTATTCGCATCTACCTCCTGTGGTTCGACCGTAACCGGAATGACGTTGTCATTGACAATATCCACCACAATGGTATCATTGTCATTGGTTTCGTCCAGCTCCTCGACCGACAGATAGCCACTTGGCTGAGTCTGCACGATGACATATTGTCCTGGTGTCAGCGTGGCCATTGAGTACACACCTTCCGAAGTGGTAAATACACTTCTGACTGCTGCACCTCCGTCAGATACACCATCGAGATCGAGGTCACGATATAATCGAACGTTTACACTTGGAATACCATTACCATCCACATCGCGTACAGTACCTGTAATATTGCCTAGGCAAGGAATCACGTTAAAGGATATCGTCGAGGTATCACTACAAGATGACCCTGGCGCATTGGAGTGCACAATCAATTGAATTGTCTTAGGCCCTGGTGTATGCCATTCGGTTACATGTGGTCCGTATCCTGTCTTAAATTGTTCTTCCGCACCTGCACCGAAATCCCATAAGTAGGTATATCCTGGTACTTCATCCTCCATCGGAACATATGTTCTCGGAGCATAATAACACAGATTGGTAGTCAAAGCATCGATAGTCGCATCCGGCACCGGATTGACAATCACACTGGCCACTGAGTCGAAAGCTGGAATACATCCTTCTTTTGAAATGGTCAGATAAACGACAGCTCCTGAACTGCTATTGATAGAGTCTGCGATAAATGTGACCTCATGTGGCCCGATACCCATCGCGCTATCCGGTGTCGCTCCTGAACCAAATGACCAGCTATAAGCCAAAGGTCCGATATTCTGATCTATCGCTTCGAATATGAGAGACTCACCGCTGCAAATCGTATCAATCGCAAAGCCGTTGATTTCAGGTTCTACCGGACATACGATATCCATAAAATTGTTATCCTCATCATCTTCATTCGGATCGAGGACCACCGGAATATTATTGTCTGGTCCGTCAGACGAATCATCTCCATCCGGATCTGGTGTCTCATCGATATCTGACAAATCCCCGTATTCAGGTAGCTGGACCTGATTCAGGATATAAATACCCGGCACGATATCTTCAAAACAATACGATCCGGTACCTGCATCCGTTACTTCACTCTTGATCATATCATCCTCAGGATCCATGACACCGTTGCCATTCTCATCTTCATAGAGTTGGACGATCATTCCGCCCATTGGATCTCCCATATCGGTTCCGACATACCCACAGATCGTGCCCGGACGACCATCCGTGAAGTTGTTGTCCGCGTCCACTTCCGCAGGGAGTATGGTCACCGGAATATTATTGTCCGGTCCATCGCCACTGTCATCCCCATCCAAGTCGAGCGAGAAGGTTGATGTATCGTAATCAAATATGTCACTATGATACAGTGGATTCTCTTCAACAAGCACATAATTGCCTGGAAGTATTCCACTGAATGCATAGAATCCAAAGATGTTTGTGTACGCAGAATCGATAGGCGCACCATCTTCTTCGCCGTCATTATCGCTATCGGCATACAGATAAATCTTAACTGTATCTATCGGAGTGCCGACATCATTAAAGACATATCCCTCGATAGAGCCCGGGAATGGAGCATCGATAAAGTTATTGTTCGTGTCTAATTCAGCCGGAACAAGCGTGACCGGAATTTCATCATCAGGACCATCAGATTCATCATCTCCATCTGTATCCGGAGGATCAGTAGTATGGTCATAATCACTGATGCTGTAATAGTTGAGGGGTTGCGTTTCCACTAAGATATACTCACCTGGTGTGACATCTTCAAAGCAGAAACCACCTGTGTCTCCATCTGTCAGTACAGTCATGATAAGCGTATCAGCCACATCCAGTGAATCGTTATTATTCAGATCATGATACAAACTGATCTCCACTGATGAGATCGGTTGCCCCAGATCATCATTGACACTTCCACAGATTAAACCAGGTCTTCCGTTGATAAAGTTGTTGTCTTCATCGGCTTCACCTGGCAACAGAATGACAGGCACATCATTATCAGCACCATCTCCTGAATCATCACCATCTGTATCCGGTGGATCTGTAGTATGATCGTAATCACTAATGTCGCTATAATAGAATGGCGAAGTTTCCACGACTACATAGTCACCTGGTTCGAGACCCACAAACTCGTAGTAGCCTGATCCATTTGTCGATGTTGAAGCGAGTGCGGCGCCATCTGGGTCACCATCACCATTTGTATCGGCAAACAAGGAGACCACAACACCAGGCATTGGATCCAGGATATCATTCATGACATACCCGGAAACTGATCCTGTATGTGGATCTTCCACAAAGTCATTATCGGTATCAAGCTCAGTAGGCTCGAGTGTAACAGGTATTTCATTGTCCGGATCATCTGCGCTTGGGTATCCATCATCATCTAATGGCCCTGTGGATACATCATGATCCGCTACATTATCGTAATTGGCAGGCTGAACCTGTACGATCACATATTCATCAGGACTTGTGTTTTCAAAACAGTACGCTCCGCTTGCATCAGTAAATGTTGAAGTCACCAATACATCTGCTACATCGAGCGAGTCATTGTTATTGACATCCTGATAGAGTTGCAGTTCCACACCTTCGATTGGAACACCTGTATCCTCCTTCACTGATCCACAAATCAATCCTGGATTTCCATTCATAAAGTTGTTATCCGCATCTACCTCTCCCGGCATCATCATCACCGGAATATCATCGTCAGCGCCCTGGGCGCTGTCATCACCATCTGTATCCGGAGGAGCAGTTGTATGATCATAATCACTGATACTGCTATATCCAGCAGGTGTTGATTCAACCACGACATAGTAGCCCGGCTCTACCCCTGTGAATATATAATACCCACTTGCATTTGTTGTGGTGGTAGCTATAGGCGCACCATTTTCGTTTCCATCAGGTTCTGTATCCAAATAGAGGGATATGGTCACACCTTCCATTGGCGCGTTCATTTCATCTTCCACGAAACCGGATATATCTCCCGGTACAGGATCTTCGATGAAATCATTCTGACAGTCAATTTCTGCCGGTGTCAAAGTCACCGGAATCTCGTCATCAGGACCGTCTGCACTATCATCTCCATCTGTATCCGGTGGATCTGTTGTATGGTCGTAATCACTGACGCTGGTATAATTGGCCGGCTGAATCTCTACGACGACATAGTTTGCCGGTGTAATATCCTCAAAGTAATAGTCACCACTGTCACCATCGCTGTATGTAGTGGCCACAAGAATATCACCTCCGTCATACATGCCATCATTGTTGACATCAAGATAGAGGCGAATCTCTACGTTGGATATATACAGACCCGTATCGTCTGAGACGTTACCACAAATTGAGCCCGGACGTCCATTTTCAAAATTGTTGTCCTCGTCATCCTCACCTGGAGTCAACATCACAGGGATGTCATTGTCCGGTCCATCCGCACTGTCATCGCCGTCTGTATCCGGAGCATCTGTCGTATGGTCATAGTCACTGATGTCACTGTAATACAGTGGGGAAACTTCCTGTACCACGTAGAATCCTGGTTCAACCCCTGTGAACACATAGGCACCAACTCCGTTTGTCACGACAGTCGCAATAGCAGCACCATCCGCGTTTCCATCTGCATTGGTGTCTTCATACAATTCTATGGTGACCCCAGGCATTGGTGATCCCGCATCGTCTGTGACCTGACCTGCAATCGTTCCAAGGAATGGATCTTCGATAAAGTCATTGTCATCATCTACTTCATTTGGTGACAGGGTGACCGGAATCTCATCATCCGGTCCATCTGCATTATCATCTCCGTCTGTGTCATTGGCATCGACAGAAAGGTCATAGTCACTTACACTGAAGTAATTCAAAGGTTGTACTTCAAAAACGATGTACTCACCCGGTGTAACATCCTCGAAGCAGTAATTTCCTGTATCACCATCAGTGAAAGTGATGGCGATCAGTGTATCCGCCACATCAAGCGAATCATTGTTGTTCAGATCGTGATACAGATGCAGCTCAACACTTGCAATTGGTAAGCCTGTGTCGTCATAGACGCTACCACAAATCATTCCCGGACGTCCATCCTGGAAGTCATTATCTGCGTCATCTTCACCCGGAAGCACCATGACAGGGATATCATCATCCGGTCCGTCTGCACTATCGTCACCATCGGTATCGGGAGGCGCTGTAGAATGATCGTAATCACTCATACTGCTGTAGTATAAAGGTGTTATTTCAATGACCACATAATACCCGGGTTCTATTCCGGTAAATATATAATCACCCGAACTGTTGGTAAACGTTGTGCTAATGGCTACACCATCTGCATTGCCGTCTGCATTTGTATCTTCAAAAAGTTGTATTTCCACACTCACTATCGGCGCGTTGCTGTCATCTGTGACGGTTCCACTGATGGTACCCAGGAATGGATCCTCAACAAAATTGTTATCCATATCCGATTCGGCAGGCATCAGGGTCACGGGTATTTCATTGTCCGGATCATCTGCGCTGGCTGCACCATCCATATCAGAACCATCAATACTCTCATCGTAATCTGACACACTGCTATAATTAGCAGGCTGCACTTCGAAAACAATGTACTCATCCGGTGGAATGTCTTCAAAGCAATACGCACCTGAATCACCATCCGTAAAGGTCGTTGCAACTTCAATATCTGCTACATCAAGAGAGTCGTTGTTATTGACATCCAGGTACAGGTTCAGTTCAACGCCTGCAAGCGGCAGACCTGTGTCATCTCTGACATATCCGCAAATCGTACCCGGACGACCATTGACAAAGTCATTGTCTTCATCTTCCTCTGCAGGTAATAACAGCACAGGAATATCCAGGTCAGGTCCGTCTGCACTATCATCCCCATCCATGTCTTCAGAATTGATCGAATGATCATAATCACTGATATTGCTATAGAACATTGGCGTGGTCTCGATGATCACATAGAATCCAGGTTCGACACCAGTGAAGATGTATTCTCCGGAAACGTTTGTTGTAGTGGATACAAGGGCCGGTCCGTCCGCGACACCATCTCCATTTGTATCGAGATGGATCGACAGCACTACACCACTGATTGGAGCCCCTATATCGTTGGTCACATGACCACTGATATTTCCAACAATACCATCTTCGATGAAATTGTTGTTGGCATCAATCTCAATTGGGAACAGTGTGACTGGTATTTCATTGTCCGGATCGTCTGCACTTGGGTGTCCATCTTCATCAAAGCCACCTGTCGAATGATCATAATCAGAAATTGACGTATGATTCATAGGTTGAATCTCGAAAATCACATACTCCCCAGGGGTTACATCTTCGAAACAATAATCCCCACTATCACCATCTGTGTATACCGTTTGAATATGAATATCATCCATATCAAGTGAATCATTATTATTCACGTCGAGATACAACAGAATTTCTACATTCGACAGAGGTTGATTGTATTCGTTACTTACATTTCCACAAATCGTACCCGGGCGTCCATCTTCGAAGTTATTATCGTCATCCGCCTCGCCCGGAGCCACATACACTGGGATATCACCATCAGGTCCATCGGCACTGTCATCACCGTCGAAATCCGGTCCGGAGGTAGTGCGGTCGTAATCTGATTCATCAGAATACAGAGGCGGATTAATTTCAATCAGAACATAGAATCCAGGCTCCAAACCAGCGAACAAGAATTCTCCATTAGAATCCGTGAAGACTGTACTCAGCACAGCACCATCAGGTATTCCATCGCCTTCTGTATCAGCAAATAATCTCACTTCAATACTTACCAAACCAGTAGAATCATCATCAAACACAGTACCGCTGATGGATCCCAGATAAGGATCTTCAATAAAGTCGTTGTCCAGATCAAGTTCACCCGGATCAACTGTAGCCGGTATCATATCATCCGGATCATTCGCTCCGGCATAACCATCCGTATCCGGAGGATCGGTTGTATGATCGTAATCTGACACACTGTAATAGTTGGCTGGCTGTACTTCAAAGACTACATACTCACCAGCAGGCACATCCTCGAAGCAGTATATACCTGTATCGCCATCTGTATACGCAGTTGCATAATAGGTATCTCCGGCATCGTACTCATCATCATTGTTAGTGTCCTGGTAGAGGATAATCTCTACGTTAGATAGCGGTTGTCCGGTATCATCCGTGACTTTTCCACAAATAGTACCGCAAGCGAGTTCGGTCACCTCAATACTATCGATAAAGATGGCGCAGTCATCAGAATCCCACTTCGCCCAAACAGCATACGTGCCAGGACTCTGATCTGTAAATGTTGTAGAACCAATGGTATCCGGCACAGAAGGATAATAGGAGTTACCTCCATCCAGACTTATCATAATTCCATCCGCTAATGGATAATCTGCAAAAGAAACTGTGATCGTTCCGGCATTGTTGCCACAGGACGCCGGTGTGGATGCTAATGATCCATCCGGGTAATCCAACACTGCAAACTCAAAGCTACTGCTTAATGTTTCGCAGCCTGAATTCTGTGTGACGATCACACGGTATTCATGTGTTCCGGCAGGCAATACACCTGGATCATAGTCTGCTGTATCCGCGCCTTCATTAACCCAGTCTGCACCATCGAAAGACTGCCATTGATAATGGTTGTCTCCCGTACCGCCTGTGACAGATACGGACAACAGCAATGCGTCACCGAGGCAGTTTACAGTATCATATTGTGCAAGGGTAACTACCGGATCCTCTTCGACGGTAATAGAAACCGCACCTGAAGAAGGATCGGAGCAACCTGAGGCTGAATCCACTACACTTACTCTGTACCAGGTTGTGCCTGGAGCAGAAGCTGTTAACAACAAGCTATCCGCTGTAGCTCCCGAAATTGCTGTCCATGTACCTACACTTGTAGGACCTGAATACCACTGGTAGGACAGATGTGTCGTTCCACCCGTGACGACAGAGGTCAGTAATGCATTTCCTCCCACACAAATAGAAGGATTATCCGCAGAGATCGTTACGGTTGGATCCGGATTAACATTCATAATATACGGATCGCTGATCGTTACACAACCTGAAGTTTGAGTTACAATCAATCTGTATTCATACGTACCTGTTGGGAGTGCAACACTATAGTTAGGTGAGTTACTTCCCACAGGAGACCATCCATTCGTTGGGTGGTTGTATTGCCATGCGTAGGTAGATGAACCGTTTCCTTCGGTAACTGTCCCGCTCAGTGAGGCAACTCCTCCATGACAGATTGGGTTTGCTGCTGCTGAAACCGTTACTACAGGTGGAGAAGCTACTTCAATACTAATAGGATCGCTGATTGCGTCACAAGCTAGGTCATTGTCAATCTGGAGTCTGTAGGTATACGTTCCTTCTGTTAATACACCCGTATTAAATGTTGAAATCGTAGTATCTACTTCAACCCAATCACCGCCCTGAAGTTCCTGCCAGCTATAGCTGTATGGAGCAACACCGTCATTGATTGTTGAGGATATGGTGATACTTTCTCCCTCGCATGCGAGCTCATCTCCTGAGATGATGACAGTTGGATCGTCATTCACCTGTATATTGACCGTATTACTACCACCGTCGCAACCCGGATTCTGGGTATACTGGAGTCGGTAATTATAGCTGCCTGTAGCAAGTGATGGTGTAACAAAGGTATCGTTATTGGTTCCAACAGGCACCCAGCTACCGGCAAGGAATTGTTGCCAGTAATAAGTCGTTACACCGGAACCACCATTGATTGTAGCAACAATGGTCACAACCCCACCATCACACACTTCACTTGCTGAAGGTGTGATCACAGCATCAGGATCTGTGACAACATTTATAGTAATGGTTTCACTTATAGATTCACATCCTTCACCCTGCGTGACAATGACGCGGTATTCAAACGTACCGAGTTGTGAGAAGACCACAGAGTTGATTGAGTCTGTTGCACCTGCAACATCCACCCATGTTCCGTTTAGTCTTTGCCACTGGTAGCTTGAAGTACCCACTCCACCGGTTACGGTGACACTCATATGGACTAATCCACCCACACATACTTCAGCATCACCGGAAGTAACTAACTGTGGATCGGCTGTTACATTCACCTCTACTTCATCACTAAAGATGTCATCGCAACCATTTTCACTTGCAAAGAGGAATACTCTGTACCAGGTTGTTTCCAACAATGTATCTGTGGTGAAGCTGGTTGTGGTTCCTCCGGCTTCACTTACATTCTGCCATGTTCCAGCAGCTGTGCTATCCTGCCACTGGTAGCTCAGGTCTGGAGAGCCACTCGCTACCACACTCAAATCAAATACTCCACCGGTACATATCTCACCACCGACAGGCTGGCCTGAAATCGCAATATCATCAAACACGTCTACTGTCACCATATTACTATACACACCCACACACCCACTTTCGTTAGCAGTTACAAATACTCTGTAATATGTGGTCTCAGCAAGTGGATCAGTAGTAAATCCTGCAGAATCTCCACCTGATTCCGATACAACCGCCCAGGATCCGGCAGCAGTACTATCCTGCCACTCGTAAATCAGACCGGGCGAACCACTGGCTACCACACTCAAGTCCCATGTACCACCTTCACAAATTTGACCTCCGGTAGGTTGAATATCGATAGCAATATCATCTTCTACCGTTACTGTCACAGTCGATGATACGAGGCCGTCACAGCCAGCTTCAGCAGCACTAATGATCACGCGGTAGCTCTGTGTGCTGGTCAGCGCTCCTGTGTTATAGGTATTCTGATCTGCACCTACTACCGTCCACGTGCCAGCGTTATCCCACTGCCACTCGTAGTGTAAGCCTGGTGAACCACTCGCTGTCACGCTCAGGTCCAGATCACCTCCTTCACAAATGGATCCGCCTGTTGGCTGTACATCAATTGCGATATCTCCTTCTACCGTCACGGTTACTAAAGTAGAAACCACATCCTCACAGCCGGCTTCTGAAGCACTGACAATTACGCGGTAGCTCTGTGTACTTGTCAGGGCTCCTGTATTATACGTATTCTGGTCTGTTCCTACTACCGTCCATGTGCCCGCGTTATCCCACTGCCACTCGTAGTGTAAGCCCGGTGAACCACTCGCTGTCACACTGAGTTCCATATCGCCGCCTTCACAGATGGATCCGCCTGTCGGTTGTACATCAATCGCGATATCATCTTCTACCGTCACGGTTACTTCTGTTGATACCACATCTTCACAACCTGCCTCTGTTGCACTCACGATCACGCGATAGGTCTGCGTGCTGGTCAGCGCTCCTGTGTTATAGGTATTCTGATCTGTTCCTACTACCGTCCATGTGCCAGCATTATCCCACTGCCACTCGTAGTGTAAGCCCGGTGAACCACTCGCTGTTACGCTCAGGCCTACATCACCTCCTTCACAAATGGATCCGCCTGTTGGCTGTACATCAATTGCGATATCTCCTTCTACCGTCACGGTTACTTCTGTTGATACTACATCTTCACAACCTGCCTCTGTTGCACTCACGATCACCCGATAGGTCTGCGTGCTGGTCAGCGCTCCTGTGTTATAGGTATTCTGATCTGATCCTACTACCGTCCACGTGCCTGCGTTGTCCCACTGCCACTCGTAGTGTAAGCCCGGCGAACCACTCGCTGTTACACTCAGGTCAAGATCTCCACCTTCACAGATGGATCCGCCTGTTGGCTGTACATCAATCGCAATATCATCTTCTACCGTTACCGTTACGGTCGTCGATACCAGATCCACACATCCGCTTTCGTCTGCTGTGACCAGTACACGATAGCTCTGCGTACTTGTCAATGCACCAGTGTTATAGGTATTCTGATCTGTGCCTACTACCGTCCATGTGCCAGCGTTATCCCACTGCCACTCATAATGCAGTGCCGGGGAACCACTCGCACTCACACTCAGATCCATATCGCCGCCTTCACAGATGGAACCACCCGTAGGCTGCGTATCAATTGAAATATCTCCTTCTACAACCACCGTTACCTCTGTCGATACAACATCCTCACATCCTGATTCTGTTGCACTCACGATCACCCGATAGCTCTGTGTACTCGTCAGCGCTCCCGTATTGTAGGTATTCTGATCTGTACCCACTACCGTCCACGTGCCAGCATTATCCCACTGCCACTCGTAGTGTAAGCCCGGGGAACCACTCGCACTCACGCTCAGGTCAAAATTGCCTCCTTCACAGATGGATCCGCCTGCTGGCTGTACATCAATTGCGATATCATCTTCTACCGTTACGGTCACTTCTGTTGAAACCACATCTTCGCAACCACTCTCGCTTGCGGATACAATCACGCGGTAGCTCTGTGTACTTGTCAGGGCTCCTGTATTATAGGTATTCTGGTCTGTACCTACTACCGTCCATGTGCCAGCGTTATCCCACTGCCACTCGTAGTGTAAGCCTGGTGAACCACTCGCTGTCACGCTCAGGTCTACATCACCGCCTTCGCAGATGGATCCGCCTGTTGGTTGTACATCAATCGCGATATCATCTTCTACCGTAACTGTCACTGTAGTTGATACCACATCCTCGCAACCACTCTCACTTGCGGATACAATCACGCGGTAGTTCTGTGTACTGGTCAGTGCACCAGTGTTATAAGTATTCTGGTCTGTGCCCACTACCGTCCATGTGCCCGCGTTATCCCACTGCCACTCGTAGTGTAAGCCTGGTGAACCACTCGCTGTTACGCTCAGGTCTACATCACCTCCTTCGCAGATGGATCCGCCTGCTGGCTGTACATCAATTGCGATATCATCCTCTACCGTCACGGTTACCAGTGTGGAAACAAGATCATCACATCCGTTTTCTACCGCTGATACGATCACACGGTAGCTCTGTGTACTGGTTAATGCACCAGTGTTATAGGTATTCTGATCTGTACCTACTACCGTCCATGTGCCAGCATTATCCCACTGCCACTCGTAGTGTAAGCCCGGTGAACCACTCGCTGTTACGCTCAGGTCTACATCACCTCCTTCACAAATTGATCCGCCTGTTGGCTGTACATCAATTGCGATATCTCCTTCTACCGTCACGGTTACTTCTGTTGATACTACATCTTCACAACCTGCCTCTGTTGCACTCACGATCACCCGATAGGTCTGCGTGCTGG
>JAUHXV010000003.1 GCA_030426765.1 Bacteroidia bacterium | reverse complement strand
TTTGCAAAATGACCGAACCATTTAAGAGTGACTATTTAAAGTATTACGGCAGCTATCAAAAGCATAAATGGAGGAAAACACATTTTGATTTATTATATACGATAAATTAAGCTTGATGCGAATGCGATGTGTCGGGAGGCAGAAATCAGAGAGTTTTTAAGCAATTCCATTTCGATCTGGATGACCCCGTCGCGCTAAACTGTTTGACCAACCGAATGCTTTCTTTTTCCGCGCGCCCAATAGCTGACAATGCTATAGGGTCCGCAAGAGGAAAAAGAAAAAAGAGCGAAGAACATATCCCTAGATTGAAAAGAAGAATGAAGCTTGCAGAATGTAAAAGGGAGTTTTTAGCGCGACTAGCGTTTTTGGTTACTTTTTTGGCGATGAAAAAAGTAACAAAACATATGATAATGGAAAATTATATTCAATTATGATACAAAAAAAAGGTGTTTTGAGCGACAGTTTCCGCTCTATAGCGGGATGGCTTTTTCTTTTCAAAAAACCAAACCAATTAAAATGCTAAACCTTAAGTTTTATCATCTCCGTTAACCGTTCACCCTTTACCGTTAACCCTCCTATGATCTCATCCGCTGCGCATACGTCGGATACCCGGCTTCCTTGAGCACAGTCAGGGCAAAAACATCCATGCCTTTAGGATGTGGCGTGAGGGAAATATCTTCCCCATTGTCCAGGATAATAAAATCATCCTGCTCGATGGTCTTTCCATTGATCTCGCCCGAACCAGAAATCACGTACAGGGAACGTGTCAGTGACTTATCTCCGGCCCATTCATAGGGTTGGTCCGTCAGCTTGATCCGTCGGATATCAACACCCGGGGTATCCATTTGCATCAGTCCTTTTTCGCCGGCATAATGCGTGATGGTGGTACCATCAGTTTTTGTTTGCGTAAAGGCTGAACCTTTGTAGTCATCATAGGATGCATCTTTCGGAAGTGTCAGAGACAGGTTTGGATCCAGCCATATCTGGAAGATCACGCCGTCCTTTTCGATATGTTCGGCGTGAGAAATACCATTGCCTGCCCGGATGATCTGGACATCACCTTCCGTGAGGGGTTTCCAGCCATTCATTTTGGTATCAAAATGCCGGATGTTTCCTTCCAGCACGAAGGACATAATCTCAAAGCCCTGGTGCGGATGCAGTCCGATGGTGCTGTCCACCAAACCTTCTGCCCGTGCCCAGTAAAAAAGTGAACCATAGGGCCTGACGAATCCACCATCCTGTGGGAAACCGATAGGCTTATTTTCAATGATCTGTCCGTTGTTGAAATTGCCGGACGCTTGTTGTGATATAGGTATAATACGCATAGTGGCTAAAAAACAAAACAGGGGAGCTTAGGTTCATGAAAAAATGGATGTGCGGAGGGCGAAGGGCGGAGGGCGGAGAGCGAAGGGCTGAGGGCGGAGAGCGGAGAGCGGAGAACGTAGCCTAAAGGTTAATCACCTTGGCTTTAGCGAGGGTGATCTGTTCTCTTGATCCTGACGTTTCTGTGTCACAGAGAACCCCCTCGCTCTTCGAGTGATCCGCCGTAGGCGGATGCTTTCCTTGAGACAGATATGTATTTTTTACTACAAGCTATGTCACAGATTGCCCCATGCTCCAAGCCTCATGCCCTATGCCTCCATCGTTTTCATTAGCTTTGCCGCACACCATTTTATTTATGATGAATAAACTAATCATCACCGGTCTTTTTGCGATCCTGGTCATTGCGTGCGGAGGAAACACGTCCGGGAAAGATGTTTCAACCCTTGACGGAAAAGCGATCTATGTGGAGAAATGTGTGGTATGCCACGGCATGGATGGCAAACTCTCGCTCAACGGATCGAAAGACCTTACGCTTGCGACTACTACTGAAGCCGAAAGAATCGTGCAGATCACGAAAGGCAAAAACACCATGACTCCCTTTGAAGGAATCCTGACTCCGGAAGAAATCAAAGCCGTCGCCGCCTATACCATGACCTTATCCGCGCAATGATACCGTGCAGGATCATAGGCGTCATGTCGGGCAGCTCGCTGGATGGCCTTGATCTGGCAGTTTGTGTCTTCCATGGTTCCTATCAACATCCTGAATGGTCGCTTGAGCAACATACCAAAGCTTCATTTCCGGATACGCTGAAGTCGCGACTTGCAGGCGCGCATCATCTCACCGGATTTGAGCTTATGCAACTCGATGCTGATTTCGGGTCCTATATCGGTCAGGAGATAAATCAGTGGATGGACAAAGAAGGCATATCTGCCGACGCCATCGCATCTCACGGGCATACTGTGTTTCACGAACCTGCGCTTGGGTTTACCACACAAATAGGATCAGGAAGCCATATCGCGCACATCACCGGAATCGATGCGATCACGTCATTCAGAAATGCGGATGTAGCCGCCGGTGGTCAAGGTGCACCATTCGCCCCAATTGCTGATAAGTCATTGTTTCCCGGATACGATGCCTATCTCAATCTCGGCGGCATAGCCAATGTACATATCTCTTCTGATGATGGTCATGCTAAAGCATGGGACATCGGGCCATGCAATCAGGCATTAAATTTTCTTGCCGCAAAACTGGGAAAGGAATATGATGCCAACGGAGATATTGCTTCGAAGGGAAAGATTATCGAACATCTGGTGTCTGATCTGATTTCTAAGTTTCCATTCAAAGACGGCAGCCCGCTTGGATTGTCAAATGAAATGGTGAGAAAAACCTGGATCCGCATGTTGGATCAGGCTACACAGGAAACAGCCGATCTGCTCGCCACGGTGGTAGAAGCGATTGCAAAATTAACTGTAGGTCATATCGCGCCATTTGCGAAGCAGGAAACTACCATTTTAGTGACCGGCGGCGGTGCGCATAATTCTTTTCTTATGCATCGGTTGCAAAAACATGGTCTACAAGCCAATATCAAATTCGAACTTCCTTCGAAAGAAATCATTGACTACAAAGAATGTGCGCTCATGGCTTATCTCGGTTTCCTAACGATGGGTGACCAACCTTACGGAATACATCCGGTCACCGGAGCGAAGTCGGATACCATCGGCGGCATTATCCACAAAGCAAGTCGATGACAGAAAAAATTCTCATAATCGGTGGCTCGGGCTTGCTGGGTTCCTACCTGACAAAATGGTTTCTCGAAAAAGGATATACCGACATCACTGCAACGTACTCGACAAACGCAGAAAGTATTCCTGATTCGATACGAGATGGGGTCAACTGGCAACCCCTGACACTTCCGGATAAAGAAAGGGTGAATGAACTTATTCCCGGTCATGAATGGATCATCCACGCAGGCGGTTTTGTTTCCTATCATCCAAAAGACAAAAACCGACTCCTCGACATCAACACCACCGGCACTGCTCAGATCGTCAATGCGTGTTTGGAAAACGATGTTAAGCATCTGGTATATATCGGATCAAAAAGTGCATTGGGAAGAGACAAAGATGCGATGCCTTTGAATGAAAATGCATCCTGGGCGGAAAATGAATTCACCACACACTACGGACTGTCTAAGTATCTCGGCGAACTGGAAGTTTGGCGGGGTGTAGCAGAAGGACTACAGGCTTCTGTAATTCTGCCTTCTATCATGCTGGGTACGGGCAACTGGAATCACTCAAGCCTGCAGATGGTGCGTCGCATTGCTTCCGGATCTAAATGGTATCCCGGCGGCGCCACCGGATTTGTAGATGTGCGTGATGTTGTATTTTTTATTTATGCTATTTTGCAAAAAGCGCATATCGGAGAACGATGGTTGCTCTCCGGATTCAATGCATCGTTTGAAGTAATGTATCGCGCTTTTGGAAATGCCCTTGACGTGCAAACTGATTTTCAAAAAGCACCTAAATGGCTTGCTCACCTTATGCTGATGGCAAGCAGTTTTTTTCAAAGAAAAACGATTGGCACCGAAATCATCAATCAGTCGTATGCGCAAACTACGTACGACGCTTCGAAAAGTTTGAAGATTGAAGGCTTCCGATATATGCCGGCGGAAAAAAGTATTAGTGAAATCGCAGCCATTTTTCAACAACAGGAAAATCGCTTTCTACCCTTTTCAAAATGATATCCGACTGACAGGAAATTAATCGCCTGAAAAGGTGGAATTAGATCCGTTGAAACCGCATTTTATCCTCATCATTCAGGTACAATCTGAACCCAATTTTCCCGTTTTATTTCTTCTAAGGGTTTTCCCTGAGTCAAAAAATTGCTGTTAACATACCATTAAGGTCTTTTTTACATGCATTAAATATTAACATTCAATATTTTACATATTATTTTTATTGCATATTTGTTAACTACAGATTGAGGGTACAAAAGCCGTCAAATTATTACCCACCTTTGCAGTTAATCCCAGCGAGAGAACTAAAAGCGTTTCGTTGTTTATCCTATGAACAAGATAATCCCCTTGCGCCCTTTATTCTCAGCCTTAGGCATCCTGTGTCTAATCGGCTGGGCACTCCCATTGACAGCAGGTATCAATGCCTCCAATCTGGATGAACACGAAGACCTCATCCGCGAGAGGATCCCGACTGCCGTATCAATCGTCAACCCGATCTACGACTCCAAAGTCAGATCATATCTCAATACATACCTCCTCCAGCGTCCAGACCACACCGCAGAAATGCTCGGCTGGGCCGCCGTGTATTTTCCAATATTCGAAAAAGCACTGGCAGAGGAAGGCCTGCCCACTGACCTGAAATATCTCACCATTGTTGAGTCAGCACTCAACCCAAATGCGCTTTCAAGATCCGGCGCAGGAGGCCTGTGGCAGTTTATGAAACCCACCGCGAGAGAATGCGGCCTGACCATCAACACCTATGTGGATGAGCGCATGGATCCTGAAAAATCCACCAAAGCCGCTGTCCGCTACCTGAAACAACTCTATGCGCAGTTTGGCAACTGGGAACTCGTCATGGCCGCCTACAATGCCGGGCCGGGACGCGTACGATCCGCTGTCCGCAGAGCCGGCACTTCAGATTACTGGAAGATGGCGCGATACCTGCCCAGAGAGACACGCAGTTATGTCCCCGGATTTATCGCTGCCAGCTACCTGATGAATTTTCACGAAGAACACAACATCCCGGTGGTCTACCCCGAACACGCCATGGGCTGCATGACCACTATTTTAATTTATCAGGGCATGTCGATCTCTGAAGTAGCGCGTCGTGCCGGGATGTCTGTTGAAAAAGTAAAACAGCTCAACCCCTCCTATATCCGCAACTACGTTCCCGCATCCTCTTATGGGTATGCCCTCGTGCTTCCGAATGAAGCTGCCGAACGCTTTAATGAAAATCGATCGATGGATGTTCCATTTATCGATTACGATGGATATGTGGAAACTAAAACTGTAACGATTGGTGACAACACCTATAAAATCACCATGACTTCCTCCGAGTATGTCGTTCGCTCCGGAGACAATCTCTCTTCGATTGCCGCGAGAAATAATTGTTCGGTCAGTGATCTGATGAAATGGAATGGACTCAGCAGCACGCACCTGTCGATCGGCCAGCTCCTGGAAATCCGTTACACCATTCGGGAAATTGTCCCAAAGGCACCAGCTGTGGCCGAATTAAAAGCATCACTCAGAGCAACGAAAGTTATTCCATGCCTGACCAGACTGCCCTTTGAAAATTACGATTTCGATGAGCGCGAAACGGCTCTTGATTTGAACATCATTCCGGTGGTCACCAAAGGACATGTCAACACCATCGTCCTTCAACGCCGCCAAAGCATTCGACAAGCGATGGGCCTCGCCGCGATCGAAAACACAACGCAACTCACGGACCCGACCATTCCTGTCAATGGTTGCACGGGTGACGTTATTCGTCTGCAGTAAGCATTTTTCCTTTTTCATATCAATTTTTAGACTCAGGAAGCATGCTTCTCCGGAATCCTTCTATTTCACAACCTATACTACGCGATACTAAAAACAGAATCTTACATTTGCCACATGATTAAAATTACATTACCCGACGGTTCAGTCAGAGAAGTGGAAAAAGGAACCACCTCTATGGATATCGCCACTTCCATCAGTGAAGGACTGGCCAGAAATGTGCTGGCCGCAAAAGTCAATAACGAAGTCTGGGATGCCAATCGCCCCATTGAATCCGATGCTACACTCCAGCTCCTGACCTGGAAAGACGAACTTGGTAAATCCACGTTCTGGCACAGCTCCGCACACCTGATGGCAGAAGCACTTGAAGCCTTGTATCCCGGTGTTAAATTTGGGATCGGACCTCCCGTCGATTTAGGGTATTACTATGATATTGATCTCGGCGACAGGACGCTGACCGCTGACGAACTCCCGGCGATCGAAGAGAAGATGATCGAACTGGCCCGGGAAAAAAATGAATACATCCGCAAGGAGATTTCCAAAGCCGATGCCATCGAATACTTCACAAAGAAGAACGATGAGTACAAGCTCGAACTTCTCAAAGATCTGCAAGACGGTGACATCACCTTCTATCAGCAGGGAAATTTCGTTGACCTGTGTCGCGGCCCGCATATCCCCAGTACTGATAAAATAAAAGCCGTAAAGCTCACCAATATCGCGGGTGCGTACTGGCGCGGTGATGAGAAAAATAAAATGCTCACGCGTGTCTACGGTATCACGTTTCCGCAGCAAAAAGAACTGAAGGAATACCTGGTGATGATGGAAGAGGCCAAGAAGCGCGACCACCGAAAACTCGGCGCCGAACTTGAGCTCTTTACCTTCTCTGAAAAAGTAGGAGCAGGTCTTCCACTCTGGTTGCCAAAAGGCACAATTGTGCGCAACCGCCTGCAAAACTTCCTGCGCAAGGAACAAGCTAAGCGCGGATACCAGGAAGTGATGAGTCCGCACATCGGTAAAAAAGAACTTTATGTCACCTCCGGTCACTATGATAAATATGGTGAAGACAGCTTTCAGCCGATTCACACGCCGCGAGAAGGTGAGGAGTTTTTGTTGAAGCCGATGAACTGTCCGCACCATTGTGAGATATACGGACATAAACCACATTCATACAAGGAACTTCCAATACGGATTGCTGAGTTTGGTACCGTCTATCGTTACGAACAAAGCGGTGAGCTTCATGGCTTGTCTCGCGTACGAGGATTCACCCAGGATGATGCGCATATTTTTTGTACGCCGGATCAGGTGCAGGAAGAGTTTCTGAATGTGCTCGAACTCACAAAACTCGTGCTTGAGAAAGCAGGCTTTAAAGAATTTAAAGCGCAGATCTCTTTACGCGATTTAAGCAAACCTGAAAAATATTTAGGCGATCCTGAAAATTTTGCCAAAGCTGAGCAGGCCATCATCGATGCCGTCGCAGAAGCCGGGCTCGAAGCTGAACAAGTGCCCGGAGAAGCAGCCTTCTACGGACCAAAGCTCGACTTTATGATCAAGGATGCTATCGGTCGTACCTGGCAGTTGGGCACCATCCAGGTCGACTATAATCTGCCTGAGCGTTTTCAATTGGAATATATCGGCGCGGACAACCAGACGCATCGCCCGGTGATGATCCACCGTGCGCCTTTCGGCAGTATGGAGCGATTCATCAGCATTCTGATCGAAAATACCACCGGAAAACTTCCATTATGGTTGGCACCGGATCAGTTTGCTATCCTCCCGATCGGCGAAAGTCACATTCCCTACGCCAGACAAGTTCTCGCTGAACTCGAAGCTTCCGATCTGTCAGGTTATATCGATGACCGCAATGAAACCATCGGCCGCAAGATCCGGGATACCGAAATGAAGAAAGTGCCTTACATGCTTCTTGTCGGAGACAAAGAAATGGAAGAAGGCAAAGTAGCCCTGCGCATCCAGGGAGAGGGAGATAAAGGTGCGGTTACTGTTGAAGATTTCTCAAATCAGCTGAGAGAGGAAATAGACAACGGGTAGAGAGAGGTCATTGGTCAGGGAGTGAGGGTCTCCTTCGCTAAAGCTACGGCGACTGAAAGGTGAGGGAGTGATGAGGTGATTCTGAGACCAGATTGGTCTGTTGTCAATGATATGTAGCCTTTCAATGCTTTGATAGGAAAGCCTAATATGATGGGTGATAGGTTTATTAGGTTATAGGGTTATCCGGTGAATTCCATTTCATTTCAACCAAAAAATAAGTCCGCGCTTCAGCACTGAAAATGACCAGAAGGAAATAAAAATACCCTCGCTCTCATATTAAAAATCAGTCCGCGCTTCAGCGCCGGACTCGACCAATGAGAAATTAAAAAACCTTAACCCTGCCCCGCGATTTAGCGCGCGGGATTCAAGGAGCCTCAGAACTTCTCCTTTGCGTTTTTTCTTTGCGGCCTTACGTCTTTGCGAGAAAAGGGTGAATGAGGGGTACATTGTCGGAGGTGAATGATCGCATTTCCCTATTTTTTACCTGCACCAACTTCAATCTGATATCCGATCCCGCATTCCAACCAACGAATTCTATCATCCTGAATGACCTCATTGATGCCATGCAGGTATTCAAGTTGCAATAGGCAACTTTTAATCTTAAAGCCAATTCCAAACTGGATGCCGTAAGATTGATTATGTATTATATCCTTATAATCGAACTCCGTCTCACCAAAAAATGTCGTCTCATACCCAGTGGCTTCGATATTAATACCTGCAAACAAGCCTGATGATAATACCAAAAAGGATTTATATGTGTAATTTACTTTGGGTGATACATACAGGTATTTGTAACTGACTGAGATAAACCCATAATCCGGAGCGCAACCTCCACAGCCGTTAACGGCTTCTGCATGCCCTGAATTATAACTTACGCCAAAACCTATTTCAAAAGTTGAGCTCAATGGTTTCGAAAAATCAATGCCCAGGTTTATTTCGGGTCCCTGATAAATATCTTCGTAACTATAAAAAGTATATTCATCCACATATCCAATATTCTTAATTTTCGAAACAGAAACTCCAACCAACGGTGTGATATTGACCTGGGTATGGATATTCGAGAAACAGAGGATGAAAAGACTCACCAAGGTTGTTTTCCGTGCTGTGCTAGGTTTGCTACTTCCTGTCCGTATACAGACTTTTCCTTGAAGACAAAGAGTTACAACAGCTATTCCTTGAATAAATCTTGTCATGATATCCTAAGATAGATAAAAACTCCCGCTCTTCCGCACATACATGATACTCAAAAGAGTCTTGTTTGTGTCAAATTGATGGCATGCTACCGCGGTTCAGCCTCTTTTTTCCTTACCTTCAACCCTCACTATTTTCTACTTCTTTAGACTACTGACCAACCATGAGGACCGTTTTACTGACCATCCTGACTTTTATTTGCATTGGCACCACCTTTTCGCAGCCGTGGCTTGAAAATTTACCGAAGGGAAAATCACCTGCCGAACTCACCCTGCACGACTATCAACAAGCTTTTGAATCCTATTGGGCTCCGTTTGCAGTCGATCCGGCCACCTTCAAATATGAAAGAGATGGCAAACCCGTTAAAGCAGCCGGATACAAACAATTTAAACGATGGGAATACCAGATGTCCTTCGTGGTTGATCCTGAGACCGGAGCTTTTCCGCAAAAAACAGCATTGGAAGTACGCGAAGATTTTGAGCGCCAGCATCCTCCCTCGCGGTCGAGATCTACGGCCAACTGGTCGCCGATGGGACCAGATTATTCCAACAGTGGATATTCCGGAATCGGCAGACTCAACTGCATCGCTTTCCACCCTACCGATACCAACCGATACTGGGTTGGCGCTGCAGCGGGAGGGTTGTGGGAAACCAAGGATAATGGAGAAACCTGGGAAGTGCTGACCGATCAAAATGGTGTTCTTGCAGTCAGCGATATCATCATTCCGACTGATTTTGATGTATCAGGGATCATTTACATCGCCACCGGCGACCGCGACGGGTGGGACAACCGCAGTATCGGCGTCCTGAAATCGACTGACGGAGGTGCCTCCTGGCAATCCACAGGACTTTCGTTTACCCTGCAAAACAATCAGATGGTCAACCGTCTCCTAATGGATCCAGCTGATCAAAACGTTCTCATTGCCGCAACAACATCGGGTGTCTTCAAAACAATTGACGGTGGAGGAACCTGGGATACACAACTCAGCGATAGGGAGTTTATCGACCTGGAGTATATGCCGGGCTCGAATACAACGATTTACGGCTCTACCAAAGGCGGAGAAATCCACCGATCCACCGATGGGCATATATTTGACCTGGTACTCGATGATGATGACGCAAGACGAATCGAACTTGCCGTATCTCCTAACCAACCCAACTGGGTGTATGCACTGGCCTCAAATAGCAACAATGGCTTGCATGGTATTTTTAAATCCATTGATGGTGGAGCTAATTTTTTAAAAGTCCTGAGCGGTGACACACTGAATCTGCTGACCTGGTCCTCAGACGGCGAAGGTGATGACGGACAAGGCTGGTACGACCTCGCCCTGGCCTCTTCTCCACAAGATGCGAATATCATTCTGGTAGGTGGTGTCAACACATGGCGCTCTATGGACGGCGGCATCCACTGGACCATCGTCAATCATTGGGTGGGCAGCAACTCTCAAGCTGTACATGCTGACAAACATCAGTTGAAGTTCAGAGACAATGGCGACCTCTTTGAATGCAACGATGGCGGTGTCTACCTCTCTAAAGAACAAGGCATCAACTGGGTGGATCGCACCAATGGTATCCAGATCAGTCAGATGTATAAACTTGGTGTATCTCAAACCGAACCGGACGAAGTGATCACCGGTCTTCAGGACAACGGTACTAAACTGTATTCCGGCAACAGCTGGTATGATGCACGCGGTGGCGATGGCATGGAGTGCCTGATTGATTATACGGATGTCAACATTCAGTACAACACCGTGTACTACGGAAGAATAGATCGCACACTTAACCACTGGCAGAATTCAAAAAACATCACACCCAGGGATAATGACGGAGATGTTATTTCCGGTAACTGGGTAACTCCCTATGTCGTTGATCCCAATAATCCGAACATTCTGTATGGTGGTTACGGCGAACTATGGCGCACAGAAAATCGCGGAGATGACTGGGAAGAAATTTCCAATCTGGGTATCAGTGGAAGGATTCGTTCTATCGCTGTGGCACCTTCCAATTCTGAGGTGATCTATATCGCGGGCAATAAAGCACTTTGGAAAACAACCAACACCGGGGAAACCTGGGAAAATCTCACGGACTCGCTGCCGAATTTTACCAATATCACCTACATCGCGGTAAAGCATGATGATGAAAATACGCTCTGGGTAACCACCAGCGGATATGGTAATCCCGCCGTTTACGAATCCCTTGACGGTGGTAAATCATGGACAGATATCTCTGAAGGACTTCCCTCTATTCCCATTTATGCCATTGTACAAAACCGACAAGCGCATGCTACCATTGACCTGTATATCGGTACCGAACTCGGTGTGTATTATAAAAAAGGAGCCAATGATTGGGAACCATACAATGAAGGACTGCCAAATGTAAAAATCGGTGAGATCGAAATCTACTACTCCGGCAATCCCGGAGAAAGCAAACTCAGAGCCGCCACGTATGGAAGGGGACTTTGGGAAACGCCTGTGGAATACATTTCAACTCCCATGGTGTATGCCTCCACCACTGCGAAGCAACCCAATACCTCCGCTATCTCCCCGGATCAAATCGATCAGGAAATATTAAAAGTTGAATTACAAACGCTGGGTAATCTCTCTCCACTCAGTGTGACATCATTTACTTTCAATACAAACGGCTCGACTGACCCAACAACAGACATCATAAGTGCGAAACTTTATTTCTCCAGTACGTCTAATGCATTCTCAACAGCAGATCAATTTGGTGAAACTGTCATGTCTCCCAGTGGTGAGTTTACGTTCACGGATACACAGGAACTGGGTGATGGCCGTAATAATTTCTGGCTGACCTATGATGTTCCCGCTGAAGCAACCATTGGAAATCGACTGGATGCACAGTGTACGTCTGTTATAGTGGATGAACCAAGAGATCTGGTAGTCTCGGATCCGGATGGATTCAGAACGATTAGTTTGAAGTACTGCGATGCCGGTGCGACTGAACTAACCTATGAATATATCTCCAGGGTACGCATGGGCACGGTCGATAACAACTCAGGAAAGGATCCCGGCGGCTATACAGACTATAGTGCGGTTGAGGTAGAAGCATCTCAAGGCACTTCCATGGATATCCTGGTGTATAATGGCGTTCCCTTCTGGGCGGATCAGGTACTGATCTGGGTGGACTGGAATGTCGACGGAGATTTTCTTGATAAAGGGGAAGAAGTGTTTGTTTCCAATCCTTCGGGTGACGATATCTTCCGATGCCAGATTGATATCCCTGCAACTGCGAAACTTGGATTGACAAAAATGCGCATCCGACTCCATGACTCTCAGAATGGTGCTCATTCCGAACCATGCGGCTTTGCACAATGGGGTGAAGTGGAAGATTATTCGATTCGCGTCATTCCGTTTGATCCTTGCGCCCGTCTCAATTACTTTGACTATCAGGCCACCAGTATACCCGGAGAATATATCGATCTGGATACGAATGGCATGATCATCACAACATCGGAATTTAATGATGCCAATTCAGAACCGGTGGATATTGGATTTTCATTTGAATATATGTGCCAACCGTTTACGCAGTTTGTTCTGAATACAAATGGGTTTATCAAATTGGGTGACACGCCCCCATCCACGGCGTCGATGTATTTTATGTCGGGGGGTACAGAAGGAGGCATCTTCAACTCCGATGATACGGCGGATATCAATATTCTGAGCCCGTTGAATATGAATCTTGTCGCCGGTACGGGTACGCCTGAGTACAGAGTGCATACAGAAGGCGATGCGCCATATCGAATTTGTACCATACAGTACAAGGATGTTCGGGAGGCTCCGGGATCGCTTGAGCCTCAATTCGACAATATGCAGTTTCAAATCAAACTTTACGAAACGAGCAATGTCATTGAGTTTGTCTATGGCGACTGGATGGCTTCCGGAAATGAAGCAGATGAAATAGCTGTGGCGTGTGGTTTGAAAGGATTGAGTCGGGCTAATGAGCAGGTGCTGGTGGCAAGTAAAACTGCTGATCAATCCTGGGAGGATATCGGTTTTGTAAATTCTAATTTTGAAACACCCGAAGCTATTTTTTATAGTCGCCCTCCTGAAAGTCCGCAGCCGGATGCCGGGACTACATTGCGATTCAAACCGACTCTGCCGAATGATCTCGCGATCAATGAAATCTATTCAATGGGTGAAGCGTCGCTGTACTTCTCTTCCCCTCAGAAAGTAGGTGTAAATGTTGAGAACATAGGATTGTACGGGATGAAAGATATTCCGGTGGCTCTGGTCATTTCCGGAGCGAATACGTTTGCAGATACCGTTACGATTGCTTCACTCCAACCGGGAGAAAATACTACTGTCTATTTCTCGGACTTTACTCCGGATTCACTTGGCACAACCACTGTAGCTGTAATGCTGCCAGGTGATGGTGACAATCGCAACAATGAAAAAACATGGTTGCAGGAAGTGACAGAATTCATGTGTAACTATTCATCTGCTGATGCACCTGATGGAGGTTTTGGGTATAGTGACGATCAGGATAATATGCTGTTATCTAAATTCAACCTTTCTGGAACCGCTGCCCTTGAAGCCATACATGTTTTCATTGATAGCAACTCCGTTGTTGATCATCAGGTACACGGCGTTGCCCTGGATGCTGATGGCACGCTCTTGTGGTTGTCAGGAGGACTTACTGTCCAGGACAGCAACCTTGGCACCTGGCATTCTTTCATTGTCCCTGAGAATCAACCTGAATTGAATGATTCCTGTTACTTAGGTGTACTCATTTTTCCTGGAAATGATATTAAAGTGGGCTACCAGAACGAAGCACCACTGCGAACTGGCACTTTTTACTTTGGCTTTGGCAACCTGTACCCATTAGCTAATCCTATTCGCCCAATGATTGGTGCGACGCTATCGTCACCGGCTGCTATCGCAGGCACCGCTTCTTCCGATCAAACGATTTGTGAAGGCACGGAGGCCAGTATCCAACTTGAAGGTAGCACCGGTGCCATTCAATGGCAATCATCTCCGGATGGGACGGACAACTGGGAGGATGTGATGACAGGCAGTGGGGCAGCATCTGCAGCGTTCACGACCGACCCTTTAAGTCAAACCACATACTACCGCGCGGAGGTTGTTCAGCCTACGTATGATCCTGTGTACTCAAACACGGTGACTATTTCTGTTTTATCCACGCCAAAGAATTCGGGCATGCTTGTCGGACCTGATACGATCTGCGTGGGTGAGGAAGCTTTGTTTTATCTGGATACCCCAATGGAATTTGCGACATCGTATCAATGGACATTGCACGGCGATGCCCAAGGCAATAGCGATACAGATACCTTACGTGTGGTGTTCAGCGCTCCTACTGATACAGGCTTGATCAGGCTGGCCGGATGGAATGACTTCTGTATTGGTGACTCGATAGTTAAGGAAGTATTTGTTCGACCACAACCGGTTACGCCAGAGATCACAAATGCCGATCATATTCTGACTTCCAATGCAGAAAATGGAAACCAATGGTACGATGAGGATGGTCCGATCCCGGGTGCCACCGATCAGGAATTTATCGCCACCTACTCAGGTAATTTTTATGTAGTGGTGACTGAAAACGGCTGTCCGTCCGAACCATCCAACATCATCCAGGTGATTCTATCTGCTGTTCATACGATCAATACCAATCCATTATTGAAGGTATATCCCAATCCAGTCAGTGACAACTTATATCTCCAGGCGGAGGGAAGCCGACGCATGATTAGGTATGAAATTCACGATGCTGTCGGGCAACTGGTCATCAACGGGACGTTTGAAGAAAAGACTGGCCTTGATATCGAGCGGCTTTTACCGGGTGTTTACTTTATCCGAATGAACGATCAGGGTATTTCTGATGTACGGCGATTTGTGAAAGAGTAGATGTAAACCGGTATATCTATGCGGCGTCCTCCTTTGACATCATTTCAGTTCATTGGAATACGTATTTGTTGGATGATAATAATCATCAGCATTTTTCATGCATCACCTGTGATTCAATAAAGTATCAATGCGGTAAAGCCAATGGTCGAAGCAGACTTATTACTTATCTCAATGACCTTGGTCATCGGTATGGGTATGTGTTGCAAAGCAAGGTTAGGGGCACTATTTTTATTACCAGTTTAATTCACCATTACCTTAACGAAACACATTATGGAAGAAAAGAATTGCGTTGGCATCTGGATGGATCATAAAAAAGCCATTTTTATTACAAAAGAAAATGGAGAATTTACCATTGGCCATAAAGTGGAAGCTGAATCGTATCATGGCCATAAAGGCGAACACATCGCCAATAATGCCAAGCGGTCCGGGGATCGAAAATATCACAAAGCGATGGCCAATGAACTGATGAGGTACGATGAGATCTATCTCTTTGGTCCAGGCACCTCACAGGAAGAACTTCAAAACTTTCTTCACGAAGACCAGCATTTCAAGTACAAGAAAATTACGCTGGGCACTGCCGGTCACATCACTGATCCGCAGATGGTAGCCCAGGTTCGGGAGTTCTTCCAGTAAATTGATTCCAACGCATAGAGGCTCGTCTTCGGATGAGCCTTTTTAGTCCTATCCAATCAATTTTCTTGAAAAAAAATTCCGCAGGGCTTGACACGAATCTATATTAATCGTATTTTTGCGATCAAATAAACAAATATGGGTTCGACAAAAGCAGAAGAGTTTTCATTGCGGGACAATCGGATAGCCGGATACGCCAAAGCATTGGCACATCCTGCCAGAATAGCTATCCTCCGCATACTCATCCAACGTAATACCTGCATTTGCGGAGATATCGTAGATGCGCTGCCACTCTCTCAAAGCACTGTTTCTCAACATCTTAAAGAATTAAAATCCGCCGGACTGATCAAAGGAGAAGTAGAGGGCGTGAAGGTGTGCTACTGTATCAATGATCAGGCGATGGAAACCCTGGAGGAGGTGTTTCGGGAGCTTTTTGCCGTATATCATAGTAAACCTTCCGGATGCTGTTAGCCATTCGAATATTTATCGATTTATCACGATCATCATAAACTATCTATTATCATGGAAACACAAACAGACACAAATCTCAAGGACCTGGTGCGTCAGAAATACAGCGAAATCGCCTTGCAGGATAAAGCAGAAAATCAGGCTTCATGCTGCGGTGCCGGCGGATGTTCGACCGAAGTGTACAACATCATGACCGATGACTACAGCACAATGGCTGGCTACAATCCGGAAGCTGACCTTGGACTTGGGTGTGGACTCCCTACGCAGTTTGCCCAAATCAAAGAAGGCGATACCGTCATCGACCTGGGTAGCGGTGCAGGAAACGATTGTTTTGTTGCCCGCAACGAAACAGGTCCCACGGGAAGAGTCATAGGCATCGACTTTACACCGGCTATGATTGAGAAGGCCAGAAAAAATGCCGCTTCTCTTGGATTGGACAATGTGGAGTTTGTCCAGGGGGATATTGAACACATGCCTATTGAACATGAGACCGCTGATGTCGTGGTCAGCAACTGCGTGCTCAATCTCGTGCCCAATAAGAATGGTGTTTTTAAAGAGATCTTTCGTACGCTCAAACCCGGTGGTCACTTTAGTATCTCAGATGTGGTCCTTAGCGGCCAGCTACCGGAAGCCTTGAAAAAGGATGCTGAAATGTATGCAGGGTGCGTGTCAGGTGCAATCGACAAACACGAATATCTGAACATGATCCATACCAATGGATTTACCAATGTCACCCTGCAGAAAGAGAAGAAGATTGATATCCCAAAAGATATCCTCAGCCGCTACCTGAGTGAATCCGAAATCGCCGACTTCCAGGCAGGTAAAACCGGTATTACGAGTATTACCGTTTACGCGGAAAAACCAAAACCCTGCTGCGACCCCTCCAGTGGTTGCTGCTAATCATGAAAGTTTCCGGGGCCTGAGGGCCCCTTTCTTTTTCAATTCTTCAATTCGATCGATAAAGAGATGAGGAGGATGGAATCAAAACAAGAAAGTAACAAACGTAATGCATACGAAGAGTACGATCATTAATATAAAAATTAAAAAGAGTAGCGTCAGATACCGAAGCCATAAGGTCCACCCGCTGTCGTTGTAAAATCGTCTCATCGACAGGAATAAATACACAAACGGATACAAAATAAACACTACGGTGGACCATCCCCATATTGTATCCAGGGCAGGGTGAGCGAGTAGCTTGACGATCCAGGAAAGCAATGCATACCCAAGCGCAATGGAAAAGAGGTAGGCGTAATGATATACACTGAAGATAAAGTTGGACACATACCTTCCTCTCACTGAGCGGAAATAGAGCACAAACAGAAAAAAAGCAAAGAAAGGCAGGCTCAGGAAAAACAGTTGGGGAAGTTTGTGCAGTAGTTCTATCCCAAACGCCTTAAATGCACTTCCGCCATCACCTTGATGGATGGTATTCATTTCTTCAGAACGTTTTTTCAGTCGCTCTTCAAGAAAGCGACTTAGCCAACCCTCATTGATCTCATGGTTCTGATTAGGCGCTGAAAAATCCAGTTCGAAATTTCTTTTAGAAGAAACATTACCCGCCAATGAATCCTCCTCCATCGCTAATTGATGTATGCCACGGATTAAGCTATCTACGAGAAGGGTATCAGGAGATTGTGCCAGAAACTTACGTTCCTGCTCCAGTTGGTATAAGCGCTTTTCGAAATTCTCAGCTGTAGTCTTTGAGATCTCCTTACCAGATTCGGCAACAAAAAAGAAAAAGAGAAAAAAGACTGTGGAAGCAAAAACATAGAAGCGGATCGGGTCGAGATGTCGCTTCCTTTTACCCGCCATATACGCTGAAGGCACCTGACCCGGCTTGAGAAGAAACAACCTGAAAGTTTGCCAGAATTTCCCGTCATAATGCACCAGATCCTGAAAATAGTGCAACACCATATGAAACGCAGAATCACGCCAGTCGAGATTTTCCTGGCCACAATGGGAGCAAAATCGTTCACTTACGGTCTGGCCGCAATTCAGGCAGTTCTTTTCTTCTCTTAGTTTCTTATGGCTCATTCATTGAAGGGTTCTCAACTGCTAAACAGAGTTCTTTGAAAATAAATGGTGACAAAGCCTTACAGATTCATTGTGTTTCAATACAAGTAGTGTGAATTTACAGGCAAGGCCAGCAATCCACCAAACGAGACGCTGGAAATTTACAGACCAGCCCGGAAGGTGTGCATTGAAAAAACAGCAATTAGAATAATTAGCGGAAGGCCGGGCAATTTATGCTTTTAGAAATGTATATTTGATTAACTTCACCTCCTGACAATTGATAGATTTAGTATTTTTGAGAAAGTAATTAACTATCTTGTTTTTTCAATACGCACCTATAATCCCTGCTCGAAGGTGATTGTTTTGCGTTAATTATTTGAAAATAATCATTATCGTATTGATAGTGTAGATTTTATACATTAAAACAAAACTTTACTTATGCGTAACCTATTACTTACCCTTGCAGCCTTTCTCGTGTTTACGGGATTGTATGCGCAACAGGATGACAGAGTTTACTTTGGTATTAAAGGCGGAGTAAACCTGGCGGATATTCGTTCCGGATCAAGCTTTACAGATGACAGCAATTTTGATACCCGAACCGGGATTGCTGCTGGTGCATTCTTTCATTTGGGACTAAATGATGTCATTGCCATTCAACCAGAACTTCTGTATTCTCAAATGGGAGCCAAGTTTGCAGCTGGTACGTCAACTGCTTTATCTTCTTCCGGAGAAGTTGAAATGAATTACCTCTCTGTGCCAATTTTATTTAAAGTCAGCCCTTTCAAAGCACTTGGCCTATACGTAGGACCACAGCTGGATTATTATATGGGAGGCAAACTCAAATTGGACGATGCTGAAGGCGATGACCAGAACCTGAGTTATACAGGTGCGCCCGGTGGACAGACATTTTTGTCCGTAACCGGTGGATTAGAATTAAAAGTAACGGGTAATCTGGGGATTTACGGTAGATACATCTACGGACTTTCTAATACGGTCAAAGGCGATTATCAGGATATCTACACCCAGGGAAGTGTGTTGTACAATGATGCTATCCAGGTTGGTCTGACCTTAGGCTTCCCCGGCAAAGACAAGCCGGCAGAACCTGAGATGATGAGCGATGCTCCTGCACTGGACTCAGATGGCGACGGTACGCCTGATGTCAATGATGCTTGCCCATTAGTTGCTGGTGTACCTAAATACAACGGATGTCCTATTCCGGATTCAGACGGTGATGGCATCAATGATGATGCTGACAAGTGCCCGAATGAAGCCGGTGTTGGTAAATATGGCGGATGCCCGGTTCCGGATTCAGACGGTGATGGATTTGCTGATGACGTGGATAAATGTCCTAACGAAGCCGGTGAATTGAAATACAACGGTTGCCCTCCAACGGATTCTGATGGAGACGGCATCAACGATGATATGGACAGATGTCCTAATCAGCGCGGATCTTCAGCTCATGGCGGTTGTCCGGTGCCTGATTCAGATGGTGATGGTCTCAATGACGATGATGACCTGTGTCCTACCTATCCAGGAAAAGCAGAAAATGGCGGTTGCCCTGAAATGAACTTGTATTTTGCCAATGATGATCCTAAGATGACGACCATCGATATGGCTCGCCTGGATTATGCACTGGAAGTGATACAGGAAAATCCAAAAGCTAACATCGTGCTTGATGGCTATGCAAGCCCGGTTGGAAATGCAGACTACAACATGAAGTTGTCACAAAAGCGTGCAGACAATGTTAAAGATTATCTGATAAGCAAAGGTGTGGCTGCTGAGCGTCTGACTGCCGTTGGAAAAGGAGAACTTGAAGTTGAGGCAGAAACCAAACAAGCTGCCAACATCCTTAGCAGAAGAGTACATCTGCGAGCGGTAAAATAAAATAGTGAAATAAGTAATGATCAAAAACTGGCCGGACATTCCCGGCCAGTTTTTTTTATGCCCGCCCGAACGTTTTGATACCGCTCAGTGATCAGGATTGTATTCTGACAACATTACAAACTGCACATGTGTTAACCTGAAAACCGTAATTTTATAACCATGAAACGCAGAATCTTTATTCATGGGTCCGCCATCTTTGGCATGTCGGCAGCCGTGCCCAGATTGCTGAAAGGCAGTTCAGGCTTGTTTAGTACCGGAAAAGCCAGATCCGTGTTTAAAGTGCTCAACACGGATAAAACGAAAGTGGGCACTTTACCTATTCTGCGTGCATTTGCAGGTAACCACCTCGACTATGTATCTCCTTATGTGCTGTTTGATGAATTTGGCCCTGTCGAGCTCTCCCCAAAAAGTCAGCCACTACGAGTGGATGCACATCCGCATGCCGGTATTATTCCGACTACCTATTTTCTGGCCGGAACCGGGCACCATAAAGACAGTCTGAATTATGACTTTCAGATAGGCAAAGGGGATTTTATGATGTTCAGTTCGGGACGAGGCGCCATCCACATGGAGGAAACAGGACAGAAACTGTATGATGAAGGGGGTCGGTATCATGGATTTCAAATCTGGCTCAATATGCCGGCCCGATACAAACGAGATGCCCCGTCAACCTTTGTTTATCAGGACAACAAAATGGGTACACTCGACACCCCTTCGTATTCTGCCAAAGTTGTGCTAGGCGAACTATTCGAAGCCAAATCTAAGATTGAACTCCTCTCTCCGGCATTCTATTATCACATTCGCCTTACACCTAATGCCTGCCTCGACATCCCTACTGATCCTACCCACAATGCATTCGCATACGTGATCCGCGGTACTGTGGAAACAGAAGGCAGAAAGGCTATTCAAGATGGCCAGGTGGCACTTTTCCACCGAGGTGAAAGCATCGTCAATCTCTTTTCAAAAGATGGTGCGGAACTACTTGTGCTCGGTGGACAACCTTTAAACGAACCTGTCTTCTCTTATGGACCTTTTGTGACAAATACGAAAGAAGAAATGCAACAGGTGATTCATGATTATCAATCCGGCAAAATGGGCGATCCCGATGTCGTCAACGCCAGATAGTATGCTAGCCTATTCTGATTTGCAGCGCATGGTCTAATGGATTTTAGAAATTCTGTATATTCAAAGTATCTTTTGTTGTTGCAGACCACAAAGGAGATACACAGCGTTGATCTCACACTAAACAAAACGTATTATGAATCCAACTGTACGAAACATCCTTGCCGTTATTGCCGGCGCACTCATTGGTGGCCTTGTTAATTTTGCGCTCATTATGCTGAGTGGCTCTGTTATACCACCACCGGAAGGCGTAGATGTCACCTCCCCGGAAAGCCTAAAAGCAAATATCCATCTGTTTGAAGCGAAGCATTTTATCATGCCGTTTCTCGCACATGCCCTGGGCACGCTGGTCGGTGCATTCATCGCCGCAAAACTCGCTGCCTCCCGGAGTATGACGATGGCCCTGATCGTAGGAGGTTTTTTCCTGCTGGGTGGTATCATCAACGTCGTATCCCTCGCAGCACCGATGTGGTTTAATATTACAGATCTCGTGCTCGCCTATATCCCTATGGCATGGCTAGGCGGTAAATGGGCCAAAGGAAAAGCCTGAGAATGTTAACGAGAGTTCTTTTGCCCAACAAGATCATTGCTCTCATCTGTTTGCTTGCCGCCTTCGCAGTCAATGTATTTGGACAAACTCGTGAAAGCCATCGCGAACTCATTGAATTATCGTTCAATGGGAAAGGGTTTGCGCTTGGATATGTGCACGGTTCAGTTTTGCAAGTCAAAATCGGTCAGATCCTGGAGAAATGGAAGGCCAATACAAGTAAGGTCACCGGAAGGGATGCAGACGAAGTGATTGAGGAATTTCTGGAATATGCCCGGTTTACTGATGCTATTAGAAAGTGGACGCCGGAATTATATGATGAGATACAAGGAATCGCTCAGGGAGCAGGACAATCGTTTAATGACATTCTGGTACTCAACCTACTTGATGAATTCTGGGTTTATCTCAATGACCCCAACCTACACCATTGCACCAGTCTGGGTGTTCCCGCTTCGGACAGCCATCCCACTTTATTGTCTCAAAATATGGATCTGGAAAATTATACGGATGGTTTTCAAACGCTGATCCATCTCGATCCGGGAGGCTCAGGCCCGAAACAAATGATCTTAACGCATCCCGGACTGATTGCACTCAACGGAATGAACGATCACGGAATCGGGGTTTGTGTCAACACACTCATGCCACTCAACGCTTCCTCCGAGGGTCTTCCGGTAGCTTTTATTATTCGTCGTTTATTATCGATGACTGACCGGGATCAGATTCTGGCATTTATCCAGATCGTTTCACATGCTTCCGGACAGAATTATATGATTGGAATACGCGATGAGGTGTTCGATTTTGAAACTTCGGCCCACAAGGTAAAAGAGCTTTTGCCGGAAAATGCCAATGGTGCTCTTTACCATACGAACCATCCTATAGTCAATGATGATTACAAGCCATGGTTTATGAAAAATGATGCACCCGACTTAGGAGCCAAACCGGGTAAATCGAATACGGAGCAACGGTATGCCGCTGTGGAAAACAGAATGAACTCAAATTCATCTTTATCACAGCAAACGATTGAATCTGTACTGCGCTCAAAAGACAGCAAGCATCATCCTGTCTGCCGAACCAACGCGACTGACGGACGCGGATTCACGTTCGCATCCACGGTCATGATCCTCACAGGAACACCACATATGAATTTCACCGCCGGGCCACCGGATGAATCTGAATATAAAAGGATTGATTTCAGGAAAGAATAACTTTTCCGGCTGACCTGTCCCTTCCTCAGACTAAAATGATTGCTGCGGAGCATATACATACTCCGCAGCAACAATTTGAATGCACCACGTTATAGTGCTCAAAATTTTCGATATCAAATCCGAAACGGACCGATGTAATAATCATTGAACGCATCGACGGCAATCACATAGGTATCACCGGCTCCATTAAACAACAATCTGTAGCGCTGATTGCCCAGTTTAAATCCGATGGCAGCCCCGACTTCATCAAACAAATAATCCTGATTTAACACAAAATTGTTCATGTGACTGACACCGTCAAAATTGTCGTGCTCTTTATTTCGATACAAGACAAAGCGTTTTGAATTGGCTTCAAAAAATGCCCTGATATTCGTGAAGTAGTTGGGATCCAATGGAGAGGCTTCGACTCCATAGTTCATAGCAGCGCTAATACCATTCAGGTTGAACGGAAAATCCCCGCCACCCCAACTGGCCACACTCTCCTTTTGAAGCCACGTACCATTCTCTCCAAGAAAATAGGATTGATTGACTCCGCGTTCATCGAAAAACATAATTGTATTGCCTGTACTGGTACCTTCGATATACGCCGCTGCCCCGATGTTGTCTAATGGACATGGGCCTGAACCAAGTTCATCGATGCCAAAAGGTCCTTCCAACGCTCCATCATGTGATAACATATACTGTGTTCCTTCTTTGTTAAACAGAATAAACCGATCCTTCCCATCAAGAGTAGTTGCTGCCCCAATAGGACCAAATGTCAGGAGTAAACCAGCCCAATGGGCGGTATACGGCGGAGGTGCGCCATTTGGATTCAACGCAACACAATCTGTCACATCGTACTCTGTATTCAAGCCCACTTTTACGATCTGATTGTCATACACGGAGCGCACGACATACGAAATTGGTTTTCCCGTACGGATATCTGTTCCTTCGGCGAGCAATTCAGTGATGGCGCCCAGGTCTCCGGCATTGCCTATCGTCAGCAATGTAGAACCGGCTTCTCCTCCAAACGCGAACAATTTTACTTTCAGGTTTTTTAGTGTGGACAGTTTGTTGACTTCGGCATCTACACCGCCCCCGGTGACCGTACCGTTAAACGAGGCACTGACAGCCGCATCCATTTCTGTTTCCGTTGAGGTCGTTTCGATCAGCAACATATAAATACGTCCATAGGTCACATCAGAAATATAGGTGGCCGGATTGCCGGGCCCAACATATTTCGCCAGATCCTGAGGGGTGACGGAAGGATCAAAGACCTGCTCCAGCGAAGTGGGAATATCATAACTCATCGTGTAATAACTCTGAGTGAGGTTTACGATGGTTCGGCTGTATTCTTTATCCGAACTAAATTTCAGCTTTGCTTCGATCTCGGTAAACGCATTGTGGTAATCGACTTTGAGTGCGGCGGCCATTTGCTCTTTGCTTTGAATCTTTTCATAACTGAATTCCATATTGGCGGGAATAGCACCGGTCGAACCGGCGATGATGGCATTCGAGGCATCTGTGATAGAACTCTTCGTCACCTTGTCTACTTCAAATGAAGAGGTAGGACTCCCGTCCAGAATATCGATGGAGATCGTTCCCCCGGCACGCTCTACAGCAATCACGTCAGGAGTGGCTTTGCTGAGAGATTTTCCCTGAAGGAGAGAGCCCGGATAGATCACAGATGCATTGGGGTTGAATTGAGGAAACCCACACTGACCTCCAGTGGAATAACCCACACTCAATGTGGACGTAGTACAACGCCAGAGTTCTCCATCCTGATCTTCATCGGCAAGGGATGAATTGATCACTTCTGTGCTGGGCGGTGGTGGTTCTTCGGTTGTCCCTCCCCAGTCAATGACATCGTCATAATTGGAAAAGGAACCTGTTCCTTCGTCTTTGTTACATGCCCACAAGGCCATCCCCAGGAAGCATAGCGCTAATAGCTTTTTCATATTGTTGCGTTTTTATGATGAAAGAAAACCGGTCTTGCCGGTGATTTCGAGGGCAAATATGCCGGGGCATGGATAGAAGTCCTAAAAACAAGGGTGGACAAAGGGGGGACACCTTTAAAATAAATCCTATATAGCTGATATACAGTCTATTACAAAAAACCCGAATAGGTGCCTTACAAATTAAAAATGCGGCTTCTGAGAAGAAATCAGACGGCCGGAAAGGAAAGCATATAGTCCTGAATGTCAATTTCAGAGTCGATATTCAGCTTTTTGCGCATGCGGTGTCTTGCTTTTTTGATGCCTTCATAGCTGATATTCAGCATGCTGGCCAGCTCCTTGCCGGAGAGGTTCATTTTCATCAGGCAGGCCAACCGTATTTCACCTTTAGTCAGGCTGGGATAGGTTTTCTGCAATTCATCGATAAAATCTTTATGCACTTCGCGAAAACTGGCAAGAAACTGATCCCACTCTTCTTCTGATTCGATATCGCGACGAATCTGTCGGGAAATTTGTCGTGTCGTGTTTTCAACTTCTGATGTGCCGTGTTCACGCAACTGTTCAACCTGTTTTTGAACAGATTGCAGAAATTCATTCTTACGTGCCAGTTGCAGTGCTTTCGCAGCAAGCTCCTGCTTTTTAAAATCCAGTTCACGCGTGATCTTTTCATTCTCAAGTTCTGCTGTGCGGCGGCGGCGAATCTCAAGTTCTTTTTCCTGTGCATGAATTTTTCTGTCTCGACTTCTGCGCACCCATTGGAGGTAAATAAACAGACCACCTGTAAGAATACTCAACCCGAAGGCAATCCAGAGTCTCGTTTTTTTGATCTGGTCAATTTCTGCTTTCTTTGCCAGCAGGGCAATTTCATTGTCTTTCTTCTCCGTCTCATACAAGGTGAGTAATTCGTCCATCTGCTTTGTCTTTCCGATATTAAACAGGCTATCCTTGATGGAAGCGTATGCTTTGAACATTTCCAGACTCTCTGCATACCGATGGGTAGCGGCATATACTTCAGACAAGGTCAGACTCGCATCGCGTTGTCTTTCGAGAGATTCTATTTCATGGCCGATGTCAATAGCAGCCTTGGCATTTTCCAAAGCGGTTGAATAATCCTTAAGTCCCAGCTGTGCGCGAGCTATCCAATTTAAATTGTCGCCAATGGCATCTTTGTCTTCAAAGGTATATGAGAGATCCAGGCCGATGGAGGAATGGTGGAGCGCCAATTCAAATTGTCTGAGCTTCGTATGAAGTATACCTAGATTCGTATGGGCAGAAAGCTGACCTGGGGTAAAAGAAATAGAATCAGAATAGACAAGAGATTGATTGTAGGCATTCAGTGCCTGATCGTATTTCTGCTGATTCTTGTATAGCACACCGAGGTTGTTGTAGACGCCCATCAAACCATACCAGTCATCCAGTTTTTCAAATATCTCGAGCGCCTGTAGAAAATATTTTTCTGCCTGTTCGAAATTTCCCTGCTTATCATGGACGGTGGCGATGGCTCCATAGTTGTACGCGATATAGAGTTCCCTGCCAATAGATTCACAAATACGAATGGATGCCAGATAGGCATCAATGGCCTGCGCATGATTGCCCATATCATTGTGCACATTGCCATACCGGAGCAACGCATCGCTGAGTGATGATGAGTCCTTTGAGTCTTCAAACAAATCAATGGCCAGATCATAGTAATACAAGGAGGAATCTTTTCTGCCTGTACTCAGATAAATGGAAGCGAGGCTGGAGTAGTTATTTCCAATCTCATACCTATCCTCTTTCGACAGAGAGGCCTGCAGCGCCAGGTGGTAGTAATACAGCGCACTATCCATTTTCCCCAATCCAAAATAAGATTCACCGTGAAGTTGCAGTGCGTTAACATTCCCAAAATAAAAATCCGCAGGGCTCTTAGCTAACGCTTTTTGGGCGAGGATCAAAGTCTTCTCCGGTTCTTCAATCCGCATATCCCAGGCAGAATCTATCCATTGGCGCACCATTACGGTATCTGCATCAGTCTGAGCCGCAGTATCCCATGCTGCGTATAACCAAAGGAGAATCACCATGATTGAATGAAAGGAAGTATTCATCATCAGTGATGAAAGATAATATTAAATTTTTTTGGAAAATTATGCGCTCCTGTCGGTATTGATTTTCATCACCGTCTTCATCCTTGTCGCAAAACAGGTTTGGCGTGAATGACATGTGTGCATCAATCCCGCTTTCATTAAGAGACAATCAGATCATTAAAATTTGTAAGCCGTTTCTTTTTTTGAAAACGTGCAGGCACATCAGAAAAGGCTTGTTTTTCTTTTACCCTAACAAAACAGCTTTAACGATATCAAGTGTTGAAATGGCTTTAAATCGATCCGGTGCTTCGCAGTACACGCGCAAAACAGGTTCGGTGCCGGAAGGACGTATCATAATCCACGTACCATTATCCAGGTAATACTTAAAACCATCCAGCGTTTGGGTGTTGACAATTTTAAGTGACCCAAACTCCGTGTATGCATTGGCTTTACAGTTGGCAATCACTTTTTCTTTCAGCGCCTGCGTAATGTGGAGGTCGTATCGATCGAAAGCAAATGTGCCCACTTCATCATACACGAGTTGTACGAGCTCCTGCAGGGTCTTTCCTGTTTTGGCCATAAACTCGAGGATCATCAGCCCAATCCAAACGCCGTCCCTTTCAGGGATATGGCCTTTCACAGCCAGGCCGCCTGATTCTTCACCACCCACCAGAACATCTTCATTGGTCATGATCTCCGCGATGTATTTGAAACCAATTTTCGTCACTTCCACTTCAAGGCCAAATTTTTCGGCGAGTTGAATCATCTTATCTGTCACGGAAAAAGTAATGACGACTTTCCCACTGAGCCCTTTATGTTTATGCAGGTAATATAATAAGAGAAGAAGAATGTGGTGGGAGTCGACAAAATTTCCGTCTCCGTCAAACATTCCGATGCGATCCGCGTCACCATCATTAGCGATCCCGATGGCCATTTTTGGGTCTGCTTTCAGCATCTCGCTGAATGGTTTTAGGTTGCGTTCAATGGGTTCCGGGGCCTGTCCGTAGAATGAAGGATTGTAATCACAATGAAGAAGTTTGGCATCCGGTAATATCCGTGGAAAAATTTGATATCCTGCACCGTACATGGCATCATACCCGATATGAAAATCTGAATTTCGGATGGCCTCTATATCGAATGAAGCCATGACGTGATCATAATACATCGTTTCGAGATCTTCATAAGAGAGAAGGTTGCCTGATTTCATTTCATCCAGGGATCGAAGATCTGACTTAGCCTGGGCGGGGATATGATTTTCGACTGCAGTGATATCCGCCGGTATGGAAGGACCCCCGTAGGAAGACTTTAGTTTGAAGCCGTTATACGACGGAGGGTTGTGGCTCGCCGTAATGACGATGCCTATATCGGCTTTAAGTTTTGTGACGGCGAGGGAGATCATTGGCGTGGTGGCGATGCGGTCTCCCATTATCACGTGGATATTATAACTACCCAATACGCGAGCGGTGGTATCTGCAAATAACTGGCCACCGAACCGGCAGTCGTATCCGATGACTGCTTTTTTCATGCCACGTTCCTGCATAAAAAGGGCTGTTGCTTCCGCGACTCTTTTCACATTGTCTACTGTGTAATCCTGGGCGATGATAGCCCGCCAGCCATCTGTACCAAACTTAATATCACTCATATATTATTATTTTTTATAATATAATAATTCGTATTTTTACGTGTCCGTTTGCAGAGAAAATCAGAGCGACTGAATTTGTCTGTCAGACCTTCGTCTCATCTATCCGGTAAATTTAACAATCTTGCGAAGAGATACATACAAGCATCAGGGACTTCGTCAGCAACTCATCGAAACACTCCGAAAAGAAGGGATTCGTAATGAACGGGTACTCGAAGCGATGGCTAAGCTCCCGCGACATCTGTTTCTTGAAAAAGCGTTTGAAGAATGGGCTTACAAGAATGTAGCTTTTCCGATAGGAAACGATCAGACGATCTCCCAACCGCAAACCGTGGCCATTCAGACGACGTTGCTCGATATAAAAAAAGGAGATACCGTACTTGAAGTGGGGACGGGATCCGGATATCAGGCATGCATTTTATCGCTGCTCGGAGCCAGAGTGTATACGATCGAGCGCCAGAGCAAACTTTTTAAACGCACCGATAAATTGCTTCGCGATCTTGGATTTGTGGCGATCCGTACGTTTCTGGGAGATGGGTATGCGGGGCTTCCGATGTTTGCACCTTTTGATAAAATCCTCGTGACCGCCGGCGCTACTTCCCTTCCGGAAAACTTAATTGATCAACTGACGATCGGCGGGCATCTGGTCATTCCCATTGGAGATGGGGAGGTCCAAACCATGTGGCGGTATACCAAAGTCAGCGAGGAAGAAATACAGCGTGAGTCATTTGGAAAATTTAAATTCGTACCCTTCCTCAAAGGAACGCAATAGTGGTTAGGGACGAATCGTACGGCCGGACACATGATACGATTCGTGTTGGCTGCGATCTTCTTTTTGTAGGTCGACTAACAATCCTGAATATGCACTTGAGGCATCAACGGTATACAGATTCCCTTTATAGTGTATCTGCCCCTGATGACGATCCCACGCATAGGAGAGCAGCACAAATCGATCTCCAAGTTTGTCGCTGGGCCCGAACATCAGATAGGCTTCATCATCAGATTCTTCAAAACTGACAGCGTATCGATCCTGTTTCGGCATTTGCACCAGAACGCCCGGTGTATTGGCTTTCAAAATTACATATTCCATCTGGCGACCATCAATCACCTTGATTTTACCTTCTGAAATTTTGGTTTCACTCGATTCCAGCACCCGGGAGAGTACAATATCTTTTGAAAGGTAAAATTGAATCTTACTCAAATCCTCTGCCGTCCATTGTTCGCGCTCCATGAGATCTTTGGTAAAATAGGTATACCTGGGACTGCAGGAAGTCAGCAGGCCGGCAAATACAAACCAAACAAAATATACTTTTCTCATACCCTAAGTTGAATGATTGATACATCCAAATTAGGGATGAGAATACTTGACGTCAAGAGCGGGACAAGAGTTTAACCTCGAATTAAACAATAGGCTAATGAAACGTTAAATTGAAAAACGTGAAAAAATACATGGAAAGCGGGTGACGGATAATCGGTAGGAAAATGTATATTATTTTTATTCATAATATATAAACACCTGTTAATACTGGATTTATGCCATTTGACAGCTAGTACAATGGGGATAAGAACCCATCAATTCAAAAAACAACGGAGGTTATCGCCTTCTGTTGGCAAAAAAGTTTTTCAGCAGGGCGCTGCTTTCCTGCATCATGATTCCCATTTCGAGTTTGGTTTTAGGATGCAGGAGTTCCTTTCCGTAGCGCATGAATCCCGCTTTTTCATCGGCTGTGGCATAGACGACTCTCCCGATCTGAGACCACCGCAATGCACTGGCGCACATCACGCAGGGTTCGAGAGAAACATAAAGCGTACACTCCCGCAGATATTTACTGTTGAGGTTTTGCGACGCAGACGTGATGGCGAGAATTTCCGCATGCGCTGTCACATCCGTCAGCATTTCCGTGCTGTTGTGACAACGCGCGAGGAGTCGGTCACCATGTGTGATGACCGCCCCAATCGGCACTTCACCCATTTCTTCTGCTTTTCGGGCTTCCTGGAGTGCCAACTTCATGAAATACTCATCACCATAAATCTCCATTCAAAACTATTATCATCTTTTGCAAAAAAAAATCGAAATCCTGTTTAACCCTTAGTGATACAAAGATTTGTAAGACAAACATTGTGCCTAATTGAAGCATTTACCATAATCGTTTAGCTATTCACTGGGAATTCTATAATCTGTGATTATCTTTGCGCATGGAATTCAATTTGAAAAGTAAGCACGAGCTCTTTGCAGATGCGCTCACCTTTGACGATGTATTACTCGTACCCGGATATTCCAATGTCCTTCCCAGGGAAGTAAACATCAGCACTCAGTTTACCCGAAACATACGAATCAATGCCCCGATGGTCTCGGCGGCCATGGACTCTGTCACAGAGAAAGAAACGGCCATAGCGATTGCCCGAGCAGGCGGGATAGGGATCATCCATAAAAATATGGATATCGCAAGTCAGGCTCAGCAGGTGCGCTCAGTCAAACGCTCGGAAAGCGGTATGATCCAGGACCCGGTTACCCTGCTGGCCACTTCCACTATCGGCGAAGCAGAACAACTGATGCGCCAGTACAAAATCGGAGGCATCCCCATCGTAGATAAAAATGGAATTCTGGTTGGGATCCTGACCAATCGCGACTTGCGATTTGAGGCGAGTACGGACCGTCCGATTTCCGAGTTAATGACCAAAGCCCCGCTCATCACCGCGCCGATTGGAACGACTCTGGAACAAGCAAAGCGACTTTTACAGAAACATAAGATTGAGAAGTTGCCCGTAGTCGATGCGGACAACAGACTGACCGGACTGATCACCTATAAGGATCTGATGAAACTGGAAGCGTATCCTAACAGTAGCAAAGATTCTCGGGGCAGATTGCTGGTTGGTGCAGGTGTGGGTATCGCCGCGGATACACTGGAACGTGTAGAAGCACTGACTCGGGTAGATGCCGATGTGATCGTTGTGGATACAGCCCACGGCCATTCAGAAGGCGTTCTCAAAATGATCAGAGACATTCGAAAAACTTTCCCGGATATTGAAATCGTGGGAGGAAATGTGGCCACTGGTGAAGGTGCCAGGGCGCTTGTCGACGCCGGTGTGGATGGTGTAAAAGTTGGGGTAGGCCCCGGAAGTATTTGTACGACACGTATTGTTGCCGGTGTGGGTGTGCCTCAGTTGAGTGCTATCTACGGAGCAGCTTTTGCACTCAAAGGAACAGGTGTCCCGATTATCGCAGACGGAGGTATTCGATATACCGGTGATATTGCAAAAGCGATTGCTGCCGGGGCGCATTCCGTGATGGCCGGTTCATTATTTGCCGGCTGCGAAGAATCCCCCGGGGAGACGATTATACTGGAAGGGAGAAAGTTTAAGGTGTACCGTGGAATGGGTTCGCTGGGCGCGATGGCAATGGGCTCCAAAGACCGATACTTCCAGGATGTGGAAGATGATATTAAAAAGCTGGTGCCCGAAGGGATTGAGGGAAGAGTGCCGTATAAAGGTACTTTACATGAAGTCATGCAGCAATATACGGGAGGCCTTCGCGCGGGTATGGGATATTGCGGAGCACAAGACATCGAAACGCTGCAGGAAGCATCGTTTGTCAGGATCACGTCAGCCGGTATCAGCGAAAGTCATCCCCATGACGTAACGATCACCAAAGAATCACCAAATTACTCAAGAAGGTAAACGATATCGTGGGACGTCGATTACCCCATTCGTACTATCAATCTGAAGATGTTCTGCTCCTCGCGAAAGATCTTCTTGGGAAATACCTGATGTCCAATATCTCCGGGCAAATTACCGGAGGGCGTATCGTGGAAACAGAAGCGTATCGTGCTCCTGATGACAGAGCCTGCCATGCGTACCGGAATCTTCGCACCTCCAGAACCGAAGTGATGTTTACCAAAGGGGGTGTGGCGTATATCTACCTGTGTTACGGTATCCATCACCTGATGAATGTGGTGACTGGCCCGAAGGATACAGCCCATGCCGTATTGATACGAGCACTCGAACCCACTGACGGTCTGGACGTGATGGCTAAAAGAAGAAATCTTTCTCTCAGCGATATAAAACTGACTAAAGGCCCCGGCGCGTTAAGCAAAGCATTAGGATTAAAAAAGGCGTTTTCAGGAACATCTTTGGTTGCTCAGGACACTATGATATGGATAGAAGATCGTAATACCTCTTTTCATCCGGATGCTATCTGTACCAGTCGGCGGATTGGTATAGATGGGAGTGGCGAGGCTGCTGCTTACCCGTGGCGTTTCTTTGTCAGAGATAGTCCTTATATCAGCGGACATAAAACCTGTTTATAAACGCCCCTTCACTAAAAGTTGCCTCCCTCGTCTGCACGATCGACATTAAACTTTTAGCATATGAATCTCGAGGGAAAAAGACTTTACCATATCTACAATCGTGGGATCAACAGACAGATGTTGTTTTACGACAGGGAATACTATTTAGCCTTTATAAAGAAGATTAAACGCTACATCGCTCCTCATTGTGACTTGCTTGCCTACTGCCTGATGTCCAATCACTTTCACCTTCTGGTGCAGGCAAATGAAAAGACTTTTATTCCTTTTCGAAAAGAAGATACACGCACAAGCGATGGGGATGATTCTTATATCCGGATGAATTGCTTTTCGCATGGCATGAAAATGCTGCTGAGCAGCTATACTAAGGTCATAAACAAGCGAAATAAGCGGAGTGGGTCGCTGTTTCGACAGAATACCCGCTCCAAGCAGACCTCGGGCGAGAGTTTGTCTGAAGATTATTCTGTTTGGTGTTTTATCTATATCCACAATAATCCAGTGGCTTCGGGTCTCGTGGCCAAGCCGGAAGACTGGACGTTCTCATCCTATGGCGAATATTTCGGGAATGTTCAGCACCCGATATGTAATGTGGAACTGGGGAGAAAGATATTGTCGTTGGATTTGAATGAGATGCCGTTGCGGACGGTGCGAGGGGTGCCGGATCATATAAAATCCAAGTTCCTCTAAAAACAGTGTGCCACACCTAGGTGTGGCACACTGTTTTGGTTTGCAGCAAACATTTACCGAATTTTACTCGTTATTATTGCGTTTCGCTTAAAAAATCAACAATTTATCCTCATTTGAAGCTCAAACTCCTTCTCCTCAGCTTTTTTGTCTATTCAGGAATTTCGGCTCAACCCGTGTTGAGAGCGTACGAGGACGGGGTGTACCGAGATTATATTAAATCCGTACGCCTCCATGTCAACGGGCTGGCGCTCACTCAACCTATAGCTACTCTGGGCTCTGAAAACTCCCTGTTTCTCGCTTTCGATGAATTAGACGGACAAGGCACGATCTACTACTACACAGTGATTCATTGTGACAGATACTGGCGACCCACTGAGACTATTTCTCAATTCGAATATTTACGCGGGTATCGCGAAGGTGAAATCAGAGATTACGATATTTCTTCTGGTACGATTCAACCCTATCTGCAATACTACCTGACGTTTCCAAACGAGGAAGTCAACTGGACAGTGTCAGGAAATTACCTGCTCGTCGTGTACGAACGAGGGATGGAAAACGATCCCATCATCACGCGCAGATTTATGGTGACGGAAGATATTATAAGCTTCCAGACATCTGTCCGTCGAGCCACGATTGTGTCTTTGCGCAATACACACCAGGAAATTGATTTTGGAGTGCAAACAGAAGGACTAAATATGCGCAATCCAAGAGCAGAGTTTACCTGTACCATTGTCCAAAACGGCCGATGGGCAAACCGACTTGAAGATATTGTCCCCCGAACAATCACGGGAACATATTTAGATTATAATTACTCAGGTAAAATCATCTTTCCCGCAGGAAAAGAATTCCGCAACCTGGATATCAGCAGCATGGAATTTCGATCAGAAGATGTGCTTGATATCGAGGAATACGTGGAAGGATTCAGCACCATCCTTTTTCCCAGAGAACCCAGAGACCGGTTGGCCTACCTCTGGAGACGTGATCTCAACGGAATGTTTGTGCCATACAATCGTGACTATATGCGCAAGTATATCCCACCAGATTCCCTGGCATCCACGCTCAATCTCGTTCAGCGCTATAATTATCGCGAACAACAACTCAGCATGGAATACTCAGAGGTCATCGCAACACTCACCATGCCCGAAATGCCCGGGCAGGACATCTATATCGTAGGCGGGTTGACAGACTGGAAAATGCTTCCCGAATACCGTATGACCTATGATGATAGAGTCGGCGGATATATCGGAAGAATGTATCTGAAACAAGGATATTACAATTATTGCTATGCGGTGGAAGATGAATTCGGGAGACCCGATTTCAGCGTACTGGAAGGAGACTGGTACGAAACCGAAAATGCATATTTACTTCTTGGGTATTTCCGCCCACTGGGTGGTGAATATGACCGCCTCGTCGGAGCATTATCATTTGGTACGTATTTTTGATTTTCCGGCTTTCACAACACGGTTTCCCTGATTAATCAATAGCTTTGCCCAGTCGGCCTTTACGGGTCGTATTTATCTGTTTTTTACATGCTTTGATATAAAAAGTTTTCAGGAAAAAGCCTCTGTCCGTATTATCGCCATGAAAAATCAAACGCAAATGAATAAAGTTCTCATTTCCATTGCCGGTTTTGTCCTCCTGAGCAGTTTTTCATTTGCCCAGGAAACCTGGGATTTGGAAAGATGCATCCGAGAAGCACTCGATAAAAACCTGACGATTGAGCAAATCCAGCTCACTAAAGACGGCTATGAAATCACGGGCAAGCAACTCAGACGCAATCGCATACCCACCCTAAACATGAATACCAATCTGGGTTTTACGGTGGGTAGAGTCATCAACCCGGCTACCAATGATTTTGAAACCGAAAACTCCCTGTATCAAAGTTATGGTGTCTCCACCGGGGTTATGTTATACACCGGAGGAAGAACTGTCAATACGATCAAACAAAACGATATCTATCTGGAAGCTTCTGAAAAAGATATCCAGCAAGCACAGGAAGATCTATCGCTCAATGTTGCACTCGCCTACCTTCGCATTCTTTTCGCCTATGAAAATTATGATATTGCCACAGATCGCGTAAAGCTCACCCAGGATCAGCTCGACAATATGGATAAAATGATCACCGCCGGAACACGCCCGGAAGCTGATCGCTATGATATCCTCGCACAACTTGCCAATGATGAATCCGCCCAGATCAGTGCCCAGAATGCGATCGACAATGAGCTTCTCGGGTTGAAGCAACTGATGCTCATGGACGCAAGCTATCCCCTGGTAATCGAAAAACCCGATTTAAATTTTGACAACCTCGAAGCACTCGAAAACGAACCCTTTGATGTCGTCTACGCCGCAGCATTGGAAAACCAGCCTCAGATCATAGCATCAGAACTCCGCCAGGAAGCCAATGAAGTGGGTATCGCTATAGCGCGTAGTCAGCGCATCCCTTCCCTCAGCATAGGCGGCAACCTGGGTACCAACTGGTCCAATCTCTACGAACTTCCAACTGCATTTTCAACGGTCCGGATACCCCGACCCGGTTTATTGGTGGATGGACAACCCGGACGCGTTGAGGAAGACTTTCTTATCCCGACGAGCTATGAAAATATCTCCTACGGCGAACAGCTCGACAGAGCTTTGGGTTATGGCTTTGGCGCAACCCTGACGATCCCCATTCTAAACAATTACTCCGCGCAAGCCAATGTCGAACGAGCAAAAATCAATGTGATCAATGCAGATATCGAAACAGAAAAAGTTAAGCAAACCCTAAAGACCAATATTCAAAGCGCTCTGGCCAATGCAAAGGCCGCCAAAAAAACAATGGAAGGTGCAGAGGCCGCTGCTCAAGCCGCCAGAATCTCACTGGATAATGCAGACAGAAGAGCTGAACTGGGAGCTATTGGAAATTTTGAATACCTCAGCGCACGCAATCGGTATGATGCAGCCGAAAACAATTTGCTTATCGCCCGCTATGATTATTTCTTCCAGATTCAGATACTCAAATACTATTTAGGAAGAGGCATATCCTTAGATTAATACGAAAAACAAACTTATCATCAACGCCAACTCGTCTTATGACAAAGCAAAAGAAAAAGTCAAATAAGTGGATCATCTGGGGCTTAATCGGCCTGCTGGTCATACTCATTGCCGCGGCAGCTATTAAAGCCAGAAAAAAACCTAAAGGTGAACCTGTAGAGACTGAAAAAGTCGCTTTGCGCGATATACGGGAACTTGTTTCTGCCTCCGGAAAAATCTTCCCGGAAAAAGAAATTAAAATCAGTTCAGATGTCAGTGGTGAGATTGTCGAACTCTTCGTCGAAGAAGGTGACTCCGTGAAAGCAGGACAAATACTCGCCAAGATCGACCCGGAAGCTTATGTCAGTGCTGTCGAACGTGCCATGGCAGGATTGAGTGGCTCCAGATCTGAACTCGCCAGATCGAAATCAGCCATTGAAAATGCTACCGCACAAATCGAACAAATCAAAGCACAGGTAGAAAACACCAAACGCATCCACGAACGAAATGAAAAACTCCTGGCTGACGGTGTGATCTCAGAACAGGATTACGAAGCTTCCGAGTCCAACCTTCTCCAACTGGAAGCTAATCTTCGGGCCGCACATGCCAGTTATCGATCCGCCGAACAAGCTGCGAAGTCTGCTGAATTTAATGTGGCCAGTTCGGAAGCCAGTCTTAAAGAAATTAAAACCAATCTCAGCCGTACAACGATCAGTTCGCCTGCAGATGGTATTGTCAGCAAATTAAATGTCGAACAGGGAGAACGCGTAGTTGGAACCATCCAAATGGCCGGTACGGAGATGATGCGTATCGCCAACTTCAATTCCATGGAGGTGCAGGTCGAAGTCAGTGAAAATGATATCCTGCGCGTTTCCGTAGGCGATACAGCCACCATAGAGGTGGATGCTTACCTGGATGAAGAATTTACCGGCATCGTGACAGAAATGGCCAGTTCAGCAGCCAATACAGGTGCTGTACAGGCGCTCAATTCAGACCAGGTCACAAACTTCGTAGTCAAAATCAGGATACTGCCGGAGTCGTATACTAAACTGAGTGATACTGCTATGCCTTTCAGACCCGGTATGTCCGCTACCGTTGACATCAATACCAATACCGAAAGAAATATTATCTCCATTCCCATCCAGTCTGTCACCACCCGGGAAAGAAAAGAGTCCGATGATAAAAAAGACGACGAGAAGGAGTCATTTGATGACCAGGAAATAGATGAAGTGGTCTTTCTCTTTGATGCCGATACAGCTCGCATGGTCAAAGTTAAAACCGGCATCCAGGACAATGAATACATTCAGGTAATCTCAGGTCTTGAAGTCGATCAGGAAGTGGTCACCGGCCCTTACTCAACGGTATCGCGGAAACTTAAAGATGGCCTTAGTCTGGAACGCAAAGAAGAGCGGAAAGGTAAAGATTAATGCGTGCTGATCATGCACTCGGGGTGTTTCTTCGGTTTCCTGAAAAAGGAAAGGTAAAAACCCGCCTCGCCGCCACCATGGGAGAGGAAAAAGCGTTGGCTGTCTACACCTTCCTCCTGGAACACACACTTTTCGTTGCATCAGCGGTTCAGGCTCCCGTCACGTTGTTTTACGAAGGTGGACTACCCGCTGAGCGTGAGAGACACCCAGCTTTCGAATACCATGTTCAGGTCAAGGGCACGCTTTCTGAAAAACTGATTCATGCTTTCAGTGTGTTGCTGACTAAGGCAGAAAAAGCTGTAGTCATGGGAAGTGATTGCCCGGAAATTTCTACTCGCATTTTGGAGGAAAGTTTTTCATTACTCGACACCCATGATGTCGTACTGGGTCCGGCAAGTGATGGCGGATTCTACCTGCTGGGAGGCAAACAAATCGATGCACACTTATTTGAAAACATCCAATGGAGTACCTCTTCAGTACTAACACAAATCACGCGAAATATCTTTGATGTAGGTTTTTCCTGTAAACAGCTGGAAACGCTTTCAGACATCGATACAGAAAAAGATTGGGAAGCATTTAGAAATAAAAGAGCGAATGAGTAATGCCAAGGTCTTATTCAGACAAAATTTACATGTCTACATTGGCCATACAGAGTGCTTGTGAAGACTGGTTAAGCGAGTCCACAGCCGTGATCTGGAGCATGGTATGATACAGATCACTACTCAACACATACATACTGTCATACTTGATCGGTGGCTGGATCATCCCTACCATGTGAAAGCTGCTATCTTCCCATTGCGTCCATACTTCGTAGTGATGCCCTTTAGGCAGCAAAGGCAGGTCCACTACTTGTAGCATCATTTTACCTGATCTCCTGCATTTGAACACCAACACTTCAGCATCCGGTGTGGCATCACATCCTTTCACTTTTATTCGCTCGGTGGAAGCAGAGTTGATAAAACGCGAACGTTCTGTCATCTGCTTTGAATAGGAAGACATCTGAGCCAGTTTCGCTTCTTCAGCCGCTAGTTTTTCACATTGAGAATTATAGACCTGCTTCAAATCAAAATGCTCTCTGCATAGAAAAGCAAATCCGGCCAGAGAGATAAATACGATCAGCGCAGAACCCATGAGTACTCTCCGACGGGTTAAAAAGGAGTTTTGAAACCCGGGAATGGTCAGCTTTCGGTTAAAACTACCGCAGATCTTGTGGCGCGCAGCATTAAGTTGTTCCTGGATATCCGGGTACAAACCAGCCAGCCTTTCGACCTCCTGACTTTCTTCTTCAGTCGTCAGACCTAAGACATATTTGTCTATCCAACCGCCTTCGATTAATTCCTTTTTTGTCACCCGTTATTGAGAATTACTACCACCTTATAAATGACAAATCGCTAAAAAGGTTCTGCAAAAAGGCTCAAAATGTCCTTTTTAGAAATTGTTTAAAAACGCTACCTCACAAAAATAATGAGGCAGAAAGGCGATAAACATTCAATCACATGGAATGTTTAACCGACGAACGGAAATTTTCCAAACCCCGAGCTTCCCTCTCACAGATTGCGTACTTGATATAACTGATGCACGGTATTTAACTGATCAAACGGCAGGGGTAGAACAGTAGTGTCGGGTCGTTTTACACATCAAATTCGATGGTATCGCCGGCACTCAGTTGATCCCCTGACCCGCGCTTTTTCTTCGATGATTTCCCGGCCTTCTTTTTACCTTTCTTAGCCGGTGACTTTACTTCCTCACCTTCAGCCTCTGAGGCAAATAAATCTCCTTGCTTACCTCCATTACCGGTGGATGAAGTTTTCTTAGGTCCCGAACTTTTCGGCTTTTCTTGTTTTGGCGCTTCTTCTTCCGTGCTGATCAGTTTCTTATCCACGAGTTTATTGCCCAGTGCTTTCCACCCCTTAACTTCGATAAACGATGCCGGGTGAACCACCTCTACGACTTTTTTACGCTGACTCATGTAGCCATAGGCGACCTGAGTCTGCTCATCCAGCGACACATGATATACCTTTGAATCTTTATGGTCTGAAATGAATTTAAACCGCTGGCCGGTAGAACTGGTCTCAATCAGAAACCGCTTGACCATAGTCCACTGCTTTTCTCCTTCGAAATAAATGACAGATACAGGAGTATTGGGCTTAAACTTGCCGGCAAAAAGCAGATCTTTCACCTCCAGTTTTCCAGTTGGATCTACGTCCGCGATTTCATACTCTCCGGACGCATAAATCGTCAGCAACTGATCGCCGGTATCAAAAGAACCGAGAAAAGCTCCGCGCTCATCGACATTGATTCGTCCACTGACTGTATCATACCAATATTTCTGTGCGCCAAGCGTGCTTTTTCCAACATCCACCTGGGTCACTTTTCTGATGGGATACTTTGTCACTATATTTCCTCCGGCACCCCGGCCTTTGATGGCTAATTCTTCAAAGTAGAAATCAAACACTTTGTTTCTCGCTTTACTCCCGGGAGAGAGTTGTATTTCAACATGCTCAGATTCTCCATTTGGGTGGGCAGAAAAATGCCAGACTCTGGATCCTTGTCCGCCTTTGGTCAGATCATATTCTTTGTCACGCGTGATGGAGGTCACATTAAACCGCTTGGCATAGGACTTCCCGCTTTGCCCGTCGGTATAAATCATGTGGTAGGTCGTACGGTCATCGCCTCGTTTCCAGACATCCACATGCAGGATGTTTTTTCCCATGAAGACCTTGTCAGCTATCTTGCTTACGACAAACTTTCCATCGCGCCTAAAAGCAATAATCTCATCGATCTCACTACACTCCTGAACGAATTCCTCTTTCTTCAGGCCGGTGCCTATAAATCCCTCTTTTCGATCCACATACAACCTGGCATTTCGGGCAATTACTTTCGCCGCAGCAATGTTGTCGAACGTTGTAATCTCTGTCTTTCGCTCCCTACCTTTTCCAAACTTTTCCAAAAGCCTTTCGAAGTAGCTGATGGTGTATTCTGTGAGGTGGGCCAGATCGTGCTTCACCTGCTTAAGTTCCTCCTCAATTTCCCGGATTTGCTCATCAGCTTTAAAGACATTGTACTTTGATATACGACGTATCCGAATTTCGGTCAGCTTTTGCAAATCCTCGTCCGTGATCTCGCGAATGAGCAGGATTCGCTTTTCACTTTTCTTTTTTGTCGCGGGTGTGGCCACATATTTTTCCAGACCTACCCGAATGACCTCAAGTACTTCTTCAAACGATTCGCATTCTTCTATATCCCGGTAGATCCGCTTTTCAATGAATATCTTTTCCAGGCTGGCGAAATGCCATTTTTCCTGTAATTCTCCCAAGCGAATCGTGAGTTCCTGCCCCAGTAAATCCTTTGTATGAAAAGTACTCAGACGAAGCATTTCCTCAACACTCAGAAAGACTGGTTTCTGATCAATGATTACACATGCATTCGGGGAAATAGAAGTCTCACATTGCGTAAAGGCATACAATGCATCAATCGTTTGATCGGGTGAAACACCTGACTGCAATTCTATCTGAATTTCAACTTCTGCAGCAGTGTTGTCACTCAACTTTTTTACTTTAATCTGCCCTTTCTCGCTGGCTTTGACAATAGAATCCATCAGACTTCCGGTAGTCACGCCGTAGGGTATTTCCCGGATCACAAGTGTGCTTTTATCCAGCTTTTCTATTTTCACCCGGACACGCACTTTCCCTCCGCGCAAACCACTTTGATAATCACTGACATCGATCATGCCTCCGGTCTGAAAATCGGGATACAATTTAAATCGCTTTTCTTCCAGCACCTTGATCGAACACTGTATCAACTCCACAAAATTGTGTGGCAGAATTCGGGTAGCGAGCCCCACCGCGATACCTTCCACACCCTGCGCAAGCACCAGAGGGAATTTGACAGGAAGGGCGATCGGTTCATTGCGTCGTCCGTCATAGGAAACCTGCCACGGCGTCGTCTGTGGATTGATGGCAACCTCGAGGGCAAACTTTGTGAGGCGGGCCTCAATATACCTTGCTGCCGCCGCGCTGTCACCCGTACGGATATCGCCCCAGTTACCCTGCGTATCAATCAGCAGATCTTTCTGTCCCAGGTTGACCAGCGCATCACCGATGGCAGCATCTCCATGGGGGTGATACTGCATGGTGTGACCGATGATATTAGCCACCTTATGATACCGACCATCGTGGATATCATGCATGCTGTGCAGTATCCGACGTTGAACCGGCTTCAGGCCATCTTTGATATCCGGCACTGCCCGCTCCAGAATCACATAGGAGGCGTAGTCGAGGAAATAGTCCTCGTACATACCGCCCAAATAGGTTGTACTGGTTTGATCTGTAGAGTGAACAGGTGCTTTGCGGGGGTCCTTTTTCTTACCCATAGTTTTTATTCAAACAGAAAGGCAAAGATAAGGAACGTCCCAATGATATTAAATTTCCCCACTATATGAAATAAGGAAAATTATAAGTATATCTGTCCTGGAACTACACCCGAAAATTTGGAAAAGACTTAGGGATATTAGCTATTCTCAATCTTATGCTTAAGCGAAATCAGCTCTTTGTACTCCTTGCTTTCCTGATCTGAGGCCTTTTCAATCGCCTCATCCAGGACCTTTACAGCCGCCTCCTTTCCTTTGTCTTTGTATAGCAACTCAGCATAGGTTGTGACATACGCCGTGGTGGCTTCCTTGTCTTCGGCTGCGCGCTGGGCGAGCTCGAGGGCAAGTGCTCGAGAAGCCGCATCATCGGAGGCAAATTTATCCAGATCGATAGCCAGGAGATTCAATCCCTCCGGGTCGTTTTTGATATACTTTTTAACATAGTGGTTGACCAGGGACTCAATATCGGCAAGTTCATGTAATGCCAACGCATAGTGAATATTGCTTTCCGCTTCAAACCGATCTGCTTCGCCCGGAAGATTTCGTTTCATCGCTGCTGTTGCCAGCTCAATCAGCTCAGGGCTTTCATATTCAATGGCACGTTTGACGGTATTATCACAGGCTGAACGCACCTTGGCGTCAATGTCCTCTTTGTCCACAATTTTGCTGATTCGGGATTTATATTCTTCAAACAATTCAAAGCATTGGCAATCGACCTGTGAAGCAGCCTCCAGGATAAAGCGCAGGTTTTCTTCTGTTGTGAGATCGTCTTGTTCCGCGAGATAATCATTCGAGATTTTGACAGAAGATTTTCCGGCTCGGTTTAAAGCCGCCACGTAATCATATACTAATTGATAGCTTCTGTCGCCCTCTGCGTATGCAGCTTCATACTTCGTACTCTTATCATACTTGCTGAGAATCGATTCCGCGATGGCGATCAGATCCGGAGGACTTTTTGCCCCTACCGTTTTACGCACCACCTCCTGGTCATAATCGATAAAATATAATGTTGGATACGCAGTGACAGGAAATTTTTGCCGGAAATCAATCCCCATCTCTTTTTCCATATCGATTTTCAAACTCAGAAAATGCTGGTTAAAGAGTTTACCTACATCCGGATCCGGAAATGTGTTGGCCGCCATGCGTTTGCATGGACCACACCAGGTGGTATAGGCATCTACAAAAATGATTTTGTCTTCCTCCCGCGCTTTCAGAAGAGCTTCTTCCCATGAACCATGGAAAAACTCTATTCCCTGTGCTTCCACAGAAAACACATTCAAAAAAATCAGTCCAAGTAGTACGAATACGAGTCTCATATAGCCAAATTGAGATCATAAAAGTAGGGAAAAATCAAAGGGCAGATCACAATCTTTTGTTAAAACCCAACCTCAATCCTCACGACTCTTTTGCAGCATCACGGCGCAAAACGGCCAGCGCGAGGTGCAATCGCGTATAGGAAATACTGTCTCCGGTTTGTTCTTTTACCTTTTTCACCTGATCACTAAACCCACTGGCTCGCCATCCCTGTTTGGCTATGGCAAGGTCATCCGGAAGCAGAAATTGCTTTAAATCGATCTGTTCTCCCTTTTCGTATAATTTACTTAAATGAGACGCAATCGTGGCTTCAGCGAGTGCTCTTTTTTTCGCCATTTCTTCAAGGGACAATCCCTGGTGAAATAAATCCAATGTCTCCACATAGGTCATCCCTCGAGGGTTTTTCAGGACATCCTGATCTGCAAAATAAGCTCTGATGACATCTACAAAAGCCTGCCCGTATTTATCTGCTTTATACTTTCCGACACCTTCAACCTGAGAGAAATCTTCAACAGTTATAGGTCTGACCCGCGCCATTTCTTTGATGGTTCCTTTTGAAAATACAGCATATGCCGGAATCTCCTCTTCTTTCGCACATGCGCGACAAAGCGCATCAAGTCGCCGGATCAATTCCTTGTTAAAAATCTCTCGCCTGGGCACCTTCTTCTTGGCCGGTTCCTCGAGCGGTTCTGCAGGACGATGCAGGATCACCGCCTTCTGATGATACAGTACCTCATCACTCAGGGGTGTACATTTCAACACAGAATGATTGACATAATCAATATCCAGCAATCCCTGATTGATCATCTGCGTGATATAATTCATCCAGTTTTTCCAACTCACATCTTTTCCGACGCCATACGTCTTCACCAATTGCAAACCACGATCATAAATCTCTTTACGTCCGGATCCTCTCAATACATCCACCAGCAAACCCATGCCCAAAGATTCACCGCAACGCTTACAGGCCGATAATGCCATTTGGGCTAATCGCGTACCGTCAAACCCTTCCTGCGGCTGCAGACAATGATCGCAATGACCGCACGGCGCAGACCGATATTCACCAAAGTAATTGAGAATAACATTTGTGCGGCAGTTCATCGCCTGGCTATACTCCCAGATGCGATCGAGTTTTTCAGATTGTACTCGCTTAAATTCAGGTGGTCCGGAACTTTTTTCAATAAATTCACGATACACACTGACATCCCTGAAGCTGTAAAACATCAAAGCTTCAGCCGGTTGACCGTCACGCCCGGCACGACCCACTTCCTGGTAATAGCTTTCAATATTTTTGGGCAGGTTGTAATGAATAATCCACCCAATATTGGGTTTGTCGATACCCATCCCAAAAGCAATCGTTGCGCAAACAATCTCAATGCGGTCAAACTGAAAATCCTCCTGCACTTTTTTTCGAAACACATTATCCATTTCAGCGTGGTAGGCTTCCGCTTTATAGCCAACTTTTCGCAAAGATTTCGCAATGGATTCTGTTGTCTTTCTGGCAAGGCAATACACGATGCCCGGACGGCCTTCCTGCCTGCGGATAAACACCTTCATGTGATCCAGACGCTGTATGCCGGCCTGGACGGTCAGGGTGATATTCGGTCGTTCAAAACTCGAGAGATACGTCTTCGGATTTTTTAATTGCAACTGATCGCAAATATCTTTTTGCGTAGCTACATCGGCTGTAGCGGTCAGCGCAATCACCGCTGAATCGGGGAAGTGACTGATCAACTCTCGCAACATAGCATATTCCGGCCTGAAGTCATTGCCCCAGATCGAAACACAATGCGCCTCATCAATGGCAATCAACGAAATACGAAAGGGTTGAAGAAATGAGATAAACCCAGAACTAAGGGCTTTTTCCGGTGAGACGTACAACAATTTTAAAGTTCCGTCTTTTATCTGCTGAACGGTCTCCTTCGCTTCCCTGGCATCTGTCCCACTATGCATCGCAGCCGCTGCAATGCCATTGGCGCGCAGTGCGCGCACCTGATCATTCATCAGAGATATCAGCGGAGAAACTACCACTGACAATCCATCTTTCAGAATGGCCGGCAGCTGATAGCAAACTGACTTGCCTCCTCCGGTAGGCATGATGACCAACGCATGCCCGTCCGTCATCATATGCTCGATGATCTCTTCCTGCATAGGACGAAAGGCATCAAAACCAAAATGAGTTTTAAGTGCTTTCAGCAGGGAGGAATCAGACATGAGGGCAGGCTGGTGGTTTAAAAAATTCTAACGAATTTCAAAACTAAGGGGAAATACTAAAAAAATCCAGTCTGAAGGAAAGAAAGAAAAAATGTTGCCTCTTTTAGAGGTGTCGTTCGGCATGATAGGAAGAACGCACCAATGGTCCGCTTTCGACAAAATCAAATCCGCGCTTTAACCCTTCTTCTTTATACATCGCAAAAACATCCGGGTGGACAAATTCTGCAACACCGAGATGCATCGGTGTGGGTTGGAGATATTGTCCGATGGTCAGCACGTCACATCCATTAGCGGCGAGATCATCCATCGCTTCAAACATTTCATCTTTGGTTTCTCCGAGGCCCACCATGATCCCTGATTTTGTACGCATTCCCAGTTCTTTGGTTCGGCGTGTCTGCTCAAGGCTTCGGTCATATTTTGCCTGCGGACGTACCAATCGATAGAGCCGCTTTACAGTCTCCATATTGTGTGAAACCACCTCCTGGCCTCCTTCGACCATGCGATGGAGTGCTTCCCAATTAGCCTTCACATCCGGAATCAGTGTCTCAATCGTGGTAGAAGGTGAGAGCTCTTTGACTTTCACAACGGTCTGATACCAGATTTCCGCTCCACGGTCTTTGAGTTCGTCGCGATTGACTGATGTAATCACGGCGTGCTTTACTTCCATCAAAGATATCGCTTCCGCCACGCGACGCGGTTCATCTTCGTCATACTCATTCGGCCGACCGGTTTTCACCGCACAGAAAGAGCAGGATCGGGTACAGACATTGCCCAGGATCATAAACGTTGCGGTCCCGGCACCCCAGCATTCACCCATATTGGGGCAATTGCCGCTCTGACATATCGTGTGGAGGCCATAGGTGTCAACAAGGTTGCGCACCTTTTTATATTCCTCTCCAATTGGCAGTTTTACCCTCAGCCAGTCCGGCTTTCGGGCGCGAGGTTGCTTTTCGGTAACGTTCAGCTCTATCATCAGGTGGCAAATTTAGGCCTTTTCACGGGAAACGGAGGGATGTCCCTTTTCCGCAAAACCGGCACACACTTCATAACCCATTTGATCGCAAAGAGTTCAGATGGCTGGTTGATCAAAAGAACAGTGATTTGGTTGTAAAAGGGGGAATGGATCAATGGTTTGGAAAGGCTTTTAGTCTCCATTCCTCCGCCAGGTCTTCTTTATTGAGGACTTCATACCACAAAGCGATCTGGTCTGCCACAGCAGCATCAGGAATCAATTCCCACGCTTCAGACAGGTGAGCAATGGCAATCAGAGAATCACCGACCGACCATTTTTGTTCTCCCAAGGCCCGCAGTGCATAATGCAACCCCAGCACAGCTTTTTCATCGCCCGGATAGGCAATAGTCGCTGAGCGATAATTTTCGGCCGACTGTTCGAATTCCTCCAGGTAATAGTGACAGGCTCCGCTCGCCAGACGCGCGTCGTAATACAATGGATTCATTTCAGTAGCTCGCACCAGATGACCGCTCGCCTGCTCCAGTAATACCCGCTTCGTAGCAGCATTTTCTTCCTGCAGGGCTTTGTCCAGCAACAAGGTCCCATACTGATTTTGCAACCGGATGCTATTTTCTGAAATACGTATATCTGTTGCCATCAACTGCTCATTGCTTTTCCACGCCTGGTTGCGAAGGATGGTCATTCCGGAAAAGAGAAAAAGCGAGACAGCAAAAAATATCACACCTGCCCTTTTATGCCGAGGTAAAATGATCGGAATCAACCAAAGCGTCAAAAAGAAAATAATCCCGAGTGACGGGAGAAAAAGAAAACGCTCTGCCATAAAAGTCCCGACCGGAAAAAACAAATTCGACGACACACTACCTGTGATCAGGAAAAATAACAATCCGAATGCCCATACTTTTTTCCTGATGCTACCCCAAATTGTCAGCGATATCAATCCAATCAAAACAAGAATACTGAGAATCACAATTGGGTTTGAAAAGCTTTGCAAAGCAATGTGAAACGGATAATAATCATGCGTCAGCGGATATGGAAAAACCATCAATTTCAGATAGCCACCCAGAGTCAGTAAAATGGTGGACAGTTTAGTCATGCCTGAACATGCTACCCACGCGCTACCGGTCCATTCGAGAAATGGGTTGTTGAGCGGATCCTGCATCATCCTACCATCGACCATATTCCCGATCACAAGAAAACGAGCCAGCAGAAATAAACAAACCGCAAGGAGCAATGGAACGAATGATCGCCAAACGTGCTGCAGGGTTGTTTTGCGAAAAAAGTAAAACACAAAAGGGGCGACCAACAGGAGCATGACGCCATTCTCTTTTGCAAAACATGCGGCCAGCATCGAAACACCGGCAAGAACAAACCAATGGAAAGTGCCTTTGTCATGCGATTGTATCATGGCGGTCAATGCTACCATTCCAAATATCAAAACAAGTAGTTCATCCAGGCTCTTGGCATTGGCTACCACTTCCGTGTGCACCGGATGCGCAATAAAAACCGCAGTGACGATAAATGCTGAGAGTCGACCGTTATCGTGATTGCGCAATAGTCGGCACAGAAAAACAAAAAGGGATATGCTGCCTAAACCATACACCAGAATGTTGAGCAAATGAAACGGAATAGGATTGCTACCAAAAGCATCAAAGAGAATGGCAAAAACAATGACCGACAATGGTCTATATCGACCACCAGTCAATGTACTCTCGCCCTCTCCTATTCGACCATACCCGGCAAAGCTGTCGTGAGTAAGTATAGCCGGTATACCTTTCACACACTGCTGTACAAATTCGTTTTTTGTGATGGCCACTTCATCATCCAGTACGAATCCGTGAAACAAGGTATTGGCATACAGGATAGCAGCGAATGCAAACAAGATCAGATAAACCAGCCTTGAATGGAGAATGCCTGACATGGCTACAAAGATGATGAAAGCATTGACTTCACACAACCGGGCTGATCAAGGACGCCCAACTTAAAAACTCCATTTCAGACGCAGGTATAGGGAATGGATCGAGTTGGGTTTGGTCGAAGTAAATAAAAAAACACTTTGATCGAGCAAGGTGATATCCAGATTGTCCATCAACGAGTAACTGAGTGAAGGCATTACAAACATAAATGCGGGCGACACCGTTTGAATAACCGCCAGATTGGCCTGAAATAAAGGGGTTATATTGGAGTTCACCTGGGCGATAAATGACCAGTCCGAAGGCATCAGATTTTTGGGTGAGAGTTCCTGCCCGCGCAGAAAGCCGGCTGATCCCATGCCCAGAGAATCCGAATAGGGGTGTTGATTGTACAAAACCCCGCCCTGGATATACACAGGTTTTTCGAACGAATAATCAATAGTCATCGTCGCACTGAGGACGCTTCTATTGTCCGACGAAGGGTTCTTAGGCTGAAACCAGGTCGCCTCTCCTTTAAAGCCCGCGTTCTTAATATTTCCGGCCCACCCTAACCCTACGGCATAGTCGGTCAGGTAGCTTCCGGCTAACACCTGTAGATCATAGTTGCGCCTGTTAAACCGCCAGATGGCTGCCGCTACAGTCTCGTCACCTGACTTTCCGGGTTTGACGGCTGCCTCGATGGATGACATTCCGGTTGGATAATACGTGACCTTCAGTGCATCACTTCCGGGTTGCTCTTCGTAATCGAAATCAGTAAAATTGAACGTATTAAAAAGGTCGTTTGGATTCCACACGAGTGTTTTACCCCAGTTGATTCGCTGTCGCCCGATTCTCGCCTGCCATTTTCCCCGATACCAATCCACCCAGGCTCTATCGATCTGCATGACGGCGAGCACGCTACTTTCTTTAATAACCAGTGCCGTCAGATCGAAATAGCCATTATCATAATCGACAAAGTCTGCAAAGTCCGGAAGGCGGTTAATATCGGACCCGAAAAAAATGCGGTTCCTGGCTTCAAGTGCCATTGTAAATGCCGAAGAGGGATAGTATTTAAGGTTAAGGCGGTTGTGAACAAAATTATACGTGATATTCGCTTCGGGCGATGCGATGGTGAATACCTGCAGGTCTTTGATATATCCATTGAAAGAAAGCACATCGCTCAACTTCTTTTTCTCTTTCACATCCTGTGCGGACACAGTTGCGGCACAAAGGCAAATGCCCAGCACAAAAAAGTAAGCCAGCCACTGTCTTGTGTTATGATACATCCTGTCGAACATCCGAGGCGATTTTTCCATCGACCAGCGTGACTACGCGGCGCGCCCGTTCGATCACGCGCGAATCATGTGTTGAAAAAATAAAGGTCATATGCTCCTCCCGATTGAGCTTATGCATGATATCCAGGAGGTTGGTCGCCGATTTGGAATCCAGGTTTGCCGTAGGTTCATCTGCCAGCACAAAAGCAGGTTTAGAGGCAAGTGCTCGCGCAATGGCCACGCGTTGCTGCTGTCCACCGGATAGTTGCGCCGGCCGGCTATCCATTCGATCTTCGAGGCCCACTTCTTTTAACAATGCTTCTGCACGCAGATCGCGTTCCTTTTTGGGCGTCTTTTGCAAGACCATGACAAAAGAGACATTTTCCTTTGCTGTCAAAACGGGTATCAGATTGTAGGATTGAAAAACAAAACCGATATGATGCAATCGAAAGTCAATCAGTTTATTTTCTCCCAGAAAAGAAATGTCCTTTCCATCTATAATCACTTTTCCTTGTGTCGGTTGGTCGAGGCCACCCATGATATTCAGCAGCGTGGTTTTCCCTGATCCTGACGGCCCTACGATCGCCGTAAACTCTCCTTTTTCAATGGTCAGATCCACATGATTGACTGCATGTACAGGGTAATTACTCTCCTCGTTGTACGTCTTAACTAAATCAAATACTTCCAGAACTGCCATAACATTAAATTTTTCTAATCGCCTGAACGGGGTTAAGTTTCAGGGCTTTATATGCCGGATAAATCGCAGACAAAAGTGCTGCCACAAATATCATGATAAAGATTTCCAGATACTGATTGTTTTGTAAGGCCGGGTATACGAGCGTATTCATCCCATAAGATTCCAGTCCCCGCGAAAAGGCCGAAAGATCAATCCCTGTTTTACCAAGAAGCTGGATCGTGAAGTAGGATAAAATCAATCCGCAAATGCCGCCGATCACAGCGAGGTAAACTGTCTCCAGCATGATCATCAGAAACACGGACAACTTATTCATCCCGATGGCCATCAGTACACCAAGTTCGTGTACGCGTTCAAGCACCGCCATCAGCATCGTATTGATAATCCCGAAAGTCAGGGCAAGCAAAATAATGGACATAAAAATGTACATGTTTTGCTTAAAAGAATCCACAACCAGCCTGAGCTCGGGCGCCAGCGTCCTCCAGTCTTCGACCAGCAGTGTTGGGAAATCTGATTTTAACTGATAGTAGACAGGTGCAAGCTCGACATGCTCCTTTAGCAGCACCGCGATTTCATGTAGTTCTCCTTCATTCAACCCCAGGAGTGGAGACAGGTCGGACGATTTGACAAAAACATTGAGTTCATCAGTTGTACTATTTCTCGTTTTATAAATCCCTGTGATGCGGAAAGCACCGGCTGTGATATTTCCGTCTACATCCTGCAGGGTAAGCACAATTTTGTGATTGAGTTTCACCTTCAGTTTGTTGGCCAGCTTTTCGGAAATCAGGATTTGATTTTTCCTTCCGGCAGGAAAGTAGTCGCCTTCCACCACATTGTCATTCATCATGGTGACGGCCAATTCCTGCTCGGGATTGACACCCAAAATACTGGCTGGGGCGCCCGCAACTGGAGATGAAATCATGCCACTGGTAATGGTTCGGCCGGAGGCTGCTTGTACGCCTTCCATCTCTATGATGCGATCTACGACCACAGAAGCCTGAGGAATGGCAAAGTCAATTTTCTTTTCTGCTTTAAATTCGGGATGATGCAATTGAATATGAGAAATCTGTCCTTTGATCGCCATATTCACATACTGAATACTCATGCCCCACGAGAAGGACAGCATGAAAATGCCAGCCCAAACACCCAAAGTAATGGAGGATAACAGGATCAGACTCCTCACCCGGTTACGCCAAATATTTCGCCATGCAATTCTTGCCAGCATAGGTTATTGCTTTAACGCCTCAATGGCTTTTAGTCTCAGAATACGAAACCACGGGTACACCGACAGGACGAGGCTCATAAAAAATACGATGGCTGCCTGTGTCAGAAACAACCCGATGTCATTGGAAAATGGAAAAATCGCTTCCATACCAAAGCTCTCATAGGCTTTGGCCATATCCCCGGTCACTTTAATTGGATTGGCATGAAAATATCCGATAATCGGAATCCCCACAAGTATCCCGGCAATTGTACCCAGAAACGCAATCATCAGTATCTCCAGCAGAACCACTGTGGCGAGTTTGATGCGCTTCATCCCAACGGCTACCAATATCCCAAACTCATGTTGTCTCTCTGCCAGCATCATCAGTATGGTACCAAAGATGCCAAACCCGATGATCATATAGAGAATTGAAATGATAATCACGCCACCGGCATTATCCACTTCAATTAATTCCACCATCTCGGGCAACATATCCTTCCAGTCAAGAATCTCGAAGGGCATGTCTTCTGTTGTGTGTCGCAAAGCGGCAGCAACTGCCGTAGCATCTGCTTTGGGAGATATCCTGATGGCAATACTGGTCAGGCGATCACCGGTGCTGTATAAATATTGTGCATTTGGAATCGTCAGGTAGACCATCCCGTTGTTTAAGCTGGGGGCAGAAAAATGAGCTACACCACGGATCGGATATTTTCCGGCAGCTGTAGCGCCGTGATATCCCTGACCGAGCAAAACGATGGTGTCGTTCGTATGGGCCTCAAGCTTTTTGGCGAGCCCTTCTGAAATAATCACGCCATCATCATCTGATGCAAGGTATGTGCCTTCCACAATTTTCCCGGCGAGGTTGGTCAGGCCATCTTCAGCTGCCGGATCAATGCCCACGACAAGGCTTCCCTGCGTTAGGTCGGCCGCAGAAACGAGCGCAAAAGATTCGAGCCTGGGCACCCAGGAGACAATGTCGGGATGTTCTTTAATGACATCAATGATGGAATCATTGGGAACAAATGAATACTCCAGGGTCTTCTCATCGCTGTACCCATCGGCATGTACCTGGATGTGGCCGGTGTAATAACTTACCACATTATCGATCATCCGCTGATAGGCGCCTAGTTGCAGGGAGCGCATCAGCAGGGCGAGGATCACTGCCGTAAAAACAGATGCGGCCGTGATCAGCGTCCTTCGTTTATTTCTCCAGATATTTCTCCACGCAAAAACAAATAACATCTTAGCGGACGGTTTTCATGTTTTGTACGGTAAAGAAACTTTCCTGAATGGGAATATCAAACACGAGTTTGTCGTAAATCAACACAGTCTTCTGACCCGGCTTATCCATCGGGATCATCTCCATCTCCGCAGGGAGAAGTTTGCCTCCGATGGTTTTAATATTTGAGCCATTCATCACATTGATCAGATAGCCTTCCTCGTCGTAGTATTCTGCGCGCAACTGCATGAATTCTTTTTTAGAAATGCAGATGACGATTTTACCCCACACCACAGCAGCATCCGGTTTTGGCGTCATTACGATCGTGTGACAGGTATAGCCTTCAATCACCGTATCTTTTTCCAGTTTGTGCGAATAATCTGTCACAATAGATGATTGCTTGACAAGGTCATCGTTGGTAAAATCCGTGCCCATCCAGGACTGTGTCATCATGGACGGAGGAAGTTTGATCGTCCGTTCGATGGAAGGAATCCAATTCCACACTTCTCTGTCGCGCTTGAGGGAAACCATGCCTTTGTCTTTGGCTGGGGCGGTAACGAGGATCAGGGCATATTCGTCGCCTTTGCTCCAGGTCTTCAAGGAAATCTCACGTTTCCACGTAGGTCGAACGATACGGATGGTCATTTCAGCTTCCGAAGAGAGCCCTTTGACTTTTCGGTCTGCCTCCATGACAATCTCAGTGGCTGTCTGTGCCGAAAGGAAAGCAGGTGCGTATGCCATGAGAAACATCATTAGAAAAATGGTGGTTCTGGAATTACGGCTGGTTAAACTCATGATGCATTAAAATTTTCGATCTGCATACTGCTCAAACCTGAAGAATTCCGCATTGAGAAAAACGTGAACAGTACACCATATCTTTTCTTGTCAAACAATCCACCATCAAATCGAGGTATGGTATGCATACACTATTGCACAAAGAAAAAACATACGCAGCACACGCTGACCTGACAATCGTGCAAAGATATGGGGATTCAGATTATTCCTCATATGATTGGAATACAGGTTGACTTTCATGTCTCCTACATTCTGATCAAAAGAATTTTATTGACAACAGCGAAACTTCACTGCTGCCTGAAGAAACACCTATTATTAGCCGTATCTTGCATCGGAAATCAGCACCGCAGGGTAACTATTCTGAACCCTACTATCCGTTTGTCCTAAAAAGAAAAAGATATGAAGGAATCTAAATATTGGGTTCGCATTGCTGTTTTCAACCTGTGTATTGTCGCCGGACTTGGTGCATTGATGCGCTATAAAATCGGATTCGAATTTCCACATTTCAATCAAAAGTACCTCCAGGAAGCTCATTCTCATTTTGCGTTTACCGGCTGGATTACGCACTCGCTGTTATTCCTGATCGTAGCTGTGCTACGGGCCAACCTGCCGGCTATACAGGAAAAGGTCTATTCCCGATTGATCGTCGCCAATTTGGTTGCCGCATATGGCATGCTGGTAGCTTTTGCGATTCAGGGGTATGGTCCGGTGTCTTTGTTTTTCTCGACGCTTTCGATCCTCGTTGGGTATGTATTCGCATTCTTTGCACTTCGGGATTTGGGTAAATTCTCTTCAGGTCATCCGGGCAAAAGATGGATTCAGGCTGCCATCTGGCTGGGGATTCTATCAACCATAGGGACGATGGTGTTATCGCAAATGATGGCGACGAAAAACTACGACCAGGATGTGTATCTGGGCTCTATCTATTTCTACCTGCACTTTCAATATAATGGCTGGTTTCTGTTGGCCTGCATTGGACTTTTTATGGATATTTTTAAAACCGGGTCATTGCATCAGGATGTAGGCAAAAAGGCATTCTGGTTACTATTTTTATCCTGCATACCTGCCTACTTCTTATCCACCTTGTGGGCGAATATTCCCACCTGGTTGTACAGTATTGTGATTATTGCGGCCATCGGTCAGCTTGTTGGCTGGTGGTATCTCATCCGATACATTCGCGCGCAATGGCCAACTATTCAATCATCATTTAGAAAGACTGTACTTCTGTTGTTTCTGATTGTGGCCTCTGCCATATCACTAAAATTCCTGCTGCAACTCGGCTCGACCATTCCCTCCATTAGCAAGCTTGCTTTTGGCTTTCGACCGATTGTCATCGCCTACCTGCATCTGGTACTCCTGGTCATCACTACGTTATTCCTGATCGCCTACATGATTGGAAAAGGATTGATACCGTATCTGAAGATATCGCGTATAGCGGTCATCGTCTTCGCAACAGCCGCGATTGCTACAGAGTTTGTGTTAATGATTCAGGGTATTACCGGATTTCAGTATGCAGTGGTTCCCCTGGTCAAGGAAATGCTTTTTGGACTGGCACTGGTTCTTTTCGGATCGTCCTTGCTACTCGTTTTCTGCGTATTCCGCCCTGGTGCAGGTGACCTAAATCAGTGATTTTCGTGACAGGTATCATCGGTAAAAAAAAAGGTGAGTATTTACTTTGATACCAAATCAACTATTATGCATAAACTAACTTATTGGATGGTTTTGATACTGGTGACAGCGTTCATCGGGTGTCAATCATCCGGACAAAATCAAGACACTGCGCAGGCAGCCGATAATGCCACTGAACTCACGGGACAATCCGGTGTAGTAGACGATGTTTCGGACAACGATATCGTAAAGGTAGCCGTAGGTAGTAAAGACCATACAACGTTAGTTGCGGCGGTACAGGCGGCTAATTATGTAGATGTACTGGCTAATGCCGGTCCGTTTACCGTATTTGCTCCGACAAACAATGCGTTTGACAAACTACCGGAAGGTACGGTTGAGGGACTCTTAAAACCCGAAGCCGTGGATGATCTGGCCAACATTCTGGAGTACCACGTATATGTCGGGGTGATCAAAACGGAAAACATGAAAGACGGGCAGAAGCTAAATCAAGTCAACCTGAAAGATGTGGAGATCACCATCAAAGACGGTGAATACTTTGTCAATGGATCTAAAATCCTGGCAACAGTACCTGCTTCAAACGGCGTTGTCTACGTCATTGATGATGTACTCTTACCACCGGAATAAACAGCGTAAATCTCACGGGATTTAGTATTCTTTATCCATATAAAAAGAGGAAAGCCGGGCATAGACGTCCGGCTTTTTTTAGTTGACCCAAATAGTAAATTCGGGCTAACATAAAGAGGTTATAAATCCTTGCGGATAAACATCCTTCTCGATATGAGGAAAGGAATCATCACCCAAAGGCAAAGGAGAAGGAACCCGATGGCAGCACCCAGCCCTGTGCCAAAGAAGTCTTTAAAGATCGCTCCTGTATACCCCAGCATCGCGGAGACATCAAGCTGGAGGATAATGAATATCCGTGCGAGATCAATCGGGTTGAGGGCTGTCACACCCACCATAGCATGTTCAATCGGATATTCTGCAAACTGGAATAAAAGGAATAGCACAAGGCCATCAAACAACAGGCTAAAAAAGAGCCAGAGCAGGATGGAGATACCAATCCCACGAGCCTTATCTCTGGTCAGAATGGTACACAAAAAGCCCAGGGAAACAAAAATCGCTGTGATCATCAGCCCGGTGCCTAACAGAATGAGTCCGATGCTACCTCTGACATAGATGATGATCGGAATACCTGCACCCAGCAGAAAGGCAAACACAAGTGAAGACAACAGTCCGAGAAATAAACCGGTCCAGATCTTCCCGCGATTGACAGGCTGACTCAGTAGCAGTTCGATAAATTCAGCACTATTGTACAAATAGATGGCTGTAAAAATGATGCTGACGAGAGGCGTTGTGAGTAGAATAATATTCAACAGCGTGAGCACTCCTTTATTGCCATCATCTTCAATATTAAACACACTCCATGACAAAACAGCCAGCAGTAGTGTGTAAGCCAGAATGATCCTATTATTGAGGATATCCGAAAAAATAAATTTCTGAATCTTATTAAACATCATCCCGCTTTAAGATATGCGTAATCGCTTTGGCCAGACTATCCGTGTGCGTGGCATTTTTCAATTCAGTGACCGGCATGAAAAATCGAATTTCTCCTTCCTGCATCATAATGATATGTGTCACGAGGTCATCTAATTCGCTCAGCAGGTGGGAGGTGATCAAAACCAGCTTTCCTTTTCCCTTTTCCCGGATGATTTTCTCTTTCAAAATTTCACTGGCCAGCGGGTCAAGACCGGCGGTTGGTTCATCCAGGATCAGCACTTCAGGTGTAAATAAAAAAGACAAGGATGCACTCACCTTTTGGACGGTACCTCCGGAGAGTGTGCGCATTTTTTTCTCACGCATATCCCTTAACGCAAACTTTTCTACTAGTTCCTCATCGAGGGTCTCTTTCACAGATCGTATATCCCGGATCATATCAAATACCTGGCCGATGGTCATATTGTCCGGATAGCGTCCGACCTGAGGCATATACCCGATGTCATGGCGATAGGCATAGTCATTCGAAATATCTTTTCCCTTAAATCGAATATTTCCTTCTGTTGGTATGACCATTCCGAGAATGCATTTGATCAGAGTCGTCTTCCCACATCCGTTCGGTCCGATCAGGGCAATGCACTGTCCTGCTTCGCAGGTAAGATCAATGTGCTTCAGCACCTCCAACTTGCCAAAGTTTTTCGAAACGTTTTGTATCTCAATCATAAGGGAAATGCAGACATTTTAGGCATGTTGTCAATAAAATTGTCCGGCGTGAGCGTCGGAATGATACGTTCTGAACGGTCCAGTAAAGTAACGATAAAGCTTCTGTACAAAAGCATCGCGGGTGGATTCTGCTCCACGATGACCGAAAAGACACTTAAGGGACGATAGGGCACGTCACCAACCTGATCCTTGTTCAGGTCATACCCTTCATATTTGTCCCAGTAGTTGCCGTCAAACGAGTTGAGCACCAGCGAACCATTGGTTCCGATATCGAATGTGTTGCCGATAAAATTGTTGTGCAGGATTTCATTGTCAGCGCAGCTTGCCTGAATTTTCATTCCCCATCCATTGGATCTGAATACGTTTTTCTCTACCCGAATCCGATTAGTCCCCTCCATATACACTCCGCTGGTGTTGCGCAAAAACCGATTGTTAAACAAGTAGCTGTCGGAAATTTCTTTCAAGAGCAAACCCGTAGCGGCATCGCCCCAGTTATCCTCGAAAGTGTTGTTAAACATCTTCACATTCTTCGTAAACATGACCGCCACACCGGCGCCGTTGTTCCTGAATATATTCGTAATGTACGCGTCGTCATGTGAAAACATAAAATGAAGACCATAGCGGAGGTTATCGGAAGAGATATTTCTCCAAACAACTGATCGATAGACAAACTCAAAATAAATACCATCCCGATGGCCGGTGATGGTATTTCCTATGATCTGCAGGTCTTCACTTTTCCAACAGTGAATGCCATTACCAATCTCCTGCTCTTCCTGACCAAATGCTTCGAGGATATTGTCTTTCACTATACATTGCTGGCTATACTGCAGGTATATACCGAAAAAATTGTCATACAGGTGATTGTTGATGATGTGTACATGCTTGCTGTCATACACTTTAATACCGCCGGGATCATCTAGTGAAGCGCGTCCTGAATGTTGGATGCGGAATCCGGTTAACAAAACAGAATCCGCTTTAATGGATACAATCTCATATTTCTTCTGTCCGTCCAGAACAGGTAGCTCCAGTCCGATCAGGGCAAGTCGTTTGTCGATCAGGATATTTCCTTCCTGATAGGTTCCTCCATGCACATAGATGGTGTCACCTTTTTGAGCAGCTTCGATGGCAGCTTTAACAGAAGAATACGCATACCCGCTGCCTACATGGCAGACATTGCCATACCCTTTTGGCCCGGTCATCAGCAAAACGCAGACAAGCCAGGATACAACTGATATTACATTCAGGCCAACAGGCATAAAAACGAGATTACTTAATCAGTTCGGCCCAGGATGTAGCGACCGCATTATATTTCTCCTTATAGACTGCTGCGCTGTCCGCGTTGGCAAAACCTCCGATATTGCCGCCCATAGGACTTCGAAATGCTTCACTGTGCAGAAAGGTCGCTGATTCCACATTGATAAACTCGGTGGCATTGCAGACATCGCTCACATAAAACTTGTCAAATTTCATCACCTGATTTTCTTTTGCAAATCCCGCCATACAGGAGATATCATCAAAGAGATAGTGACGACCCTGAACTGTAGTGAGCTGTGCGGCAAAAGGTGGTTCAGTAATCGTCATTTTGCAATACGCACACATATCTTCATTGATCACCAATGGACGTGGCCCTTTTGTTCCGCAAGCCATCAGCAGCAGCATTACAGGGATCAAAATCGCAATCACTTGCTTTTTACGTTTAAACAACTTTTGCAACACGTTTCGTTCGTATAAAACCACCAGCAAAATAATGAGTCCCGTGGCGATAAACAAAAGACCGCCACTCGAAGGCATGGAATATGCACCGAAGTTAAGGAGTTGCTTATACCCAAAAATGGGTGGCTGGTAAGACATCCCCGGCACCTTAATAGCGGCCGCCGGATCGAGATTGTGGCCGTAATTGTAGTTCCATCGATAAAAGTCCGCCAAGGCGATCAGGCCAAAGGTTAGAAACGCTCCGAAAAGCATATACACAAGTCGCTTTTTCCCGATGGTAGCTGTGACCAGAATAAAGAGCACAAAAAAGATCAGGATATATCTAAGGATCGAAAACTCAATAAAGTCCTCAGTATGGAGGGTGGCCATGCCGATATAGTGGTTAAGCCCGTTGATAATTTCTACGTCACCGGCCAGCCCATTGGCATAGATCAGCAGGGCAAGTCCTTCCGGATACTGAGGTGCTATGAGGTCGATTTTCCAGAATGGCAAAAAGATGGTGCCGATAAACAGCAACGCTGCGAATATCAATAATCCTTTGGAGAGGTTGGAAATTTTTCCTTCTGAAGCCATGATTCATCATTTAAAAAAATGAGGGGCACATCGGTGTATGATTACGTTTGTACCCCTCAAGGTATTTAGTATGAAGCGGAGGCGTTATAGTTCTCCGCTCACGGGCGCTGTTTCCCCTACGCCGTATCGCAATGGCACATTACTATTGGCCGGCGATACGCGCACATATCCTGACATCTCCTGGTGCAGGGCACTACAGAAGTCAGTGCAATACATCGGGAAAATACCCACATTGTTAGCCTCCCATTTCAGGGTCTGTGTTTCACCCGGCATGATGAGCAATTCTGCATTATCCGCACCGATGATGGCAAAACCATGAGGTACATCCCAGTCTTGTTCAAGGTTGGTCACATGGAAATACACCTCATCGCCCACTTTGATACCTTCAATATTGTCTGGGGCAAGGTGAGAACGAATGGCCGTCATGTATACATGCACCTCCTTCCCTTCACGCACAACTTTCGTATCCTTTTCACCCAGAGCAGCATGACTGTGCTTGTTTTCTTCGATCGGGAAAATCTTGACCGAGTTCGGCGCGATCAAATCCGCCGGAGCAGCCTGTGCATAATGGGGCTCCCCAATCGTCGGAAAGTCAAGGATCAACTGGATCTTATCTCCACTGATATCATAGAGCTGAGCACTGTGGCATAACTCAGGACCTGTAGGCAGGTATCGATCCTTAGTGATCTTATTATACGCGATCAGGTATTTTCCGAATGGACTCCGGCTATCTCCTCCCGGCACACAAAGGTGGCCAACAGAGTAATACGTAGGGGCCCGATCAAGGACTTCCAGACTTTCGATATTCCATTTCACCACTTCTGAGGATACAAACATCGAGGTATATGCATTGCCATTGGCATCAAACTCGGTATGCAAAGGCCCGAGACCCGGACGCTTTACCTCGCCGTGCAATACGGTCTCATATTTCAGTACGTCGATGCCGTAGTAATCGCCATCAAAATCACCATTGGCGATCGCTGTCTGCATTTTTTCAAAACTAAAGACAGGAATCAAAGCGGCAAGCTTTCCACTTCCAATGATATATTGTCCGGTAGGATCCACATCACATCCGTGCGGAGATTTCGGACAAGGGATCATGTAACACAGATCATCAAAATCCTGGTAGTCGAGAACGACAACTTCAGTTTTGATTTCTGAAGTGGCAGAGTGTGTCTCTTCATGCCAAACGTTATGTGCATATTTCACCGGAACTTTCTTTCCCTTACCGGCTGCAACATACTCTTCAGCTTTCTTCCAGTTGACGGCCAGGATAAAATCCTTGTCGCGCTGAGAAGCATTTACTTCAAGCAGGGTGTTGGCTTGCTCTGTATTGTAGCATGAGAAAAAGAACCATCCGTGAGAAGGACCTTTTCCTGCGTGACTCAGGTCAAAGTTGACACCTGGTGTTTTGATCTGGAATGCAATGTCCATCTCGCCGGATTCTTTGTCTACAGAGATAAAACTGAGGTGCCCTTTAAAGTTTTCTTTGTAGGAATCAATCGGCACGTCCATATTAACGTATTCCGGTGGCACACTGAATCTCGTACCCGCGACTACGTACTCCGTGTTTTGCGTGATAAATGGAGAAGAGTGGTTACCCGCACTATTCGGCAGCTCGATGATCTCTGCCGTACGGAAGGTTGTCAAATCGATGCGGGCGACACGTGGGGTATTATTGCCGTTGCCAAAAATCCAACGACCATCTACCTTTCCATCGGTTTGAGACAATTCAGGATGGTGGAGGTCGTCCCAGGGCACAAAACCATGGGATGTATTGAGCATGGGTTTGGTTTCTTCACTATACCCCCAGCCTTTCTCCGGATCGACCGAAAAAACAGGAATCACTCTGAAGAGTCGTCCGCTAGGCAGACCATAGACGGATAACTGACCGCTGAAACCACCACTCACAAAATTGTAAAATTCATCATACTGTCCCGGGGGAACAAATGCTTTTGAAGCCGCATCACCGGTGACGGCAGATGTCATGTTTTTTGGTTTGCACGCTACCAGACCCAATGTCACCAGGGCGGTGAGCAGCAAGCCAAACTGAAGTTGCTTTTTCATATTGCTTTTTAGTTGATTTAATTAACGCCGTCGTTTTTGCGCATATATTCATAGATATCTCTCGCCTCTGCATCAGAAAGATTTTGATTTGGCATGCGCACCAAACACAGTTCTAACTGAGCCTGTACAACAGGATCTTTCTCGATCATCGGGTCAGGATCAGAAATAAAATTCATAATCCACTCACCTGTTCTTCGCTTGGTTACTCCAGCCCATCCGGGACCCACCAGACGCTCTTCTGTCATTTTGTGACAGGAGGAACATTTCACTTCAGTAATCTTTTGTCCGGATTCCGCCTTAGCCGCATCCAACGCATCAGTCACCCCAATATTTTCAGCCGTCCACTTTCCTTCCCCTCGGTTCGGGTCATACTCAGGATTTCCTTTATCGTTTTTTTCAGTGGTGGAATAGGGATTTGACCCTTTTTCCTCTTTGGTTTCACCGCCGCCTCCGCAAGCGGAAACCATTACCATCAATAGCAATGCAATTAGTACTTTTTCCATATGTATATGATTTTAAGACAAAAATATCCGTGAATAATCCTGAATTTGATGATCCCGGTCATGATCTGAGGTGATCCTAATTAAAGGATACGATTTAACAGATGTCTATCGAGTAAATCTCTGTTTGTACGTAATTCAGCGGGCTTTCGAGACGCAACTTGCGATGTCTGCCTTAATGCATGCGGACAAATCCGGTGCTCAGGCTTTATGCAAATGGATAGTACCTTTACCCAATGTCCGAAGCCCATTTCAGTGATCATCGAAAGTCAATTTTACTTTTTTCCACTTTGCGACGAGACCGGTTCAATTATTCATGTCTCTTGATGTGGATGATTGTTTCCCTTGCAGCGGTCGGGTGTCAGGAAGATCATCAGGAAAAACACAACAGGGTAAGCCATGAGCATTCCCTCTCCAATCAACCCTCAGGACAAACGCTGGCGATGATCGATAGCGTAAAAGCCGCGCAATCGAAAGTCGACCCCATGAAAGTGACTGTCTTTCTCTCCAATGAAAGAGCGAAAATGTATAAGGACCGCGCAGCATCCTTAGATGGCCTGAACAAACTCAATTTTCTGGTGATGTATGGTTTTGAAGAGCTGAAAGCGGGAAATACAGAAACAGCCATTCAGGTATTCGAACAGGTGCTCGCCATGGCTGCCCCGATGACCATTCCGGGCAAAGAACAGACCATGCTCGAAATGAAAAAGCTGCTCGCCCTCAGCGCGCTGAGATTGGGTGAACAGGAAAACTGCATCCTGAACCACACTTCCGCTTCCTGTATCGTACCGATTGAAGGGGATGGCCAGCATACCAAAACAGCGGGTTCGGAAATGGCCCTTACACTTTACCAGGAAATACTAAAAGAAAGTCCGGACGATCTGACGTCAAAAGTGCTGCTGAATATCGCTGCGATGACACTTGGAAAATACCCTGACGGTGTTCCCGCTTCTATGCAATTGCCCAAAGGCTATTTTTCGTCTGATGTCCCGTTTTCTAAATTTCCCGATATCGCCTCATCCCTGCAAGTGGATACGCGTGGTCTGGCCGGAGGTGTTGCCGTAGAAGATTTTGACAATGACGGCTTACTGGACATTATAGCTTCGTCATGGGGATTTAATGATCAGATTCAATACTTCCGAAACAATGGAGCAGGCGGCTTTGATGATTGGACAATCCGGGCCGGGTTAAAAGGGGTGACGGGCGGTCTGAACATTCGCCATGCAGACTACAACAATGATGGGTTTGTCGACATCCTGATATTGCGAGGTGCCTGGTTTAATGACCAGGGAAAAATACCCAATTCGCTTTTGAAAAATAATGGAGACAATACGTTTACCGATGTTACACTGGAAGCAGGTTTGTACACGAAACGACCCACACAAAATGCGGTTTGGGCAGATTTCGATGGAGACGGCTGGCTTGATCTTTTTGTTGGAAACGAATCATTACCGGCAGGAGGTATAGAGAGTAATTTTCCTTCTGAACTCTATCACAACCAACAGGATGGCACCTTCCGGGAAGTTTCTCAGCAAGCCAATCTCCAGATCAATTACTTTGTCAAAGGCAGTGCAGGTGGCGACATCAACAATGATGGTCTGCCGGATCTGTATATCTCTGTGATGAACGGCACCAACCAGTTGTTTCTCAATGTGTCTGATGAAAAAGGAATTCGCTTTGACAATATTTCCGGCACATCCAACACCGGAGAGCCCTGGGTTTCATTTCCCTGTTGGATGTTTGATTTCAATAATGATGGTTGGCTCGACATTTTTGTGTCTGCCTATTCCGATGGTACTGAAGACCTCCCCGGAAAAATATTGCGCGCATACGGAAAAAAAGATGATCCTTTTCGCCCACGCTTGTATGTCAACAATGGCAATAACACATTTACAGATGTGAGCATAGAAATGGGACTTACAGAACCTGCTTTTACGATGGGGTCAAACTATGGCGATCTGGACAATGACGGATTCCCGGACTTCTATCTGGGAACCGGAGAGCCGAATTTAAAATCGATTATACCCAATAAGATGTACTGGAATCGGGATGGAAAGTCCTTTTCAGATATCACCTATTCCGGAGGGTTTGGGAACATTCAGAAAGGCCATGGCGTTGGCTTTGGGGATATGGATGGTGACGGCGATCAGGATTTTTATGTGATTATGGGCGGGAGTTTTGAAGGGGATGTCTATCAAAATCTGCTGTTTGAAAATCCTGTTGGACAAGACAACAAATGGATCATCTTACGATTAGAAGGTGTTGAATCCAATCGAAGGGCTATTGGTGCACGTGCCGAAATAGAGATTTTGGAAAAGGGTGTGACACGTAAGGTGATGGCCATGGTTTCACCGGGCTCAAGTTTTGGCGGTAACAGTCTCCAATTGGAAATGGGCTTAGGCAAAGCAGAGAAAATTACAGCCGCGAAAATCTACTGGCCGCTGAAAAACAAAGCCCCCCAGATACTGGAAGGCCTTGAAGTAAATCATGTGTACAACATCCGGGAAGGCGAATCTCCTGAGCCTGTTCCAAATTCCCATATACCTTTTAAAAAGGATCAAAACGAACACCATCACCACTAGCATCAGTAAAAGGCAAACTCTTAAACTGTTGATTATTTTACTATTTAGAATTCCACCCGGTAATTCAGAATCGGAATGAGTCCATTCATGTAATTGGTTTCAATAGCCATTCGCTCAGCGCTGTAATAATCGTTATAGACATTCAGTCGTCCCGTGACATTCTGAATATCGAGTGATAATACCCAAGACCAGCTAGGATGGTTCCTTCTGTAGCTCACTCCAATGTCTACACGAAAGTAATCCTGTACTTTGGTTTCAAAAGCACGATCGTAGTCGAGGACTTCTTCACCCATATCTACAGAAGCTGCGAGATCGATTGGCACCGTCCGATATCCACCACGAAGGATGCCCCGGAAATTGGCGCCAAACACATTTGTTTTACGCCGACCTACACTCCACTCTTTGCCACCTACGAGGTTGAAGATATAATTGCTGTTGAACGCTGTATTACGTTCCACCCCATCCGGCATTGTGTACTTTGACTCGAAGACCGAGGCGGTGGCATAGCCGTACCATGCATTTGAGAAAAATTTCTGTAATGTGAGTTCCATGCCGTAGTTGCGCCCCTTTCCATCATTCACCAGGGGTGCATTGGTAAAACCGCTTGAAAAATTAAGTGCGCTGAACACGTTTGTCGTGTCATCGATTTTCACCGGTACATCATACAGGTGCTGGTAGTACACCTCGGCTTTTAACCGGATATCCCGGGAAAGTTCCAGACCATAACCGAATACCAAATGGGCTGCTTTGGTGAGTTTGAGATTCAGATTGGGCTGCTCGTAATCTCCATTTTCATCCACGTGCTGACCGAGATAAAGCGATATGGGCTCGACGCGGCTGTGCAGCCCGGCACCAAAACTAAATGTGGACCTGTCCGTCGCTTTCCATCGGGCGCCGAGCCGAGGTTCGAAGGCCACATCATCGTTGACAGCCAAATAGGTGTAGTGGAGTCCTGCATTGAGCTCAAAGTCATTGCTGAATCGATGCATCCACTGCACGTATTCTTCCAGCATGATCGTACTTCCTTTGTCATCAATCTGCGTTTCAAATTCATCCGTGTCAAAATTCAGGTAGGTGCCTTTACTGTCAAACGCTCGGTTATGGAAAATCACACCGGCGCGCAGCGAATTACGTACATTAAACCTGTGATGGATGTACGAGCTTATGCTTAATGTATTGTAGACAAATTCAGATTGCTCAATCGTAGTGGGTGCGAGCTCAAAATCCATAGTATCGACTTCAACCTGATCGTTGGTATGCGAATAAGCTGCTACGGTTTTGACATACGTTTTGTTGTTTTTGAAAATATACTGATGCGTCAGTCCGGCCACGCCTATCGTATGATCTTCGGTATCCCTGAATCGATCTCCCCGGTACATCCATTGTGTAGTATCCTGTATGATAGTAGAACCTGCACTACTGATTCCTCCAAGTCCCCAAAGAGAAAATTTACCCGCTTTTTTCGTTGGAAAAACAACTTTATAAGAAAGGTCCTGCCATTTCGGGACGATGTCTCCGCCGCTGATATCGATTCCGATTTTGCTTAACATTTCAAGCGTTGAATACCGATAGTTGACCAGGTAAGAAGCATCCCCACCCTGCCTAAAAGGTCCTTCCAGAGAAGCTTGTGCGCCCAGGACACCCAGCTGAACGGAATACTCTCTGCGGCTGGCATTGCCGGCGCGCAGATTCAGATCAAACACACCGGAAAGCGCATTGCCGTATTCGCCGGGAAAAGCACCGGTAAAAAAATCAGAGTTGTCCAGCACCTGTGTGCTCAATGCGCAAACGCCTCCACCGGTACCTCCTTCTCCGTTAGAAAAGTGATTCGGATTAGGTATCTCTATGCCTTCCATGCGCCATAAAAATCCGCGCGGAGAATTTCCTCGTATCACAAGTTCGTTGCCTTCATCATCGGCAGAAGATACGCCTGCTACGGACTGTGCCGTTCTGCCCGGATCACTGATACCGGCAGCAATTCTGGATGTCTCTTCTACGGTGATTTGTGTGGCGCTGACCGTGGCCACCTGGTTGATAGCTACACTCTTATCGGCATTTGCGACCACTGTGATTTCTTCCAGGCTGGTTACCGATTCCACCATTTCCACATTGAACATCGCTTCGCGGCCACTAGCCACTACGATATCACGCATATAGACCTCTTCGTATCCGGTGTACCGAATGATAAAATTATGGCGCCCCACGGGAACATTCTCAAGTCTGAATTGACCATCCAAATCAGTCGTGGTCCCTAACGCGGGATCCACGCCCTCCAGCATAATGATCGCACCGATCAAGGGGGACTTGACATCAGCATCCACGACAGTGCCTCTCACGGTTTGTGTGAGATCCTGCGCCTGGAGAGCAGAAACAATTATCAGGCATGCGAAAAATAATAGTCTTGTTTGCATCTTCATGATCTTTGAATTATTTGTGATGCAAAACTATGACGAGCCTAAGCCGTCGTTCCTACTCATTTGAGTAGTTGTAAATCAGACTATCTGATCCGCAGGAAAAGAATTTCGGGATGTTATTAATTCAGAATAGGAAGCTGCCCTTGCTCGAATTTACCACCAAATCGATACACAAGAGAGACTCTGTATAACACATCTGCAAAAGCAGCATCACCATGACGCTCACCGGATGGGTCAGACATGTCATACACGCTTTTAGTTCTGTTGCGGTAGAGCGCTATCGGCATATTGAAATTGAGATTCAGATGTCGGTACATATATGACAGACCAGGCTCAAGAGATACGATCATGCCCGGACGGCGATATCCGTTGCTATCGCCAAAGACATCATGACTGGGGATACCTTCTATACGACCTCCCAGGCTCACCGAGAGCCCTGCTTTCGGCGCTAATCCATAGTTGAGGCCAATGCTGGCAGCATACTGATCCACAATCGAGTGATATGCAATAATAGGGTTGACACCATCCAGGTACCCACGGGAAAGCGTTCCGTTGACACTTTCAGGGTTAAATAAGTAATAGCCTGTAAAATATAACCAGCCTCGGTTGAATACTTTCCAGAAACCCTGCAATTCTGCGCTGAAGCCCCATCCGCCATCTCCTAACTGGATGGACTGATCAACGGGTTTGGTGATAATCGTATCCATGCCGTCTTCGGTCAGCTTATGAAACTCACCCTGCACATTTGCGTTTCCGGTAGGGAATTTCAGTCCTAAACCGGCAGCGATATTCCCATTTAAATTTTCTTTATGTGGATTAATCAGCCAGTAACTAGCAGTGAGACGCATGTCCCCGATGCCTGAAGAGTTGGTATGAAAACGCAATTGATCAGGATTTCTGTTGGTGCTGTTGCCATAATGCTCATACAATGACGAGCGATCATAATTCAAATACGGTACATTAATGGTCAGTGAGAATCTATCTGTAATCGCAGTCGTAAGACTAATATCCAGGGAATGTGCAATATTCTCTACCTGAGTCCCTAGTTCAATTCGTTCGTGCTCTTCCACATCGCCGCGAAAATGACGGAATGATTTATAATACTGGTACGTGCCGGACACCTGCCATTCCCCTTTTGTCAACAGGCCCAGCTGATTGGAATGGGCTCCTGAATTGCAGGACATAGGGCGAACCGCAACACATCCTTGTGCCAGGAGGGTGCGCGGTGTGAGAGCTGAAGCAACTAAAAAGAGAAGGAAGAATACCAAACGGGTATTATTCAATATTAATGATTTCATGATAGTTGATTATACACTTTAACTGCCTAAAACCTTTGCAGGCGCATAAGCAGACATTCTTAAAAAATGACCTGTAAATCGCTGCAAAAGTAGCAATAGCCCATGGTGTACAATAACCATACCACATATTATAATTTATTGTAACGCATACTTCCTTCTCCTACATAAAACAAGGTCGGAATTTTGTTTAAATTTTTTTAGCGAACCATCACAACTATTCCAGAAAACCTGGGAATTACACGCTGTTCGTAAGGTGAAATGAAGAATCCAGTCACTTTACAACTGCCATCTCTCAAGATTTAAGGCATTCCTTCCTACCTTTAGTACATGAACTTTCTTCGCCTGTATGCCTTCTTTTTTCTGGTTCTTCTGGCCATCACTGCCTGTCAAAAACAAACAGACCTTTCAAAAACGGATGAAGAATTGGTGGCGAACATCAAACTTGAAGCGCTTTCGCCCGACAAGACGGGCATCACCTTCAGCAATGACATAGATGAAGAAGGCCGTATCAATATTTTCACCTGGCATTTTCTCTATAATGGAGGCGGTGTCGCCGCGGGCGATATCAACAACGATGGACTAACGGATCTGTATTTCACCGGCGTAATGGTGCCCGACAAACTATATCTCAACAAAGGAGATTTTACGTTTGAAGACATCACCCTCAATTCCGGAATCAGTCCCGAACCGTGGTCCAGTGGTGTCACGATGGTCGATATCAATGGAGATGGGTTGCTTGATATTTATGTGTGTCGCAATTCGCCCACAGGCATTCCGGACAACAATCGCAATAAGCTGTACATCAATCAGGGTAAAAATGTCTTTCGAGAACAAGCTGCCGTGTATGGTATTGATGATCCGGGATTTGGCGTACAGGCCGCCTTTTTTGATGCTGACCAGGATGGCGATCTGGACATGTATCTGGTCAACCAACCTTTTGATGAGTTTGCCCGCCTGGTCAATCGACCTGAGGTCGTGGCCGGCTATCCGCAGACCGATCGATTTTACTTTAATGAAAATGGCCAATACGTAGATCGCACAGCTTCGCTCGGACTTACCAATGCACGGTATGGATTGCAAGTCACGCTTGGAGATTTTGATTTGAATGGGTGGACCGACATGTATGTGTGCAATGATTACCATCATGCCGATCATTTGTACCTCAACAGTAAAGGAATTTTCTATGATGCGCTCCCGACCCATACCGGCCACGTGTCCTTCTATTCGATGGGCGCCGACATCGGAGACATCAACCAGGATGGATGGCCCGATCTGATCACCCTGGATATGGCGTTTGACGATCATGTAAAATCCAAAACCAATATGGGATCGATGGATGCAGATCGGTTTTGGAGTATCGTGGCCGAACAAAAGCATTTTCAATACATGCAAAATGGACTGCAGGTCAATAATGGCATGGGCTATTTCTCTGAAGTAGCTCAGGTAGCCGGCTTATCAAAATCTGACTGGAGTTATGCATCCCTTTTCAGCGATCTGGATCTCGACGGCGATCCGGATATTCTCGTCACTAATGGGGTGTTGCGGGATATGCAGAACAACGACTTTAACACGATGGTTAAAAGTGAATACCAGGGTATGATTGGGCCGGACAACTATCTGAAAATTCTGAATGATCTTCCTTCCAACCCGGTGCCCAATCTTGTTTTCCGAAATGATGGCGGTATGCAGTTTACCCGCCTGCCGGAAGAAGCCGGATTCGATACACCCGGTTTTTCACATGGCATGGTGTACGCCGATCTGAACAATGACGGATTGCAGGATGTCGTCATTAATAATATGAATGCGCCTGCTTCAGTCTACAAAAATGTCAGCACAACGAATGGCCATTATCTGAACGTACGATTGAAAGGGCCGAAAGGAAATCCGGATGGATTAGGCTACTCTGTGATCGTATATGCTGATGGAAAAAAGCAATTTAATACCATGCAAAATGCCCGCGGCTATTTTTCTGCCGTCGAATCCATCCTTCATTTCGGTTTAGGGACTGCACCCGCGGTTGATTCCATCAAGGTGTTCTGGGATGCGCAATCAATGTCTGTTGTCTATAACATCCGTGCAGATCGAACGGTCACCATCGATTATAACAAAGAGAAAAAACTTCCATTCCAGCCGGATCGTTCGGAATGGTTTGCGAGTGTAAATGAACAAAGCGCTGATTTTATTCATCGCGAGACAGAATTTGATGATTACCGGGATCAGGTTTTGCTTCCGTATAAGCTGTCACAAAACGGGCCTCACATCACCGTCGGCGATGTGAATAACGATCAGCTGGAAGACTTTTTTATTGGGGGTGCTGCCGGACAAAGCGGCGCCATATTCCTGCAGGCTGACGGCGGTTATATTCGAAAAAATCAACCCGCCTTCGAGGCCGATGCGGCGGCAGAAGATCAGGAGTCTGCTTTCCTCGATGTTGATGGCGATGGTGATTTGGATCTTGTGGTCATCAGTGGCAGCAATGAGTTTGCGGAAGGTGATGCTAATCTTCAGGATCGCTTATATATCAATGACGGAACGGGTATGTTTTCGAAAGCGGGAAATGATCGTTTTCCGCGATACCTGACGAATGGTCAAACAGTAGTGGCTTTTGATGCAGATGGTGATAAGGATACCGACCTTTTTATCGGAGGCAGGCTGATCAGTGGTCAATACGCGATGCCTGCTTCATCCAAACTCCTGATCAATGAAGGCGGACGCTTTATTGATCAAACTTCTGCTTTGGCACCCTCTTTGGATCATCTCGGCATGGTAACAGATGCTGTCGAAGATGATGTGGATAGTGATGGTAACATCGATTTGATAGTCGTAGGTGAATGGATGGAACCCACTTGGTTAATGAATACGGGTGAAGGAAAATTTGTGCTGCAACGCATTGAAAATGTCGGTTCAGGGTTGTGGTGGACCATTGAAAAAGGTGACTTTGATCAGGATGGCGATACCGATTTTGTGCTGGGCAATCTGGGCTGGAATAATAAGTTCGGAGGTTCGCACGGAACCAAACTCGAAGTGTTTTCCAGTGATCTGGATGAAAATGGAAACTTTGATGTAGTTCTGGCCACGACCAAAAAAGATGAGTTGTTGCCTGTGCGCGGTCGGGAGTGTTCGTCACAAGAAATGCCGTTTATCCTCGACAAATTTCCTACCTATGAGAGTTATGCAAACGCATCGCTGACAGATATTTACTCTGAAGACATGCTGAGTAAGAGTACGCACAGAAAACTCAGTACCATGTCGAGTCGGTATTTGCAAAACAACGGGGATGGCACCTTCACCGCTTCGGACCTTCCTATAGCGTGTCAGACAGGACCGGTGAAAGCGGTTTGCGCAGCGGACTTCAACGGAGATGGACTCCTGGATTTTATGGTAGCCGGCAATCACTTCCCGACAGAGGTCGAGACAGCTCGGTATGACGGGCTGGTCAAAACGATCTGCCTGGGTGATGGAAGTGGACGGTTTGACTGCAACCCCATTTCCACAGATGACAAATTTCCTGCTGAAGATATCCGTTCGATCGAGTTGATTCAAAGAGGTGGCTCGTATCAATTACTTATCGGTGTGAATGACGGTCCGATGCAGACGCTGACCATCAAGCGTTAGATTAATCTGCGTTTAGGTTGTATTACAAGGCAAAACACAAGTCATTAACAGAAATACATTAAAATTTTGTAAACTTTATAAATAGCTAATAAAGAGCTATTTATGTGTATTTTGAAGTTGATTATTTGTTGAATCCTGGTGGAAACCAACCGCTTCTCTGTCAAAACACTGAAAATCCCGTTATCTTTGAAGTCTTATATGTTAATTCTCTCAGAGTTAACTGAGTTGTTCCAACTCAGATGCCGTGAAGGCTTAACGTAAGGCGGGTAAAGTATCGCGACGCAGCAGATAGCCTTACCACATTTTATAATTTAATTTTTTTCAAGTGTCTTTCAACAACCTGAAGCTCATTGAGCCTGTGCTCAGAGCATTACAAAAGGAGGGGTATACCACGCCCACACCTATCCAACAACAAGCGATTCCGGCCGTTCTCGACGGCAGGGATGTGCGCGCCTGTGCGCAAACCGGAACCGGGAAAACGGCAGCTTTTGCCATTCCCCTATTACAATTACTCCATCAGCAAAAAAACAATTCAGCGAATCACAAACGGCCAATACAAGCTCTTGTGCTGACGCCAACACGCGAACTGGCCATCCAGGTGGAAGAGAGTTTTAAAGCCTATGGTCGATTCCTGCAACTCAGACACCTGGTCATCTTCGGCGGTGTATCACAAGTCAACCAGGTCAACCAGCTTAAAAAAGGCGTCGACATCCTGGTGGCAACACCAGGTCGCTTGCTCGACCTGATGAACCAGGGACATGTCTCCTTTGATGATCTGAAGTTTCTCGTCCTGGACGAAGCAGATCGCATGCTTGACATGGGCTTTGTCAAAGATGTAAAACGTATCATCTCCCGATTGCCGAAAAAAAGACAGACGCTGTTCTTTTCGGCGACCATGCCTTTTGAAATTGTCTCTTTGTCCAGAGATTTATTACACAATCCGGTGAATGTAGAAGTCACACCTGTTTCTTCTACGGTCGATGCCATTCAGCAACACGTGTATTTTACTCAAAAACCGAATAAAACATTTCTGCTGAAACACATTCTGTCAGATGATTCCATCGAAACGGCGCTTGTGTTTACACGCACCAAATACGGAGCAGATAAGCTGGTCAAGTTTCTGAATAAAAACGACATCCGGGCGCAAGCCATCCATGGCAATAAATCTCAGGGTGCCCGACAGGCTGCATTGAAAAGTTTTAAAAACAGAAAAACACGCGTACTCGTAGCCACGGATATCGCTGCCCGGGGCATTGATATCGATGACCTGACACACGTGTTCAATTTCGAATTACCTGAGATACCGGAAACGTATGTGCACCGCATCGGTCGAACCGGGAGAGCAGGCGCAAGCGGACACGCGATCTCTTTCTGCGATTATGTGGAAAAACCACTGCTGAAGGATATCCAGAAACTCATTCAGAAAACCATACCGGTAAACAATGATCACCCGTACGCGCTCAGTGAAGAATTGCAGGAAATGGATCCAAAACCGGTCAAAAACAACCTAACGATGGTTAAGGGAGGCCGAGGCAGAAATGCGATTTTCCGCCCGGCGAGAGCAAGAAGAAGATAATTCTCCAATCCACAGATATAATGGACAACGAACCATCTGTTTGCATTACACAAACAGATGGTTCTCTTTTTTCAGGGTAATATTCTTTATTGTAGATTTGGATTCAACGATTTCTACCGTACATGAAAGTTGCCCTTACTGGTGCTACCGGTCATTTGGGTGGTGCCCTTGTCAGAGAGTTACATGCCCGTGATTACACCATTCGCGCTTTAGTGCGGACGCAACCTCCCGATATTTTTGAAAACATTCCTGTTGAATGGGTGACAGGTGATTTACTGGACGATCATGCGCTTGATAATCTGACATCATCTTGTGATGCCCTTATTCATTCAGCAGGATTAATTTCCATCCGTGGCGAACAAGGCGGTAAAGTCAGACAGATCAATGTGGAAGGCACCGGAAGGCTAATGACGGCGGCTAAAAAAAACGGAATCAGACGCGTTGTACATATTAGTTCGATCCAGGCCTATCAACAGACACCCTCTCACGTGTTGCTGGATGAATCAAGCCCCAAAACCACGGATGATGCCTTTGCCTATGATCGATCCAAACGAGATGGAGAGAATTTAGCATTGTCCTTTGCCTCAGATCAAATGGAGGTGATCGTCGTCAATCCCACTTCGATCATCGGACCATATGACTACAAACCCTCCCGGATGGGAAAGGCGCTGATCCAAATGGGTCAGGGCAAGCTCCCTTTTGTACTTAAAGGAGGAACGGATTTCTGTGATGCGAGAGATCTGGCGCATGCCATCGTGAATGGATTAACGATAGGTCGCAGTGGAGAATCCTACCTGCTCAGTGGTCACTGGCATAGTCTTAAAGAGTTGGGTGAACGCGTAGGACAACACACCGGACATGGGAAAAAAACGATTGCCTTGCCTCTGGTTTTTGCATGGATGGGACTCCCCTTCACCTCACTCGCCAGTAGGATGACCGGAGAGGAACCTGTCATTACGCGCGAAGCCATCGTTGCAGTAAGAGATGGCAATCGCCACATCAGTAGTGAGAAAGCAAAAAGAGAACTTGGGTACACGCCCCGCCCTTTCGAGGTGATGGTCCGTGATGTCTGTGACTGGTTTTTGAAAAATGGATATCTTGAGCAATCACCAAAATAATCGTCCATTTTCTACGCATTCATGACCATTCTGTCAGCTTCCTCTGCTCTGTCGCTTTCGTATGATACCTATCAGGTAATTCTGTACAGCTGGATTACATTGGCGGTCGTCATTTTCTTTGTGCTGCTGCGAATCACTGCGCCCTATGGACGACATACCACCAGCAAGTGGGGACCGGGCATCAGCAATCGTCTGGCATGGGTATTGATGGAAGCACCAGTGCTCATTGTGCTATTCTATTTTGTGCTTCCCGCAAAAGATCAACTTTCGCTTGTGAGTTGGCTGATGCTGGGGATGTTTTGTTTTCACTATTTCAACCGGATATTTATTTTTCCATTTCGGATCAGGACACGAGGGAAAACGATGCCCGTGCTTATCGTCCTGTCTGCGATCTTCTTTAACCTCATGAATGGATTTTCATTGGGTTATTACTTCGGAAATTTCGCCAACTATACCAGCGAGTGGCTGACCGATCCGCGCTTTATTATTGGGGCGGCATTATTTATCCTTGGAATGGTGATCAACTGGAGAGCAGATAGTGATCTGATCAGTCTGCGGAAGCCGGGGGAAACGCATTATGTGATCCCGAACTCCAATCTGTTTCGATGGGTCAGTTGTCCCAACTTACTGGGAGAGTTGATCGAATGGCTGGGATTTGCGATCCTATGTTGGAATCTGCCTGCTTTCACCTTTTTTATATGGACAGCAGCCAATCTGATACCTCGAGCAATGTCTCATCATCAGTGGTACACACAGAAATTTGCCGATTATCCTGCGGACAGAAAAGCGATTATCCCTCTCTTGCTTTGAGATTCGCCGAATGAATTGAAAATAAGTCGTTCCTGAGAGCAACCATCCCGGAAAGCGATTGTTACAATTGTCCTTTTAAATATCCGTGAAAATCCCAAAACATTTAAGATATTGCCATCCGCTATTTTTGATCAAAATACATTACCTACATGACTGAATTCGACTGGCATTCGCTGCTCCAGCCCCAATGGTACGTGGCGCATGGCGGAGTATGGATTATCCTGCTCATTGTATTTGCAGAGACCGGCTTGTTTATGGGCTTTTTTCTGCCCGGAGACTCTTTACTGTTTGTCGCCGGTATCATGTGGCGGGAACTCGAAGCCGGATTCTTCAATATACCATTTGTGGGCATTATGGTCCTGATATCTGTTGCTGCGATTCTCGGTAATCAGGTCGGGTATTGGTTTGGTCGAAAAATCGGTCCGGCTATGTATAGTTGGAAAGACCGATGGTATTTCAAACAAAAGTACCTGCAACAGGCCAGGGTGTTTTACGAAGAACACGGCGCCGGGGCTATTTTCCTGGCTCGTTTTCTACCTTTTGTACGCACATTTGCGCCCATTGTAGCCGGCATTGTACGCATGGACAAAAAGAAATTTTCAGCCATTTCTTTTATCAGTGCTTTTGTTTGGGTTTTTTCCATGATGCTGCTGGGTCGCTACCTGCATAAATTTTTACTGGATCAATACGGGTACGATCTGACGCATGACCTCGAGTTGATTGTGGTGGGAATCATTCTCATTTCAGTACTTCCGATTATTTATAAAATGATCCAGAACAAACTAAAAGAAAGAAAAGAGGGGCAAGCCGCAGATAATACCAATGTGGAGTAATCCACTCCACTACGCATGGTGCACTGAAAGACATTGTGCGATCACGCTGTGACCAATTTGAATACCCAATAGCACTAACGACCTGATTCTGTATGAGGCCAATACTAGAAAAGTTTGTCATCCGTACGATACTACGTCCCGGGCAAAAAAGTGCCGGTGCGATCAAACGGTATACACCTTATCTGTTGGCTAAAGGCTGGTACAAACTGAAACTGATCACCCGTGGTGTTGTGCTGGATGTATTCCAGATTCTCCTGGGAATTGTCTCTGCGGGTTTTGGGCTGAAAGGCTTTTTGCTGAGTAATGGTTTTATTGATGGCGGAGCTACCGGAATTTCGTTGTTGATCGCAGAACTCACCCCTTTACCTCTTTCCATTCTTATCCTGCTGGTCAACCTGCCTTTTCTGATATTGGGGATGCGTGTCATCGGCCGGGATTTTACCATTCGCGCCATACTGGCTATTTCCGGTCTGGCCCTTGCTATTGCGTTTATTCCTTATCCTGAAATCACCAATGACAAACTGCTTATAGCTGTATTCGGCGGCTTTTTCCTGGGGATGGGAATCGGACTTACAATACGCGGTGGTGCTGTCATCGATGGGACGGAAGTACTCGCCATTTTTATCAGTCGCAATTCCGGATTGTCCATTGGGGACATTATTCTGATCATCAACATCATCGTCTTTTCTTTTGTCGCCTATCTTATCAATATCGAAATCGCCTTGTATGCGATGCTCACGTATCTGTCTGCTTCCAAAACCGTGGACTATGTGCTGGATGGAATTGAAGAATATACCGGCGTCACCATTATCTCCATCAAAGCCAATGAAATCCGGGAGATGATCGCTTACAAGCTGAATTATGGCGTGACCGTATACAAGGGAGAGCGCGGATTCGGGAAAAGCGGAGAGAAGCATCACGATATGGAAATCCTCTATACGGTCCTGACCCGTCTTGAAATCAGCAAACTCAAAAAAGAAGTACAGCTGATTGATTCCAATGCCTTCATGGTCATGTCCGGTGTGAATGATACCATCGGCGGGATGACAAAAAAGCGCAGGCATAAACACTAATCTGCCAGCTTGCCTCCATTCCGACATGAAAAAGCTATCTTTCTGAACAATTCAGAAATCTCATGAGCACGACGGTAAACCAGGGGCTAATCCGTTCACTTGGATTAGGCTATGTCATCATTTTTATTCTTGCCAATATTCTTGGCTCCGGAGTCTACAAAAAAGTAGCTCCTATGGCCGAACAGCTCAACTCCTCAGGTTGGGTATTAGTCGCCTGGATACTCGGTGGAATCATCACGCTACTGGGAGCCCTCAGTAACGCTGAAGTGGCCGGCATGCTGGCCGACACCGGGGGGGAGTACGCATATTTTAAGAAGATCTACAATCGGTTTCTGTCCTTCATGTTTGGCTGGGCCAATTTTTCCGTGATCCAAACAGCCGCCATCTCTTCGATTGCTTATGTATTTGCTCAATCATTTTTGGCGATCGTGGATATTCCGCCTATCCTGCCGGATCTGGCGGACATTTCAATCGGCGGCCTCTTCTATCCATTAGCAGACCTAAACACTAAAATCGTGGCTATCGTGCTGATTATTATCCTGAGTGCGATTAATACAAGAAGCATACGATCCGGCGCTAATCTTAGCAGAGCCATATTGTGGCTGGTAGGTATCGGTCTGGCAGGCATCGTCATCTTTGGATTGAGTAGTTCGGAAGCTGTCATTGCTAATAGTTTTGATTTTACCAGATCGCCCGATCATCCGATTACGATCAGTGTGATGTTTACCGCTATGCTGGCGGCATTCTGGGCCTATCAGGGATGGTCTTCCGTGGGATTTATTGGTGGAGAAATCAAAGATGCCTATACGAATCTGCCGAAAGGAATAGCTATCGGAGTAGGGCTGATCATCGTGATCTACTTCCTGGTCAATATGACCTATATGTCGGTACTTTCGATCGACGAATTAAAAGCCGTCAATGCGGATGGTACTCAGGTGGCTGCGATTGAAGTGATCAGAAAAATCTTCGGCAACAGCGGACTCATTTTTATTTCCGTCCTGATTGTCATCACTACCTTAGGTTGTACCCACGCCACGATTTACGGAAGTGCGCGAACCTATTATGCTATGGCGCGAGAGAAGTTATTTTTTTCCTCTATGGCCAAACTAAACAAGGCGAGTGTACCGTCCAATGTTATTGCCCTGCAGGCGATATGGGCTTGTCTGCTCGTGCTGTCCGGATCCTTTGATCAATTGACGGATATGATCATTTTCGCCATGTTTATCTTCTATGGCGCAACCGCTGCCGGTGTCTTTGTGCTTCGGAAAACAATGCCGGATGCACATCGCCCCTACAAAGTCTGGGGATACCCCGTTATTCCGGCTTTATTTATTTTATTCTGTATCGGTTTAGTCATCAATACGTTTATCACGCAACCCCGGGAAGCCTTTATGGGAATGGGCCTTATGATGACAGGTATACCTCTCTATTGGTGGTTTACCAAAAAAGGTGCTTCGCAAAACAATCAGGAAACTGCTGAATAAACGTTATTGTCGTTTTCCAATCTGGAAGGAGATAAATCCGTTGACAAACACCGGACTGTTGTTGTCAATAATCATAATGGGGACGCGCTGAAAAAATGCATCTGCCATCACTCCGATTTCAAACGCTTTGACATATTTGTCAAATGCGCCAACACTAAAGTGCGCACCGAGTCGGCCATGCAGTCCGGGCAGGAAAGTAAGGTTACCAAACCCCTTAAACAGTGATGCAGATCCCACGATCCGGGAGTTGTCCAGAAACACATCCGCATTTTCTTCTGAATATCGTTCGGTGGAGATATAATCATCACGACCGTTTTCCCGCAGACGTGTGAGCTTCAGATAATACGGGTCAAGAATCCCGATCGAAGCCCCTACTTCGTAATTCATACCCACAGCCACTCCCTTTCGCTTTGCCTTTTCAGAGAAATAAATTTTCTTGCCTACCCCGCCTCGCAAAATCAAAAAATGATTTTGTTTGCCATAGGTATAGCTATTCGTTGTCGTGGCAAACGGATTGCCCGAATTGAACGTTACGGTCTGCCTTTTCTCTTTCGGGTGCTTGAGGTAACCGATATCAAACTGATAGTAATGTGTTTTGTAAAATGTTTTGATCTTTCCGAACTGAACGGATAGAGCTCCTCCGTTGAGATGAGGTCTGATTTCAAACACCCGTTCGGTGTTGTAAAGGACGCCCATAGAACTGTAATCCAGTTGCTTGGGCTGAACCACAGATTGAGCACTGAGTGAGCCAAAGTAAGCCGCACCCAATCCCCATACTAATATTGATAGAAACACCCGTTTCACTTTCGAAAGATAGGGGTTTTTGGAAGAGGGAATTATAAATTCAGCGCCAGAAACCCAAAAATGACAAAAAATCAACCTTAAACGCGTTTGATGATCAAAGGCATTCACTATCTTGAGCGAGGACAAATCAACTACCGTGGTCATAAATTTTTCAGCAACGCGCTCTATTACAAATGATTATTTGCGCCAGCTCAGAGACGAACAAGTTCAGCTCAACCCTACTATGTTTCGCCTCAATCTCAGGCGATTTGGGCAAATCATGGCCTACGAAATCAGTAAAAAACTGAAGTATAAGGAAGTGGAGACGATCACCCCGCTGGGTATGGCCAACTGCTACCAACTTGAAGACCCTCTGGTCCTCGGGACGATCCTAAGAGCAGGCTTGCCGATGCACGAAGGCATGCTCTCCGTGTTTGACCAGGCCGAAAATGCGTTTATCTCTGCCTATCGCAAGCACCATAAAGATGGTTCGTTTGAAATCCATCTCGAATACATCAGCAGTCCGGAAATCACCAACAAAGTGCTCATCCTCAGCGACCCGATGCTCGCTACCGGATCCAGTGTGGTACAGACACTCGATGCGCTCGTCGGCGATTACGGGACACCGCGTGAAATCCATATCGCCTCCGTGGTCGCTTCGACCGCCGGACTTGAGTATGTACATATCGAATACCCGGATGCGACCATTTGGATCGGCGCAGAAGATGAAGAGCTCACTGCAAAATCCTTTATCGTTCCCGGGTTGGGTGACGCGGGCGATCTTGCGTATGGACAAAAGTCTAACGACCTGCCCGATTGACCCCTGCTCCGAATAATGCATAATCATATTTGACCGGATCATTCGGATCAAACGATTTTAGACGATCGGTCAGCTCTTTTGCGGCTCGCCAGTCATTCGCCTTGCGATCCATTAAGTGAAGATGCCGCGCTACGGCCCCCACATGCACGTCGAGGGGAATGATGAGTTGGGAGGGTTTAATTTTTTTCCATACACCAAAGTCCACTCCGGCCGTATCCTTTCGAACCATCCATCGAAGAAACATATTCAGGCGTTTGCAACTGGATTTTCTAACAGGCGTGGCGATATGTTTGCGCGTCCGTTCGAGCACCCAGGGAGGTTGAAACAGCATATCGTGGAATCCGGCTAATCCGTGATACACATCCTTATCTTTCTTTCCCATGTGATTTATAAAAGCCTGTTCAAGCGAGTCATGCGCTGAATAATATTGCTGAAGGCGGTCCACCAGAAAGATGACATCTTCCGGCTGAAGTGTTCGGTGTCTGAACGTGGCAAATCGTTTGCGATCCTTCTCTTGGTGATGCCGGATAAAGTCATAGGGCGCGTCGTCCATCCGCTGCATAAGATCCAGCGATTTCCGGATGATCGTCGTGCGGTTGCCCCAGGCCATGATGGCCGTAAAAAAGCCGGCTATTTCAATATCCTGTAATCGGCTGAAACGATGAGGCACAGACACCGGGTCATCCTCTATAAATGAGGATGTATTATACAAACGGAAATGATCTTCCAGCCATTGGAAAATCTTCTTATCTGAATCGGGAATTTGGAATGTATCAGCTGTCGAGCGTGCCACGGATTTCGTTGATCTCATAAACTTCAATCACATCGCCAACTTTGATATCATTGTAGTTTTTGATGGTGAGACCACACTCCATACCGGCTTTGACTTCCTTCACATCATCTTTAAAGCGCTTGAGCGTTGAAAGTTCGCCATGTGTATTTTCCTTTGTCGGATAGATTACGATACCATCGCGAATCACGCGGACGTGATTGTTTCTTGACACTTTTCCTTCCAGCACATAACATCCGGCCACGGTACCCACTTTACTGATCTTAAAGATTTCGCGGATTTCGATCTGTCCAAGGACTTTCTCTTCTTTGGTGGGCTCGAGCATCCCTTCGATAGCGGCTTTGATCTCGTTGATGGCCTCGTAGATGACAGAGTACAACTTGATTTCCACGCCTTCTTTCTCCGCCAGTTTACGCGCTGCGATGGAGGGCCTCACCTGGAAGCCCACGATGATAGCATCAGACGCTGAGGCAAGCAGAACATCTGATTCGACGATCTGGCCTACCGCCTGATGGAGGATATTCACCTGGATGGTTTCGATGGACAGTTTCTGCAATGAGTCTGCCATCGCTTCAATGGATCCATCCACGTCCCCTTTGATGATCAGGTTGAGTTCTTTAAAGCTTCCGAGTGCCAGACGACGTCCGATTTCATCGAGTGAAATACGCTTATTGGCTCGGTTGGTCTGCTCGCGATTGATCTGGCTGCGGTACGCCGCAACAGCGCGGGCATCCTGTTCACTTTCAAATTCTCTGAACTTCTCACCGGCTTGCGGAGCGCCATTCAATCCAAGAATCAGAACCGGCGTTGACGGTCCGGCTGATTTTATTTTTTTACCGCGTTCGTTGAACATCGCCTTGACCTTTCCGCTGAATTCACCGCTGACGATGATATCGGAAATTGCAAGGTTTCCTTTCTGTACGAGAAGCTTAGTGACATAACCACGGCCTTTGTCCAGCGATGCTTCGATCACAACCCCTGAGGCGAGGCGATCGGGATTGGCTTTGAGCTCCAGCAGATCCGCCTCGAGGATGATTTTTTCAAGGAGCAGATCTACATTCAATCCGGTTTTGGCAGAGATATCTGCGGATTGAATTTTTCCGCCCCAGTCTTCCACCAGGAGGTTCATCCGTGACAGTTCTTCTTTAATTCGTTCCGGATCCGCACCGTCTTTATCGACTTTGTTAATGGCAAATACGATAGGTACGCCGGCTGCCTGAGCGTGGCTAATGGCTTCCTTTGTCTGTGGCATCACAGAATCATCGGCCGCCACTATGATCACAGCAATGTCTGTCACTTTCGCACCACGGGCACGCATCGCGGTAAACGCTTCGTGTCCCGGTGTATCGAGGAAGGTGATGGACTTCCCGGGTTTGACTTCCATTTCATAGGCACCAATGTGCTGTGTGATACCACCTGCTTCACCACTTACTACGTTGGCTGAACGGATATAATCAAGCAAGGATGTTTTTCCATGATCAACGTGTCCCATTACAGTAACAATCGGTGGGCGTGGTTGCAGATCTTCCGGATCATCATCGTCTTCTTCTTCTTCATAGAGGACCTGCTCTTCGGCGGAGATAAATTCTATTTCAAATCCAAACTCTCCGGCGACCAATTCGATGATCTCTGCATCGAGGCGCTGGTTGATCGAGACAATAACGCCGAGATTCATACACGTCATGATGACATCGGTCACCGGTGTATTCATCAGGCTGGCGAGTTCGGAAACGGAGACAAACTCTGTGAGCTGCAGCAGCTTTTCATCGACTGCTTCAGCCATTTGTTCCTGTCGCTCGACTTTATCCTTTCTGGATTCGCGTCGAATTTTCTGGCGTTTACTTTTTCCACCGGACAACCGCGCCATGGTTGCTTTGATTTGATCATCGATTTCCTTTTTGGAAACTTCTTTCAGTTCATCGCGATCAAAACGTCCGGACTTTCTTCCGGTAGCTCTTCCTCCGGCGCTGTCAGGAGTGATCTTTTTGCGCTTGCGCTTGCGTTTTTGAGCAGTGCTGGTGTCAGAAGAAGCCAGTGGCTTGGCCTCTCTGTCCTTTTTCGCTTTCGCAGCCTTTTCCTTTTCTGCTTTCTTGGATTTGGCTGTTTCAAGCTTATTGGCATCAATTTTACCCAGGATCTTCAGCCCCTGCAGTTTGGGTGCATCCGCTTTCAGGACTTCTTCGGGTATTTCACTCTCCGTCTCCTCAACACTTTCCGGTGCGGTGATTTCCTGTTCCGGTTCTTTCTCTTCCGGTTCAGCTACTTTTTTAGCTGCGGGTGGTTTAGGCGTAAGGTCGATTTTGCCTACGACCTTCACTTTGGGTTTGTCGGTCTCCTTTAATTCGGCTTTCTGGACGACAGACGGAGCGGCTTCTTCAGCAGCAGGTTTTTCATCCTTGGGCGCTTTTGGCGTAGCGGGCTGCTCTTCCTCTGCAGGTTTGGCAGGACGCGTACCGATCACCATATTGTCTGCTTGTTCTTTGATAGCAATAGACCCACTAAACTCCTTGAGAAGCAGGTCGTGCATCTCATCCGAGATTTTAGTGGACGGCTTGGCCTCTATCGTAAACCCTTTTTCAGCAAGGTATTCCACGATACTGTCCGTACCGACATTCAATTCTTTGGCTACTTTAACAAGTCTTTGCGACATATTGGGTCGTTAAATTCAAACTTATCTCCTCCCGTTCACCCGTCACCTGTATGGTGACCAACTGGAGAGACTCCGATCAGCTATCCTCAAATTCAGATGTAAATATCTGTAATATTTCATCGATTGTCTCTTCTTCCAAATCTGTGCGCCTCACCAGCTCCTCCCGATTCAGTGCCAACACACTGCGTGCCGTGTCACATCCGATCCCTTTAAGTTGATCAATGATCCAGGATTCGATCTCATCGGCAAACTCATCCAGATCGACATCTTCCTGCTCAGCATCTGCACTATCTCTGAACACATCAATCTCGTACTCCGTCAGCCAGCTGGCCAATTTAATATTAGACCCTCCTTTACCGATCGCCAGCGAAACCTGATCCGGCTTAAGGTAAACACTGGCGCGCTTCGTCTCCTGATTGATATCAATACTGGACACTTTGGCCGGGGTCAGCGCACGCTGGATAAACAGCGTCAGGTTGTTGGTGTAATTGACAATATCAATGTTCTCATTTCTCAGCTCGCGCACGATACCGTGGATTCTTGATCCTTTCATACCGACACATGCGCCTACCGGATCGATACGGTCGTCATACGACTCTACCGCCACCTTGGCACGCTCGCCCGGAAGGCGAACGATCTTTTTGATGGTGATCAGTCCATCTTCTACCTCCGGCACTTCCTGTTCCATCAATTTCGCCAGGAACATATTATCTGTTCTGGAAATGATGATCACAGGATTGTTGTTTTTCATTTCCACGCTCTTAATGATGGCGCGAACCATATCTCCTTTTTTGAAATAATCGCCACGGATCATTTCTGTACGCGGTAACAGAAGTTCGTTGTTGGTCGAATCATCCAGAATGAGAATTTCGCGCTTCAGGATCTGCTGCACTTCCCCCAGAATGATTTCGCCCACGCGATCTTTATAGCGCTGGAATACTTCGTCTTTTTCCAGCTCCATGATCCTGGAGACCAGTGTTTGTCTGGCAGCCATAATCGCGCGGCGGCCAAAGTCCTCAAGTGTCAACTCTTCGTAGCAATCTTCGTCTAACTCATAACTATCATCAATGCTCTTGGCTTCGGAAAGAGAAACCTGTCCCTGCTCGTCCATCACCTCACCATCCGGTACGATTTTACGTACGCGCCATAGCTGAAGGTCTCCATTCATGTTGACAATGATATCAAAATGTTCATCCGAACCGTATTTCTTCTTAATGAGCGTGCGAAATACATCTTCCATAACACGTACCATCGTGGGGCGGTCAATATTTTTACCGGCTTTAAACTCAGAAAATGATTCGATTAGGTTCATGATCTTTTTTGATTAGTTTTCATAGTAATGAATGCATTAATTCACGGATAATTTATTTTTTCTTTTTCTTCTTCGTTTTCTTTTCTCGTTTTTCCTTTTTGATTTTTCCAAACTGCACCTGCACCATGGTCTCTTTGATTTCCTCAAACGGAATCTCTTTTTCAACCGGATCAGCTTTATGCTCTTTTGAAGGCACTTCAACCAATATGCCATTGGGCAGACATTCCTTAAGCACGCCTTCTGTTTTATTTCCATCAGTAAGCTTGATGTCAAGCAAGCGTCCGATGTGTTTTCGATACTGCCTCAGAAACTTCAGCGGTCGTGTCACGCCCGGCGAAGAAATTTCTAATGCATACCGTCCTCCCAATGAGGGCTCTTCATCCAATATCGATTCTAAAGTTCTGCTGATCCGTTTGCACTGTTCCAGATTGAGCCCTTCATCGCCATCCACATAGACAGCGATCTGGCTGCCTCCTGAAATCACCAGGTCGACAATATAAAAGTCACCGCATCGCCCTTCATTAAAGGCGGACTGGATCAGCGTTTCAATATGCGTTTCTGCGGTGCCCGGTGCCATACAATAAAAAGAGGGAACTTCTGTTCCCTCTGTCAATTATTCGCGGTGCAAATATACTGTTTATTAAGCACTTAATCAAGCATCCTTTTATCTGCCTTTCATCTGTTCAGGACGCATATAAGCGAATATCTGTGAGAAAATTTATTCATTATAATTTTTTATAATATCTAAACACTTGTCTATATGTATTTTAATCCTTATTCAATGAAAAAAATCACGCTTGAAGAGAACCCTTAGCGTCGAAGCCTTGTTCACGAATCCTTCGCTTAAGGGCAGGAATTCAGTTTTTCCTGTGTCTTTACATCCTTCTACGCCTATATTTGTTCTACTACTCCGCATGATTCAAAAGTTATTGGAAAAAGCACTCCGCCTGGAGTTTCTGACCGCTGAAGAAGGTGTCACACTGTTCCGCGAAGCGCCAACGGCAGCCCTGATGTTTGTCGGCGACCAACTTCGGCAAAAGCATGTGCCGGGCAAGAAGGTCACCTGGATCATCGATCGCAATTCCAATACCACAAATGTCTGCGTGGCGAATTGTAAATTCTGCAATTTTTATCGGAGGCCCGGCCATCCGGAATCCTATATCACGACTCTGGATGAATATAAAATCAAAATTGAAGAGATGTTTGCCCTGGGGGGTGAACAATTACTACTTCAGGGCGGGCATCATCCTGAGTTAGGGCTTGATTATTATACGCAGTTGTTTCGCGACTTGAAAATGGAATATCCTCAGCTTAAATTACATGCACTGGGGCCACCCGAAATTGCGCATATCTGTCAGCTCGATCAACTCAGCCATGATACAGTGTTGCAAACACTCAATGAAGCCGGACTGGATTCCCTTCCGGGAGCAGGTGCAGAGATCCTGAACGATCGGGTGCGACGGCTCATCTCGAAAGGTAAGTGTGGGTCACAGGAGTGGCTAGATATAATGAGAGCAGCACATCGAACCGGACTAACCACATCCGCCACGATGATGTTTGGGCATATCGAAACGCTGATGGAGCGCATGGAGCACCTTGTGGATATTCGTCGCGTGCAGGCTGAGAAACCGGATGGGGCGGTTGGATTTCTTGCTTTTATTCCCTGGCCTTTTATGGATGATGGAACGCTCCTGAAAAAGCTAAAGCGAGCGAGAAACCAATGCACTTCAGATGAATACATCCGAATGATCGCGCTAAGCAGAATTATGCTCCCCAATATCAAACATATCCAGGCGTCCTGGCTGACTGTTGGCAAACAAACTGCGCAAGTATGCCTGCATGCCGGTGCCGATGATATGGGCAGTATTATGATTGAGGAAAATGTGGTGTCTGCCGCCGGTGCACCTTTTAGATTTACCGCCAATGGTATTCAACAAGCGATTCGCGATGCGGGTTATACACCTCAATTGAGAGATCAGCAATATGCAGAACGTCAATTACCCAAGCAGATTCAACAACAGGTATTGGATCGGGAGACGATGATCATCGACTGATTGAACATGAGCCATTCGGAATACGATAGAGTGATGGAAGCGGCTGCCTTTGTAAAGGCACGGATTCCATTTACCCCTAAAGCAGGCATCATCACTGGCACAGGGTACACGGCCTGGACCGAATCGCTCAACCAAGGCGTAGAGATTCAAATCGCAGATGTCCCAAACCTCATAGCCCCGCGTGTGGTGTCGCATCGAAGCCGACTCATCTTTACAGTTATCAATGGCGTGGAAACAGCTATTCTGACTGGTCGGATTCACTATTATGAAGGCTACGAAATGAACGAAGTGGTGCGGGGCGTACGCATGCTTCATACGATTGGCTGCACGCATCTGATCACGACCAATGCCGCCGGTGGCCTTAACCCTGATTTTCAGAACGGAGAGATTGTCTTGCTCAGCGATCATATCAACCTGATGCATGCTAATCCGTTGAGAGGTGTCAATGAAGATCGCTGGGGACCTCGCTTTCCGGATATGTCGAATGCGTATGATAAAGATTGGATCCGCTTTACTTCCGAAAAAGCCTTAACGATGGACCTCCGGCTGAAGACAGGAGTTTATGCCGGAAGTACCGGCCCTAATCTGGAGACACCAGCTGAGTATGCTTTTCTTCGCGGAGCCGGCGCTGATCTTGTGGGTATGTCTGCTGTTCCGGAGACAATTGCTGCACGCCACCTGGGCATGAAGGTCATGGCGGTTTCGGTTGTCTCCAATATGTGTTACCCTCCGGAAAATGTGAAAGAAGTTTCAGTCGAAGAGGTGGTGCGCGTCGTTAATAACAGTGCGCTGAAGGTGGGTAAACTGATCGAAGCAGCGCTGCCGTTTTGTATGCCATCATAAATGGAAAAGGGAGTGGGCCTAATCGATATACTCGACTTTCCTCCAGAATCTGAATCCGGCTCTTGCTTCAAAAACAACATTTTTCATGTCTGTTTCCTGAATTATAATTTCATTTCCGTTGGCATCCGTGTAGCCGGTATTCTGTGCCGGTATGTAAATCTGGGAACTTAAATCAGGTGAAAACCCAATCTCCACGGTTGTGCTGACAAGTTCACTGAGTGGAAATTCCCATCCGATATCAAAACTTAACCCATAGGTAAACTGGTTTTTTGCTCCCTGAAGGCCGGCAAAAAAGGCATCAAAATCGGTGCTGATGTTATAATCCAGGCGAGCACCCAGACCGTAACTCAAAAATGTCTCACCCACTTCCTTTCTTTGCTTCACACCGGCAGTAAAAGAAAGATTGTGAAACTCCATTGCAGAGGATTGGGAAGGTCTGTTTTGTCCGGTGTTTGGATCGTAGTATCCAAAAGTCCTTACCGCACTTCCTTTCGTATGATACCCCAGGCTCAGATAGGCTGAATTAGGACTGATGTCACTACTCGATTCCATGACCGCTTTGACGTGTAGTCGAACAAAAGGTTCTTTCTGAAACCCATTCACTGACTGGGTGCTTAGGCTGGGACCCGCCAGGATGGAATAGACTGTACCCTGCCCTGTAACGGACTGGATGCAGAGACAAACAAAAAATAAGATGAGCGCGGGTAAATTCCTTACAATACTCATTGACAGATTAAAATTTGGCCTTCAAAAATGGTATCCAAAGTTAAACTGTTCTTCTTTTTCAACTCTTCCAAAGACAATCCATAGCGTCTGGCAATGCCAAAAAGGGTGTCCCCTCTGACGACAACATGTGTTTTGCTGCCGGTTGTTTGATCCTCAGACAGTCTGGTATTATTGACGGCCAGGTCCTCACGATACGCCACATCGCTGGTATTTGCCGGTGTATTCAACGGTACGATAGGCTGAGGCGTGACATCTTCGGGTATTTCATAAGGATCCGCTGTTCGAATCTCCGTTTTGGGTCTGCCTCGGAGATAAATTTTCTGATTCGGTACAGGTACTTCATTGGGTTGAAGCCGGTTTCTCTTCAACAAGGCTTCCAATTTGATACCATACTCCTGCGCCACATACACCATGTCTTCTCCCTCCCTCAGGATATGATATTTCCTCGAGCCTTTGTACTTCGATCGCTTCGCCTCCAGGTACACCTTGCTGTTGAGTTCCAGTTCCTGATCGGTGGAATAAATATTGTCATTGTACTTTTTAATCTTTTTGGCATTGACATCATAGCGACTGGCAAATGTCCGGGTATTGTCTCCTTCAAAGGCCAATGCATATTGCACATCATTCTGGTAAAGAATATTAAGCATACCGGGCGATACCATTTGCTGTCGGATCGCCATTTGGTTTTCAAACTCATTGTCAAAACGGTACAACTCATACTTTTCGATCAGGCTGATCAGGCGTGAAGCGTATTGAGGATCGGTGGCATATCCTGCCTTGGAAAGCCCCTTGGCCCATCCTTTATAATCGGTGATCTCCAGATCAAATAAAAATCCATAACGCCCTGATTTGCCTGAATCAGTCAAAAAGTCTGAGTGCGCTTCATAACATTCCAGCACCGAGTTGAACTCTCGGAAACAAGATTTAATCAGTTTGCCATTGCGATAATCGTCATCTGCCCGGTGGTAAGTTTTCCCATTCCAGCTGCCTCCACACTTGATGCCAAAGTGATTATTGGCCTTTTTGGCCAGCGTACTGCACCCGGCATTGGACTCGAGAATGGCCTGTGCCAGTTTAATACTGGCCGGAACGCCCGATCTGAGCATTTCCGTCACGGCGACGTCCTGATATTGCATGATATAAGCCTGTCTGTCCTGGGCAAGACCCAAGGTGCAGAAAGCGCCTAATAGCATGATTATCAATATTTTATACTGCATCAGAAGTAAATTCTTTGCTCAAATACATATTATAAACTTGTTTAATATCAAAAAACGCGCCAAAAATGCCGTCAGCATTGATATTTTGCCCTTTTCAGCGGCGAAAAAGCTTATTGAAATGTTAATGTGAAGGGTTTTTCGGTTGCCGGAAAGGAATGATCGCCAAGGTCATGTTTTTCAAAAAAGAAGAAACAGCAGACCCGAATATGTACATCAGCCAGGAGGTTTTGCCAACTCCCCTGAAACAATTACCTTGTCCTTTCTCGTTATAAACGAAGGTGTATCTCATGATTATTTTATCTGTCAATTCAAAATATAGAGCATGAATGTTATCGAATTACTCCAGGGTCAATTAAGCGAGGACCTGGTCGGGCAACTCACACAGCACATTGGAGCGGAATCTCGCAGTCAGACAGAAACCGCCGCATCCGGTGTGATTTCTACTCTTGTGGCGGGTTTGAACAAAAATGCAGCGCAACCGGGAGGTGCGGATCTTCTCGTGGCAGCACTGGATCGCGATCACGATGGAAGTGTTTTGGATGATGTCGCCGGTTACCTGCTGGGAGGACGTTCTGCCTCGAATGCCAGCACCTTAAACGGAGCAGGCATTTTGAAACACGTGTTGGGTGCAAAGCAAGCCGGAGCCAATCAGGTACTTGGTAAAGCTTCAGGGTTAGATTCCGATCAGATTCAAAAACTGATGATTACCCTGGCACCGATGGTGCTGAGCGCATTGGGCAAAGCCAGAAAAGAAAAAGCCGTTGATGCCGGAAATATCAGTGACCTGCTCTCCGGAAGTGTTCGGTCGCAAGTCAATCAGAAGCAGGAAATGGGCATTCTGGAGAGATTGCTTGACGCCGATGGGGATGGCAGTGTGATGGATGATATAGCAGATCTGGGCATGAAGTTTTTTATGAACAGAAAATAAATCCCTCTCTCTTTATTTTCCTTTCAGGTATCACACCATGACATTGAATACATTGCCTTTGACACAACTCATCAGCAAGAGCGCTTTGTTTGTATTTGCTCTTTTTTGCTTTCTAAGTTGTAAAGATGCCGCTCCAGCTTCCGAACACCTTGATCTCACGGGTGATCCCACTATCGATGCGCTGACGGAAGCGATTTATGCCTCACCTAAAGACATCGAACTTTATCTCCGTCGGAGTGAGATCTATTATGAGCGGGAAGCCTATGAGCAGGCCGTGCGTGACCTGGCGATGGTAATGAAAATTGATTCCACCCACCTCCGGGCGCATCACCTTCTGGCGGATGTGTATCTCGACTCATATCAATCCGGACTTGCACTGCAAACCATGCAAAGGGCCGCTGCTTTATATCCGGACAGCATCCGTACTAAACTGAAGTTGTCCGAATTTCAGCTCATTCTGAAGCAATACGATCCCGCATTAAATACCCTGGCCGATATTATGAAAATTCACCCGGGAGACCCTGAAGCACTCTTTATGCTGGGTATGGTCTATCGCGACCAGGGGAAAACTGACCTTGCTATCGGTGCGTTCCAATCCGCTGTCGAACGCAATCCCGATATGAGTGAAGCCTGGGTCATCCTAGGCGATCTGATGGATCGCACACAAAACCCGTTGGCCGGTCAGTATTTTGACAATGCGATCAAAGTGGATCCAAAAAACGTTGCCGCCTGGCATGCCAAAGCCTATTATCTGCAGAATAATGACCGGTTGGCTGAAGCACTTGAGATATACCGCCATATCCACACACTGGATTTTCAATACCCGGAGGCATACCTGAATGCTGCCATACTGCTGATGTATCAGGATAGCCTCGACGCGGCGATGAAAGAACTTGTGATTTTAAAAGAAATTGATCCCGCCAATGCAGCAGCATGGTTCTATATCGGAAAAGTGTACCAGTTTCAAGGCAACCCACAGACCGCAAAAGAGGCTTTCGAACAGGCCTTAAGACTCGATGATGGATATGACCAGGCACGAGACGCGCTGCAGGAGCTGAAAGATGCGGGATAACTTCCGAAGACTGAACTTAAAGCTGCTTTATTCTTTCCCGATGATAGTGATCCAGATTTTCACCCGTAGCGGTTACATATCCTCCAGCAGACTCAGCTGTCAAGCAACTGTGTACCGGCAACCAAAGTGAAATATCTCCGGGCTTGTACAATTGAAACGTTTCTTCACTACATTGCACAACCCCATGTTCCTGTGAAAGTGAAACGAGAAAAGGATTCTTTTCAACCTGATCGACAGACCAGGATCGACCATCTTCATTTACCATCCTGCCGAAACATTTTTCTCCGGTGGTGAGCTGAAGAAAATCTTTGGAAAAATGAATCGCGCCCCCATAAATAATCCATTGCAGTCGATCGGTATGCGTAGCCACCACCGGGCAAGCTAAAGCAACAGCAATGTCATCAAACCCACAGGCTCCGATCTGCTGTTGCATCAGGTCATAAAAAATATAATTGCCCGGACGCAGTTCATCCACTTCACCAAACGAATCAACCATAGAGGCACCGGGCGTATCACCCAGTGATATTTTAAGGTGTGGAAAAACAGAGGCATACTTTTGTTTCAAATTCAGCAGTAAGCGCAACGATGCGTCGTATACGCGTTGCGCTTCTTCCTTGCTTCGTGTCTGGTAGCTATGCCCTGCATGGGCCAGAAACCCCTCAAAAGAAAGATTGGGAAATTGACCAATGGCGTCTGTGATTTGACCTATTGTGACAAAATCGTCAGGCAACAAGCCGGTCCGGTGCGTCCCCACATCAATCTTAATCCAGAGTGAGAGGGTGTTTGATACAGCATTTCCCAATCTTGAAACGGTCTCGGGATCCAGAACAAGCAAACTCAGTCGGACCTGTGATGACAAGGCGACGATGTCTTCAAGTTCTCTGAGGTTGACCGGAAAAGCTATTGTGATATCGTCCCATCCTGCCTTTGCAAAATACTGAGCCATCCCTACAGATGAAACCGTGATCGCCTGAATCCCTTCCTCTCTGCACCACTCTCCTATCCGGATTGATTGGTGTGTTTTAAAGTGAGGCCGAAGCACTATTTGTTGTGCAGCAACTTTTCGGGCCATCTGTTGAATATTTCGGCGGCACCGTTGTTCATCCAGGATGAGTGCAGGTTGTTTGATCGCGTCCAGGTTCATGTAAAAGAGGTTGACTATTTCAACACGAAGATCAATTATCTATTTCCTGATGTTTGTAATGACTACTTTTGGATCTTTCATTTCCTTTGCCAGGTTTTCAAGTGTTTTTTTCTTAAGCAGGTTCGTCAGTTGATTTCTGATTCCGGCGTATTCCTCATGTAATGGACATGGATTGACTTCCGAACATTCTTCAAGTCCCAGAATGCATCCGGTCACTTTCTGGTCTGTTTCGAGCAAGGCAAGTACGTTTAGCATGGAGACCTTTTTAGCTTCTGGGCTTAGATAGAATCCTCCGGATGGGCCCGTAATGGAACTGATCAAATTATCGCCCTGCGTGAGTTTTTGTAAAATTTTGGCTGTAAACGATTTTGGTGAATCGATTGCCTCTGAAATTTCGCCGATCCCGATTTTATGCTCTTCAGAACTTTTCTGAGCCAGATAAATTAAAGCACGCAAAGCATACTCTGCGGATTTTGAAAACATGTCACTTCCTTTTAGGTAAAATACTTGAATTTTTGGATTTGATCACGACTTGCTTCCCGGAAAACACATCGTTTTATCACATGATCAGGAAAATGCTTCCATCTGTGCAGACAATTCAAACCATGCGGATTCTGCTTCCTGTAGTTTTTCAATGGTTTGTTTAAGTTCTTTATCCCACTGTTGCAGGTCTTCAAGACTGGGTTCTGGGGCTAAAAACTTTGCTTCCAGCACTCGTTTTTTTTCTTCCAGTTGCTCCACCAGTTTTTCTGCCCGACGCAGGTCTTTGCGCAATTCATTTCTATCCTGTGCTACTGCATCTGATGGCTTCTCAGTTTTAGGAATGGACTGTGCTTCTTCTTCCTGACTTTCCTTCCAGATACTGTAGGCCGTGTACCCGCCAGGAAAATCCTTGATCACCCCGTTGCCTTCAAATACAAAAAGATGATCAGCCAGTTTATCCAGCATGTACCGGTCATGGGATGCCAGAATCAAAACTCCCGGATACTCCATGAGAAAATCTTCAAGTACATTCAGGGTAATAATATCGAGATCATTAGTGGGCTCATCAAGTATCAACATGTTTGGATTGGCCATCAGAATGGTGAGCAGGTAGAGTCTCCTTCTTTCTCCTCCGCTGATCTGGGAATAATACACCTGTTGCTGTGGACGCGGAAATAAAAACCGCTCAAGTAATTGTTCGGCCGTCAGCTTCCCACCTCCTTTCAACGGAATATAATCCGCAATGTCCCGCACGATTTCAATTAATCGTTTATCGGCTTTCACCTCAAGTCCATTCTGGTGCATGTGACCGATGCGCAGGGTCTCGCCGTGGATAATTTTGCCCTGGGTAGGTTTTAAGACGCCGGTCAGCAAGGAGATAAACGTACTCTTTCCCGCACCGTTCGGACCGATGATCCCGACTCTGTCGCGTTTGGGAAATTTAAAATCAAAGTTTTTGATCAGCCATCTGTCCGGTTCAAATCCAAAACCCACATTGTGACATTCCAGGATTTTAGAACCCAGCCGTTGCATATCAATCTCCAAACGAAGGGTATCCTGATACAGCACCCGGGCGGCAGCCGCTTTGATATGTTCGAAATTATCAATGCGCGCTTTATTTTTTGTGGTGCGTGCTTTCGGCATCCTGCGTATCCAATCGAGCTCTTTTTTCATCAGCTGCCTGGCTTTCTCCTGAGAGGTAGCCATCTGATCGTTGAGCAGGGCTTTCTTTTCGAGGTAGTCGGAATAGTTTCCCTGAAAGGGTCTTAGTTTTCCCCGATCGAGTTCAATGATCTGATTGCAGATGCGATCGAGAAAATATCGATCGTGGGTGACAACGAGAAAAGTTTTATCGGGATGCTGGAGGTAGGTTTCGAGCCATTCCACCATCGCCATATCCAGATGGTTAGTTGGTTCGTCCATGACCAGCACATCCGGCTTGGCCAATAACACCATGGCCATCGCTAACCGTTTGCGCTGACCACCGGACAATTGCCCGATAGGTTGGTTGATATCCATCAGATGCAGTTGGTGCAACATCTGCATGATCGTGGACTGCACATCCCAGGCGTGGTGATCATCCATGCTGACCGCCGCTTTTTCCAGTGCTTCTTGTTCGCCATGCGCCAAAGCCTGTTCATGTGCGGCCCAGGCTTTTATTTCAGGCAGGTCGATGCGAATGATAGCATCGCGAATCGTCTGTCCGCCTGCAAAATCAGGTTCCTGATCAAGAAAGCCAATACGGATATCAGGGGCTACCAGTACTTTGGGGCTAACGCCTTCCGGCGCAATCTGGCCGCAAAGGATCTTCATCAGGGTGGTTTTACCACTTCCGTTTTGCGCAATCAGGGCGATTTTATCTCCCTTGTTGATGCGCAAGTCGATCTTATCCAGCAGTACTTTTTCTCCGTAGGATTTGGAGACGGCTTCGAGCGTAACAAAATTCATCGGCCCAAAGGTACACAAAGGGCTTTGCCGTGCCATTAAAAAAGGGGGCAAGGGTGAGACTTAAAAAAATGGGGGGTTGGGATTAATTTGTGCTTTGTAAAAGGGTCGATTTCATACCCGAGCCACAGGCCATCAGGGCGGTGAAATAATCAGGCGGGGTTCACGAATATGAGGAAGCCTACAAAGGCCGCCAGCATGACCAGTATCAGCCAGAACCTCATATCTGATAAGAATGATTCACGGGGGATGAATTCTTTTTTTGATGTTGTGCGATCTTTAACCTCCATGTCTCCCTAATGTTTTAAACAGGATCTTAGTTTTAGTCAATCTTGTGATGCCCTAAGACTTTCAAAAAGGATACCATATGGATTTAGCGTAATATGATCTGTTAAGGATGTTCGGTAGGTCAATATATAACCCACTGAAAAACAAAACGGATAAGCGTTATAGAAATATCAAATGTGAGGAAGTGAGAAAAATATGCGGGATGAATATCCGGGCATCATTTCCTTTTTCAAAGGCAAATCAGAGGCAAATGGCGCATCGATCAGGAAAGCTTCTGACGCATCCTCTTCAGAATGCATTTCACTAATCCGGGTCCGGAATATATAAGCCCGGTATACACCTGCACGAGATCAGCACCTGCTTCAATATGTTGCGCGGCGCTTGCACTATCTTCAATACCGCCTACGCCGATGATGGCAAACTGCCCTTTGCCTCTGTCCCTGAGGTAGCGAACTACTTCAATTGATTTTTTAAACACAGGCCGGCCACTTAATCCACCTGCCCCTATGGACTCGATACTGGCTTTTGATTCAGAAAGTGCTTCACGGCCGATGGTTGTATTCGTAGCAATCACACCTGCAAGTTTTGTGTCCAGCACGATATCAATGATCTCATCGAGTTGTTGTTCCGTCAGGTCGGGAGCGATTTTGAGAAAAACCGGTTTTTCATCGGGGTTGCTTTTCTGCAAGGTGGAAAGCAGATGTGTGAGTGGTTCCTTTTCCTGCAATGTGCGCAGCCCAGGTGTATTGGGGGAGGAAACATTTACCGTAAAATAATCCACCAGTGCGTACAACTTGCGAAAACTGATCAGGTAGTCATTGGTTGCATCTTCTAAAGGGGTGTCTTTGTTTTTCCCAATATTGGCTCCAACGATCAGACCGGGAGGTCGCTTGCGGGAAAGTCGGCCGGCTAATACATCCACACCTTCATTATTGAATCCCATTCGATTGATCAGGGCTCTTGATTTAACGAGTCTGAACAAACGAGGTTTGGGATTGCCCGGTTGTGCGCGAGGCGTAATAGTGCCTACTTCGATATGACTGAATCCGAGTACGGCCATGGCATTCAGGTAACGGCCGTTTTTATCAAACCCAGCCGCCAGTCCAACGGGGTTTGCAAAATCCATACCGGCTACTTTGCGATGCAAGGCATCTCCCCTGACCTGAAATATAATCCTGAGCAATGCCCTTGCACCGGGTATTTTTAAAAAGGTCATCAGGCACCACATCGTCAGGTAGTGCGCTTTTTCAGGATCAATGCGATACAGGAAAAGAGTAAAAAATCGGTACATGCCCGCAAGATAGGCACATGGTGAAGAAATTACGATTCCCCCAATGGTTTTCAACAATCTGATTACAGCCCAACTTAATGCAGGTACCGAGCATTACTTATTTCACTAATTTTGGGGAGGTATTTCCTTAAACCTTTTCGTGATGAAAACAATCTTTTTCTTCTTTTTAGCCTTAGTCTGTTCCATTCAGTTGTTCAGCCAGGAAGGCAATCAAAATACGATGCGTGTTATGGTGGATGACCAGGAATACACCACAGAACCGCACCGCATTAAAATCGGTCGCTATGGGTATATCACGGGCAACTCAATCAGTCCCGATATCTCACTTCGCATCTGGCTGGGATCCTGGAATGGAGAGGATCTGAACGAACCCGGGCGCTATCTCATCGTGGGCGAGGATGAAAACTATTCTAAAGACGACAGCATCCATGCTGCATATCTGACCGGCGAATTTAAAGGGATTGCGTACATCAAATATGTTGAAGAGACGAAGTCACCGCGTATGGAATATCATGTCGGTGAATCCCTATACGGCGGTGAAGTGGTGGAAGTGGTACTCACGGATGACGGATATCAGGAGATCACCTTTGACGTGACTTTGGAAGGCTCGATATGGAAGGAAAAATCGACCGCCACAGCTTTCGGGGGTCTTGGCCGTTTGAAAAATAAACTCACGGACAAAGCGGTCACCGGTGCTTCCGGCTTTGAGCAAAACATCGATCCCGAAGGTGCAGGGTACAAAAAACAAAAGGAGCTGGATACGATCAAGTTATCCGAAGGTGTCGTGCGCATTAAAATGAAGTAGCACGTTTCTCAAAAACGCAGAAAAATAATATGGACTAATCTTCCTGATCAGGAATGAGGTCAAGCTTTTCCCTCAACCTGGCCATCAGGGGATTTTTCTGCGTCAGCAACTCATACTTTTCTTTATCCGACAATAGTTTTTTAGGCTTATCTAATTCCCGATTTACATCCAGTGCCGGATCGATCTCAATGACAATCTGCAAATCCGGTATCCGCACCAGATCGCGCAAACCATCCACCAGATCCGGTTCGGCAGTAAAACGATTTTTTCCGGTGAGATGACCCGTTCGGATCCGAATGGTTTTCTTATCGGCAAGCTCAAGCACTGCTTCTTTCATGGTTTGCTTAAAGGAAGGCGATGAATGGCGCTCCTGATATGCGTTCCAATAATCCATGAGTGGCTCCAGCGTGAGTACAGGCACCTTCATCTTTTCTTTGGCATGCAGGTCTTCGGCTTTCTTCCTGAGTTTACCGAGCCCTTTCAGGGAAGGGATAGAGGGATCCGCAGGTAAAGAAGGTGAGGGCTTATCGGTAGTTGTTACCTCTTCCGTTTTTTTCTCCGTAGAAGCTGATGAAACTACTTCCGGTACTGTTGGCCCGGAATCATCATGTTGTTCAATGGATGGTTCTTCTATTGCTGGACTTGACGCCTCTTTTACGGTGCTATGCGCCCGGGGTGCTGGTGTGGGCTCAGACTTTTTTTTTTGAGGGGCAGATGATGGCTGAGACTCCGAATCTACACGCCGATGCATGTAACACATGCGCATCAGGACCATCTCGATATGCAGCCATTTATTGAGTGCCCGGCCGTAGTTGATCTCACATTGATTGGCCAGATCCAGGTAGGTGATCAGTGCCGACTTCGTTATGGCATTTGCCTGTTCGAGGTAACGCGTTTTGATTTTATCACCATGCGTGAGAATATCCGCTGTGGCTGTATCCTTGCAGAGAAGGACATCCCGAAGATGTTCGGAATATCCTGAAATAAATGCTTCGCCATCAAACCCTCTTTTCTGAATGTCTGATAAGGTGAGAAAGACTTCTGTCATGTCTTCCCGCATCAGTGCGTCAGTCATTTTAAAGAAATAGTCATAATCGAGCAATTGCAAACCGTCGAGTACGCCTTCGTAGGTTATTTTTCCTCTTGATTGACTGGCGATCCGATCAAAAATCGACAGGCAGTCGCGGAGTGAGCCATCTCCTTTCTGGCTGATGATGACCAGCGCGTCTTCTTCCGCTTCAATATTTTCGGCTGCACAGATGGTTTTCAGGTGATCCACAATTTCAGGTACCGGAATCCGTCGGAAATCAAAGGACTGACAACGGGAAAGAATCGTTGGCAGGATTTTGTGCTTTTCTGTAGTGGCGAGGATAAACTTTACATAGTCCGGCGGTTCTTCCAGTGTTTTAAGGAAAGCATTAAACGCTGCAGAACTGAGCATATGCACCTCGTCAATGATATATACCTTGTAGGTGCCTTGTGAAGGCGGGATGCGCACCTGCTCAACGAGCGCGCGGATATTTTCTACGGAATTATTGGAGGCTCCGTCGAGTTCGAAAATATTAAACGAACTGTTGACATCGAAAGTCTTGCAGGATGCACACGCATTGCAGGCTTCTCCTTCAGGCGTCAGGTTTTCGCAATTGATCGCTCTGGCCAGGATTCTGGCTACCGTTGTCTTTCCTACCCCTCGCGGGCCGCAGAACAGGTAAGCATGTGCGACCTGCTTAGACACCAGCGAATGCCTCAGTGTAGACGTCACATGACGCTGACCCACTACACTATCGAAGGTGTGTGGCCTGTACTTTCGTGCCGATACGATATACTGACTCATAGGTTAAGCAGGAACGCAAAGGTAAGAGATTCTCCTGTCAATCGTGGGAACGTGGTATAGGCTGGGTATAGTTTGAAAACCGCCTGATTTTAAGGCTGTTCTGCATACAAATGACGCTTAATCCCTGCTGACACCCCATGGCCCAAAGAGGAACCGGGATTTCTCCTGCAAGACCTTACCTTTGCCTCGAAATAATGGGGAAAAACCCCATGACTGTGAAGCCTGAATACCACGAGGGGCAGGACCGCCAAAACAAACTATGTATGAAGATTGCTATAGCTCAGTTAAACTATCTGGTCGGTGATTTTGAAGGCAACCTGAAAAAGATGCTGGAAATGGTCGCCCGGGCCAAATCAGAACAGGCAGATCTGGTAGTTTTCGGAGAGCTATCTACCACCGGGTATCCACCCAGAGATTTTCTGGAGTTTCGGGATTTTATACGCCTTGCTGATGAATCACTCGAGCAACTCACAGCAGCTTCTGACGGCATCGGAATCGTAGTGGGCAGCCCTACTGTCAATCCGGTGCCTGAAGGGAAGGATTTGTATAACAGCGTCTATCTCCTGTACAACCGGGAGGTGGTTTTTGTACAGCACAAAACCCTTTTGCCTACCTATGACATTTTTGATGAGTACAGGTATTTCGAACCTGCACAAACTCATCACACGGTAGTGTTTAAGGGAAAGCGTTTAGCCCTTACCGTTTGCGAAGACATCTGGAATGTCGGAAATGAAATCCCATTGTATACAGTTTGTCCAATGGATAAAATGATGCCGGAACATCCTGACCTCATGATTAATGTGTCAGCTTCCCCGTTTGATTACAAACATGCGGCTGATCGCTTGGATGTTTTACGCACGAATGTGGCACGCTATGGTGTGCCTTTATTTTATTCCAATATCTGTGGTGCACAGACGGAAATTATTTTCGATGGCGGTTCGGCCGTTCTCTCACCGGATGGCGCAGTATATGACGAGCTCCCGTATTTTGAAGAGGCACTGAGATGTTATCAGCTTGATGATGTCATCAAAGGCGGATATCAACGCGAGCAGGAGAAAGATAAAATCACCCTGATCCACGATGCGATCATTCTGGGTCTGAAAGATTATTTTGGAAAACTGGGATTGAAAAAAGCTGTTCTGGGTCTGAGTGGAGGAATTGATTCTGCCGTCACGGCTGTTCTGGCGACACGCGCACTTGGCCCCGAAAATGTCAGGGTTGTGCTGATGCCAAGTGCGTTTAGCTCTTCACACAGTGTTGACGATGCCAAAGCCCTTGCGGAGAATCTCGGCATACGATATGATATCATCCCCATTTCGGCGCCTTATGATACCTTCAATACGATCCTAAAAGAGGTAATGGAAGGAAAGCCGTTTGATGTGACCGAAGAAAATATCCAGGCGCGCATACGAGGGCTTATCCTGATGGCTATTTCCAATAAACATGGAAATATTCTGCTCAATACGTCCAATAAAAGTGAAATGGCTGTAGGGTATGGCACACTCTACGGTGATCTGGCGGGCGGCTTGTCTGTGATTGGTGATGTATACAAAACGGATGTCTACCGTTTGGCTGCTTTTATCAATAAAAATGGCGAGGTCATACCGGAAAATTCTATTGCAAAACCGCCGAGTGCGGAACTGCGTCCGGGACAAAAAGATAGTGACAGCCTGCCGGACTATGATGTGCTCGATCCCATCCTGCATTTGTACATTGAAGAAAGATTCGGTCCGCAGGAAATTATTGACAAAGGATATGATGAGAAGCTGGTGAGGCGGATTTTACGTATGGTCAATACCAATGAGTTTAAGCGACATCAGACTGCTCCTGTGATCCGTGTCACGCCTAAAGCCTTTGGTGTGGGACGCCGCGTACCCATTGTAGGCCGATACTTAAGCTGACCAATCTTATACAACCTTTTTAGCATTAAAAAAAATCTAACTATTCATGTCATCTATGCGATTTACTTTACTTGTTCTGTCATTGCTGTTTTTCTTTAGCTGTAAAAATGCATCTACTTCAGACGGCACCCAGGATTTTCACCTTCCAAATGCAAGCGCAATTGTAGAAGCGGTGAATGCAGAAAGACCGGATTGGGATCAGTTTGAAAAAACGGAAGGACCGGTAGATATCCGGGTGGATGATAACAAAATTGTCCTCACGCATGATGCATATAACAGTAGTGCGATTGTCACGTACTACTTATTTACGGAAGAGAAGGCCAAAAAAATCAAAACAGGGCGTATTGACATTGCCGAAGTAATTTACCTGGAACAATCACTGATCGTGAATTCCATCACAGATAAGAATACACTCTTTTTCACGGTCAACACACATCCTTCTCCGGATTATCTGGATGAGATGGATGGCGTGCGGAAGTTTATGGGTCACGGACTTAGTGAACGCAAAGTAAAAAAGGGTATGCAATCAAGCAGTGCGTTTTATTGTGGCTGCGCTCCCGCAGGGTATCCGGAAGGAGCATGTCTGTACAGCAATGCGCTTTCCATTGATTGCCATGCCTACAATGAACATGGGAGTTGCCGGGTGTATTGCACCGGGCAGTATTATGGGTGTTGCGGGAAAAGAAGCGAGTAGTCTGAAAAGTAGCTTATTCCACTTTTCAGACTACCCGGTGATTACTTTTTCAAAAGATCGCGTATCTCTGTCAGTAATTCTTCCTGACTTGGCCCGGATGGTGCCGGGGCGGCTTCCTCCTCTTTCTTTTTCGCGGCATTAAAGGCCTTTACGATCAGGAATAAGATCCATGCGATTAAAAGAAACTTGATCACCGCAGAGAGGAAACTTCCGTATTTCACTACACCCCAGGTGAGTTCGCTGATACTGGCCACACCGGCTGCCTCCATAGCCGGAGCAAGCAACAGTGGGGTCAGAATATCATCAACCAGTGAGGTAATAATGGCTCCGAACGCAGCACCCAGAATCACAGCGATAGCCAGATCCACGACATTGCCTTTCATGATAAAGGCTTTGAATTCTTTTAGCATGGTTATTCAGTTTTGGTTCGACAATCATTGAAACGTTGTGGTTTCAAATATACACAATCCACTTAGGCGGGATTGATCTCTTCCCTGATTTTGTTCAATGCTGATCCTGCTTTCACCCACTCAGTTTGTTGTTGGTTGTAGCCATGTAACACATCGAAGACATCTTCGGTACCGTCAGCGTGGCGCAGCCTGATTTTAAGTTTAGAATCCGCATTGAAGTTTTCAAACCCCAGGATATCCACCATGTCATCCTGTCTCACGAGATCATAATCTGCCGGGTTGGCAAACGTCAGTCCCAGCATACCCTGCTTCTTCAGGTTGGTCTGGTGGATCCGTGCAAAGGATTTGACTACGATGGCTTTCACCCCAATGTGTCTCGGTTCCATAGCGGCATGCTCTCTTGAAGAGCCTTCGCCGTAGTTTTCTTCCCCAAACACGATCGTGGAGATTCCGTTTTTCTGGTACGTTCTTGCCGAGTCCGGCACGCCCATATAAGTACCTTCCACGTAGTTGATCACATTGTTTGCTTCTCCGTTATACGCATTGATCGCACCGATAAAGCAGTTATTGGAGATGTTTTCGAGATGGCCTCTGTATTTGAGCCAGGGGCCAGCCATAGAAATGTGATCCGTTGTGCATTTCCCCTGGGCTTTCAGGAGGACTCGCATATTCTGAACCTGATCGTTGGTGATGGGCGTAAAGGGTGTGAGCAACTGTATTCGGTCGGATTTCGGATCGACTTCTACAGATATCCCTGAGCCATCTTGCACCGGCGCCTGAAAACCTGCGTCTTCGACATCAAAACCATTGGGTGGTAATTCTACTCCCGTCGGTGGCTCTAGTTTCACCTCTTCGCCCGCTTCATTCACCAGAGTGTCCGTCAGCGGATTAAACGACAGGCTGCCGGCAAATACCAGCGCAGTTACCAATTCAGGAGAAGCTACAAATGCGTGCGTTGAAGCATTGCCATCATTTCGCTTCGCAAAATTTCTGTTGAAAGACGTGATGATGGAGTTTTTGCGTTTTGGGTCATCCATATGTCGTGCCCATTGTCCGATGCAGGGACCGCACGCATTGGCGAGCACCACGCCTCCTACATCTTCAAAAACATCGAGCAGTCCGTCGCGCTCAACCGTAAAGCGAATAAGTTCAGAACCCGGTGTCACGGTAAACTCAGATTTAACCTTCAGGTTTTTCTCTTTCGCCTGTTTGGCAATCGAAGCCGCACGGGTGATGTCTTCGTAAGAAGAGTTCGTACAGGAACCGATCAATCCCACATCCAGTTTCTCGGGATAGTCATTTTCAGCTATCGCTTCAGCAAATTTGCTGATCGGCCAGGCCAGATCCGGTGTATACGGCCCGTTGACATGTGGTTCGAGCGTACTGAGATCGATTTCAATCACCTGATCAAAATATTTTTTAGGATCGGCATAACACTCTGGGTCGCCAGTCAGATCCGCAGAGATGCTATCAGCCAGTTTGGCTACATCTTCTCTTCCGGTAGCTTTCAACAGACGTGCCATTGAATCATCATATCCGAAAGTAGAAGTGGTGGCTCCGATTTCCGCGCCCATATTGCAGATCGTACCTTTTCCGGTACAGGACATCGACCGAGCACCTTCACCGAAATATTCAACGATTGCGCCGGTACCTCCTTTAACGGTCAGGATTCCGGCGACTTTAAGAATGACATCTTTAGGAGACGTCCATCCATTCAATTTTCCGGTCAGGTGAACTCCAATGAGTTTCGGCATTTTCAATTCCCACGGCATCCCGGCCATTACATCAACAGCATCGGCACCGCCCACACCTATAGCAACCATACCAAGGCCTCCGGCATTCGGTGTATGACTGTCTGTACCGATCATCATCCCTGCGGGAAACGCATAATTTTCCAAAACTGTCTGGTGAATAATACCGGCTCCCGGTTTCCAGAAACCAATACCATATTTATTGGAGACAGACGAAAGAAAAGAGTATACCTCTGAGTTGACATCAAGTGCCGTTTTCAGATCGGTATCCGCACCTGTTTTCGCCTGGATCAGGTGGTCACAATGCACGGTAGACGGCACGGCGGTTTTATCCATACCACACATCATAAACTGGAGTAATGCCATCTGAGCGGTTGCATCCTGCATGGCGACGCGGTCCGGTGCAAAGAAGACATAATCCTGTCCTCGTTTATAATCCTTCAGCGGAGAATCCGGGTGGAGGTGACTGAATAAAATTTTCTCAGAAAGTGTCAGGGGACGACCCAAAGTCTCTCTTGCCTGCTTCACTTTTGCAGGCAATGCAGCATATGCTGCCTTAATCATGTCAAAATCAAATATCATATCCTGTGATTGGTATTACGAAAACTATCTGTATAACGAAAGCACAAAAGTAATGTTCTGAGACGAACTGACCCTTAGTTTTCGAGACGATCGATCAATCGACCGGAAATTCGGAGGAAATCCATCTCTGTAATGATGCCGATCAATTCACCATTCTGCTGAACCGGCAAACATCCTATCATGTTTTTGCGCATTATGCTCATCGCTTCGTGGATGGTGGCATTCGGACCAATGGTGAGCGGGTTCGAGATCATAATGTCTTTCACGGTCACTACACCATCGCCGTCTTCAGTGGGTTGATTGCGGTTCTTCAGCATATGCCGCAGCACGATCCGCAGGGTGATCAGGCCAATGAGTTTACCTGACTTATCCTCAACAGGTGTATATCGAATCTTTCGCCAATCCATCATATCGATCACCAGATCGATGATATCATCTTTTTGAACGGTAAACAAGTCGGTCGTCATAAACTCGCTCACCTTGAGGTTGCTCGGACGATATTCTTTCAGATCATTTAATTCAGGACTTCTCCACTTATGCACCGGGATGCCAGACTTTTCATTGACACTCATGGCGTATGTAAGCACGGTCAGTGCTTCGTCTTCTGTGGCTTCCTTTTTGAGTTTGGTATACGATCTGAGCGCCCAGCGGGCACCATTCATATGCTCTCTGGCCCGTTCTTCAATGACATCCATGTATCTGGAAATATCATCCGGATTGACGTTTCGCATTTCCAGCCCTTTCTTTGCTCGTGGAATTAATTCTTCCAGGGCGAGATCGACGGCGGATACTTTTTTGTCGTGCATCCAGGTAAACTTGGTATCCACGCCAAACTTTGCAGCTTTGCTAAAATTGTCCGACACATCTTCAAATCCAATTTTATCGCGAATATCACCCTGATCTTCGTACATCTGCACCATACACCCCAGCCATAAGGCTGCATTGGCCACTTCATCCAGGACAGTTGGACCGGAAGGAAGGATGCGGTTTTCAATACGCAGGTGTGGCTTCCCGTTGCTGCTAACGCCATAGCAAGGCCGGTTCCATCGATACACGGTGCTATTGTGCACCTGCAGGGATCGTAGCTTAGGAACCTTACCTTCGTCAATCAAAGCCAACGCATCCTCATGAATGTCTCCGCTCAGGAGGACACGGAAGCGAACGATATCTTCGCGATAGATTTCCAGGATTGATTTATCCAGCCACTGGCGCCCGAAATTGACGCGAGGACTTTTTTCTCGCATATGATTGTGACTCGTGCGCGTGTCCAGGGCTTGCTGAAACATGGCGATGCGTGATTCATGCCATAGGCGACGGCCAAAAACGATTGGCGAATTGGCGGCGAGGGCCAGTACCGGACCTGCCAGTGCCTGAGACAGATTGTACATGTCGACAAACTGAGACGGGGCTACCTGAAGGTGGACCTGAAAGCTGGTATTGACCGCCTCCAGCAGAGGAGAGTCATGGGTGAGCAGAAGCTCGTCGATCCCCACCATATTCAATTCGTAGGTACTGCCTTCGAGTTGCTGATTGATCGCTTCCATGAGGGCATAGTACCGCTGGTTGGGGGTCAGATTGTCCATCTCCATGTCAAACTTCCGCAGCGTGGGTAGAATACCGGTCAGGACAATGGTCGCGCCGAGTTTGTTGACTACCTCTTCAATTTTCCGGAGTTTATCGGTAGTCTCATCTTCCATTTCACGCAGTGCGCTGCCTTTAAACTCACGAGGTTCTAGATTGATTTCGAGATTAAATTTTGCCAGCTCGGTTTCCACCCAGGGCCATTCGGGCATTTGCTTCAGGGCTTCAATATTGATACAGGCGGGTTTGAGTGTTTTCTGATCCACCAGAACCATTTCCTGTTCTGCCCCTATTCGGGTGATATCATCCTCAAACCAATGGTTATCGATCATAAATTCCAAGGCTTTGACATCATCCAGCAATGACTTGACAAATTGCTGCATTTCGTCTTTGGATTTGACTATCGAAACACGTTGTTCGCCCATAATGGTGGTTTTTCCTGAAGGTAAAAATAAGTTGTGGATCCAACCGGTAGAATCCTTCGCAAGAGGTAATTACGGAATTTATTTTTACAAAAAATAATTTCGGGCCAAAATGCGATTAAAACAAAACCGGATGCATGGCAATGTAAGTCATCCCGGATGCGTTACTTTCGTGTTTTAACCAGTGTCAAAAGATGAAAAACGGGATATACCTGTACCTTTTCCTGTTGTGCCCCTTGCTTTCCTGTAATAAAGATGGTCGGCAGGAACTCTTTACGTTAACGTATCCGCCGCCGCCAATTGGGTTTGAGATTCTGCCCGGCCTGAATACGTTTGACACCCATATCTATACCATCAGCCCCATTCCGACCCGATATGAAGAATATCTTGACCAATCCGGACGCTCAGACGATGAGGTAATCGCTATTGAGGCTAAATCAGGGCAACTGGCCAGCATCTTTCAGGATATAAATCTTGATTTTGTCAATCGGGTGTCCATCTTCATTTTTGATCCTTTTGAGCCGGACAATAAAATTGAGTTCTTTTACATGGATCCGGTAGTTTACGGGGATAAAACTGTCATCCGGTTGTTTCCCGGAATAGCAGATATCAGCGAGTGGGCCAAACAGGAGTTTATCGGTGTGGAGATCAGGCTCGATTACCGACAGATATCACCCACTTTTTTTGAGATGGAATTTGATTTTGAACTCAGGGCGATGGGGGAATAAACCTATTCTTCCTCTTCCGCATGAATCATCTCCCAGGCGTGTGTTTTTAAAAACGCGTACCACTTGATCACTTTCCGGATATCATTGATATGCACGCGATCTTCATCGTGATCGGCGATGATCGTTTTAAACCATGCCCGCAGATCTTCTGCTTTTTCCTGATGAGCGGGAGGTGGATTTTCAGATGCGAGGCTGTCTATTTTTTCAAACACCTCATCGATATTGATCACGTCAGTATAGGTATAAATCCCAATGGATACCAATGGCGTAAACTGGTGTTTGCGAATTGACACAAACTGCCTCTTGTTAGTTTCAAAATTTTCGATCAATAGTCCGTTTGGTCGCGTGGCCACCAAAAGATAAAGTCCGGGAAGGCCGCTCACGGCGACAATGCTATCTAGCTTCATTAGTAGTGAATTAATTTATGCATCTGATCATACAAACGTTTGACGGGCAGGAATTGCTTTTCCAAAACATCCGCAAATGGCACAGGCGTATCCAGGGCGCCTACCCGCATCACGGGTGCATCCAGGGTATCAAATAGATGTTCTACAATGTATGCTGCGATATCGCCGCCGATCCCACCCGTCACGGTGTCTTCGTGAAGTATGAGCACTTTGTGCGTTCGAGTGACCGTCTCTTCGACCATTTCCCAATCAATGGGCATGAGTGTCCGCAGATCAAGGATATCGATATCCCAGGCGTGCTCTTCGGCTAGTCGAGTAGCCCAGTGGACTCCCATTCCGTATGTGATGATGCTTGCCACTATTCCGCGGCGAGCGTAACGGCCCTTACCAATGGGCGTGGTATAATACCCTTCCGGAACAGGTCCTGTGATCCCTCGATAGAGTGCTTTGTGCTCAAAATACATGACCGGATTGGGGTCGGCAAACGCCGCAGTGAGCAGCCCTTTAGCATCTTCCGGTGTGGAAGGATATACAATCTTCAAACCCGGCACGTGATAGAACCAAGCTTCATTACTTTGGCTGTGAAAAGGTCCAGCTCCGGTTCCTGCTCCAGTCGGCATACGGATAACCACATCGGCAGGCGCTCCCCATCGGTAGTGAATTTTTGCAAGGTTATTTACAATCTGGTTAAACCCACAGCTGACGAAGTCGGCAAACTGCATTTCCACCATTGACTTGCGTCCGCAAAGGCTGAGCCCCAGGGCAGTTCCGATTATGCCACTTTCACATAGCGGAGTATTGCGTACCCGGTCGGCCCCATATTTTTTAACAAACCCGTCCGTAATCTTGAAGACACCACCATAGTCGCCTATATCCTGCCCCATCAATACGAGGTCAGCGTGTTGATTCATGGCTTCATCCAGACCGGCGGTGATGGCATCTACGAATCGCATTTCGTTTGATACTGTCCCTGGTGCCACTACCGGGGCTATGTGTGGGTTGTAAACATCTCCAAGTTCCTTTTCAATGTCGGCCTGAAGAGCTTCTTCCTCTGTGGTGATATCCAGATGTTCCTGTATCAGATTTCTATAATTTTCTTTCAGGGTTTCCATTTGTGATGAGGTCATGACACCTGATTCCAGCAGAAAATTTTCGAAATTCAGGACCGGATCTTTTTTACTCCATGCTTTAAGGAGTTCTTCGGGAACGTATTTCACGCCTGATGCTTCTTCATGGCCGCGCATGCGAAAGGTCATACATTCGATCAGCACCGGAGCGGGGTTTTTTCTGATCTTCTTTGCGTACTTCCGGACGGTCGAAAAAACTTCAATGATATTGTTGCCGTCGATCGTTACGCCTTCCATCCCGTAGCCGGGTGCCTTATCGGAGATTTGTTTGCATTTAAACTGTTCGGTGGTAGGTGTGGAAAGACCGTAGCCATTATTCTCAACGATAAAAATGACGGGCAGCGACCATACGGCGGCGATATTCAAAGCTTCATGGAAATCGCCTTCGCTGGTTCCTCCTTCGCCCGTGAAGGCTACGGAAACCATGGAGCGTTGATCGAGTTTGTACGATAAGGCTGCTCCGCAGGCCAGGGCGAGTTGAGGGCCGAGGTGCGAGATCATGCCTACTATCCCGTAATCCAGAGTGCCAAAGTGAAAGGATCGCTCTCTGCCTTTGGAAAAGCCATTGAGTTTCCCCTGCCATTGTGAAAAAAGCCGGTGCAGTGGAATATTTCGGTTGGTAAAAACTCCCAGGTTGCGATGAAGCGGAAAAATGAGTTCGTCGGGTTGCAGTGCCAGGGTCACTCCGGCTGCGATGGCATCTTGTCCTATGCCTGAAAACCATTTGCTGACTTTTCCCTGGCGGAGGAGTTTGAGCATCTTCTCTTCGATCATTCTGGGCAGGAGCATTCCTTGATATAAATCGAGGAGTTCGGCATCCGTGAGTTTGCCTTTTTTGTATCGAATCGGGTTGTTTTTCGCGCTTTTGGCCATGGAGGTGCAAAAGTATTGTTTTGCGGGTAAAACAATGTTGGGGGAGGGGGGATTGAGGGAATATTTTACAAAATGCCACAAAGAAGTGATGTAAAGACAGTGTGGCACACCTAGGTGTGCCACACTGTCTTTCATATGGAGGTGCAAAAGTGTTGTTTTGCGGGAAAACGGGGACTGGAGTGGGCAATTCTGGCAATTTTTTAGCAGAAAACGCTTGTAGCAACAGTGTGCCACACCTAGGTGTGGCACACTGTTGCTATTGAGGGAGGCGGACAATACAAAGAAAATCACCCAACTCACAGGTTTTCAGAACATTATACTTTTCTTCCTCCCGCACCCGGACATCTTTCCATGCAACGTATAGCCAAAGCCCATCTCCGACTCAAATTATTTCCTTTCCGTGAAACACTTCCCCGGCGTGGCTTAGAGCAATTCCCTCAAAATTTTCAAACTATTTACTTCCTTAAGGGATTCTACGTGCAACTGATAGTAGAGAATCAACTGATCAACCAATCGGCGGCGAACGGCTACCGGGGCATCAGTCTTACCATTTCTTCCGAGTTTCAGGATTTCACTCAGAACGGCCAGATCCGCTCCAGGCATCAGGTATTTATGACGGTCATGATGCTCGGTCAACTGACCTTCCAGTAAATCGAAAGAGTCATCAGGGCTTACAGCGGAGGGCACATTCATTCCAAACCCCAGGTATTGGGAGAGGGAAACCAGGAACCTGATCAGAAAATCGCGGTCAAATGAATCCGGTTTGTCAAAGGCAGAAAGATTTCTGTGGAGAAAGGAAAAAAGTTCGGGATACGGCTCAGCGGTGGTGATACATTTCGCGCACATCTCTGCTACACACGTGATGACGGCGGACTTTCTCATGTCGAAAGGGATGCTTTGCCAGGCATGATTCAGACGGATTTCCTTGATGCGATTAATTTTCCTGTGATCATGATGATACCCGACTATATCCACTAAAGTCATAAGCTGTAGCAATGCCGCCGGTGTCATGGCCTTGCTTTTGCGCACACTGTTGACGATAAAGGTCTGATGTCCTTTTTGCTCCGTATACATATCGACGATCAGGCTGGTCTCCCCATACTTGACAGTCCTTAGAATAATCGCTCTTGAATGATATATCAAGTCCGAAATATCGACATATTGAGTGAAAAACAGGAATCGAAACACTTCCCACCTATACAGCCAGTACCTGTTGTTCTACTGCTAGCTTACCTGAGCATTAAAAAGTCCGGATTTCATGGGTTCATAAAACAATACGTCGATTATCAGGTTATATTTGACCTACACCGAAGTAAACTTTTAAATACCACTTACAACATGAAAAGATCAGCTACCGCTACCTGGACAGGATCAGGAAAAGAAGGGAAAGGAACCATGACCACTAAATCCGGTATTCTGAATACCGACCGATATGGTTTCCGTACACGTTTTGAAGATGAACCGGGGACAAATCCGGAAGAGCTCATCGCTGCCGCGCATGCCGGATGTTTTTCTATGAAATTGAGTTTTGTGCTTGGTGAAGCTGGATTCACACCTTCTCAAATAGATACGAAATGCAGTATCACGATCGAAGCGGGATCGATTACCCATAGTCAGCTTGAAGTTTCAGCTTCAGTACCGGGCATTGATGACGCGAAGTTTCAGGAATGCGCTCAAAAGGCGAAGGCCGAATGCCCTGTGAGCAAAGTGTTAAATGCGGACATTTCAATTTCTGCAACGCTTAAGTAATTTAATTGGACACTTACCAGAATGTTCTGAACACAATAAAGAAGCCAAATATTGCTTTTCCAGATCTCATGAGTCCTCCATGACAAAGCACACCATTGCACAAAAGTATATCCCGGGTCAATGCAACATTGGTGCTTCGGAGACCAAAAAACGAATTCGAATGGGATACGCAGGGCTTGCAGGAGTAATCCTGGTGATCGCCGGCATTGAACTGCTGCATCTTCCTCCTGTCACCCGATTGGTCGTTTTTATTCCAGCCCTCTTTTTGTTTTCCGGTTTTCTGCAGGCTAACCAAAAATTTTGTTTGCTGTACGGAGCATTTGGCGTCTTCAGTATTTCCGGTAAAAGGGTTAAAGTGACAGACGAAACTAAATTGAACAAGGATCGAAAGAAAGCCTTAAAAATCATTCTGCTGGTGCTATTGGGAAGTGCCGGGCTTGCTTTGACGTATTTTTCAATTTAAGCCAGGCTAAAACGTGGGAAATTGTGTTGACCAGGGGAAGGTTCAAAGGTCAAACCTCTTCAGTAAAACTGTGCATACCCTACCTCACTCGGACGCATTCGATCTTGCTACTCATCTCCCGACTCCGTGGGCAACTTCCCTGTGGCAATCAGGCCGATCGTCATCAGAAGCCCTGAGGCAAGAATGATAAATAAAAGTAATCCGGACATAAAGTCGCCCACAAGTTTATCTTTTGGAATAGACAAAAACAACAATACAGAAATCAATCCACGCGGGGAAATCACCAGTTCCGGCCACAGGTGCGCTTTTACAATCACCGCCAGATAAATCCAGCGCAATAAATACACGACCAGTAAGGTAAGTGATCCAAAGAAGAACACGGAAGATTGCATCAACTCACCTATCTCCAAGGAGTATCCGAAAACCAGAAAGAAAAATGTGCGGAGTAAAAAAGCACTTTCGGCTGTCAACTGATGCAACCCCTTCAGGTCTGTACGCAGAGAAGGATAGATCATAATGGATTCCACTTTCCCAAGCAAAGGGAGGGTGGACAACCGCTTTGCAATCAGTTCACTGTTTTCGAGAAAAAGACCGAATGCCAATACGACGATTAGGGTTGAAAGATGAAATTGCTTTCCCACCGCATATACCAGAATCAGAGCGGATATGATGAGGAAGAATTTAACATGATGTTTCATTCGCCCCATGATAAACAGGAACCCAAAGCACGATATAAGAGAAATCACCGAAACGATCAATACCTGTACACCGAATTCTCCGATCATACTTGCGTCAATCGTTTCATTCATCAGAATGAGATTGAACAACATAATCCCAAGGATATCCGAGAAAGAGGACTCGTAAATAATAAATTCCTTCTTGTCCGTAAACAAAGATGTCACGGAGGGAATGGCGATGGCCGAGCTAATCACGCTAAACGGAATCGCATTAAGCAGACATCGCTGAAAGGGAGCTTCCAAAAAGTAATAAAACAATCCCGCAATCCCTACTGAGGTCAGGCACAACAGAAACAAGGCCGCCACAAAGGTGCTTCGTATCAGTTTGGCTTTACTAGGCTCAAACTTTAGTTCCAATGCACCTTCGAATACAATCAGAATCAATCCGACGGTTCCCAGAAGGGGGAGTATGGTCGTAAACTTATAGATCGGAAGATTGAGATAAATCGAAACATACCGTAACACACTTCCCAGGACCAGCAATAAGAGCACAGAAGGAACCCGAGTCCGACGGGACACCATATCAAAAAGGTAGGAGAAGATGACCAGTACACTTAATAATATAAGGACGAAATACGGATTCATTCCATTAACAAATCAAAAATTAGGTGAAAATCAGATTAGCATCAATACATTTAATCGCATCTCGGACCATTCAACAATGTGCAGAATTTAATACCCCTCAGCACTTACGTAATTTTCATCACTCTTTCTCTAAGCAGACATTCTGCCTCATGTTGACTGCTGAACGTATTGTCAATATTAACCAGATTTTCTGCCAGCCGATTGTATTGTTTGGTCATTAGCCAAAAGAAAACATGCAAATAGTGAATTCCATCAAAGATGAACGTTTTGTGCTTAACGAAGTTTTCTTTATTCTTTAAAAAGACGCCGGGTATTTCTGTGTAATGCAGCCCGGGATTGAGGTGATGAATACTATGGTAACCATCATTCCAGCAATTCTGGTTGTAGACATTATTTATACAGTTAAAGACACTACTAAAGTGTCCTTCCGGGTTATCCTTATCAATAAAACTATGCTGCGTCCAATTGCCCATCATCATGATGAGTCGGGCATAAATGACTGGCACAATAAATATCATAAGTGTCGCTCGAAAGTTAACAAAGCACATTGCAAAACAAAACACATAAAACGATATTTCTCCCAGTGTAAAACGGGTATACACTTTTTTACGTTTGCGTCGAAACAGGTACATAAAAGTATCCACAATGCCCATGAGTATAAACCGACCAAAGTATTTTGAAAACTCAACCGGACAGTCTCGTTGATACTTAAGCGTACTGCTGGCATCATCCTCCTGATTGTTTTCAACGTGATGCATTATAATGTGATGGGCGAAATATGTCTCCGGGGTATTGCCAAAAAAAGGAGCCACGCACCAGGTAATGTATTTGTGCATCCAGGCGTACTTCTTTTTAAACATAGGCCGGTGACAGATACAATGAAACATCAATCCAAAACGACCTTTGAAGTAGGATTGAGCCACATACGCATAGGGTATGTACATCAACCACCAGTATATGCCTTGAAACAAAGGGGTAAAAAACAGAATCGCCCAGGGCAAAACAATCAGATGGATGCGCGTCAGCAAATGAATGAACGGGAGATCGCGCTCATCATTCATAAACTGCAACCAGAATCGTTCATAACGGGTAAAACTATCGCGGGGCTGATACTGAGGATCGGTAATTACTGACAAACTTTTCATGCTGATTTTCAACCTTTTATATGGTTACGTAATATGCCACTTAACCATCAAAGGCGAAACAGCGCAGGGGAATACGTTAATTCCTGGCGGCAAAATACTCATTTATTCTCGTTCGATTTGATCATGTGAATCCCCGAAACCTTCTTGCGTTGTTTAACTCATTCGTTCTCTAAGGAATTTGGATTTGGCTATGCCATCTTGCTCACCTAACACCTGAAGGGCTCGTGTTTTCGGCTATTCACTCGATTTCTTTACCGAGGCCATTTTAAACACTCGCTCTTTATTAAAACTGTACACAATACCGAAGAAGGATACCGCAGAAGAAATGATATAGAATAAGAAGGCAATTGCCACCGCCTTCTCAGCCTGGATGTCGAGAAACTGCGCCCCGTATAAAAAGGTGAGTTCACGAGCTCCGGCCCCACCTATGGTAATCGGGATCATCGCCATCACCGAGGAAACCAGGAAGAGTATGATGTACTCCGCCCAATGTTGCCCGTGCCCAAGTGCAAAAACGAGTCCAAGGGTAGCCAGCGCTTGCGATCCCTGCACGCCCAGTGACTGGAAAGAGGTTTGAAGCCAAACGCCGGCCAGTTTCCCACCGGCCCATTTAAAAATATACCAACCCAAAGCAAAACTTACCAATAAAGCTCCCAGTGCGATCGCCCAGTATATCCCGGAATCTGCAACATATAAAATCAACACGACACTAATCTGACCCAAGGCGATAAGTCCTGACAACCGATCTACTAAGGTTACCGTAAACATCCGCTTAAAGGGTTTGCCAAACCAATCCATCAGTACTTTAATCTTATACCCATCGCCACTGATGCCTCCGGGCAACAAAAGGTTATAGTACATGCATAACCAGTAAAGTCTGAGATTGTCCTTTGTGGAAAGATCCACATCCTCTGCTTTCAGTATCGTATTGAAGCGAAAAGCGGAGATGATCTTCGAAAAAACGAACCACAATATTGCCCAGATCACCCACCACCAGTTAGCCTCCTTCACCACTTCCAAAAGCAGGCCCTCATCTATCTTGGTCAATACCAGGTAGATGATCACCGCGGAGATGGTCAGCTTTAAAAAGACCTTAACGGGTCTTGGCAGATTTATTTTTGGCAATTGTAGTTTCAATGAAAATAGTTTACGACAGCGTAGATTCCATAATTTCGTGTCCGCCCTATTCCGCAGGGTTTTCTTCAGGGGATCGCATGAGCACAAACACGCGACCTCCTACCCCAACCATCGAATCAACCCGGATGCCCTGTATGTCCGGATAGATGTCTTTTTGCACGAGATACAGGGCTGAAGTATCAGTAGCTTCACTCGCTCTGTGAATGATTTGATTGGTGTATATCGATGCATAGGCCCTGGTCACTTCATTGAGATTGGAATGCTTGTAAAGGTACAATGTTTCATCAGCATACTTCTCTCCTATCCGCTGACATTCTATTTTGGGCGGAGTTTTATCATGCTCAGCTGCCCGGATCGGAAGCACGACCATATTAAACACGGAGCGAGTCACAAGGACTGCAAACACAAACCACAAAAACAGACGCGTTTTATCGTAGACGATTCCTGCCAGGCCAAAAGCCATTGCTATAGTACCACAAATCCAAACTGCATTTAGAAAGGGTAAATCCCGAACCAGCGGAACAAAACGCATAAATGTAATGCTCACAAGCGAACAAAGGGTGATGACCAGAAACAACCATCGGATTATATTCCAATACCGTGGACGGATCGTATTGAGCTGTTGGACACCCAGATAGGTTATAATATTGAATAGCGGAATAAACATGAGCAGGTAACGCGGATATACTTCCACAGATACCCAATACACAGGGAGGTTGGCCATAAGCATCCAGAAATTAAAGCGCATAAACGCATCTTCTCTGATCCATGCCCGGACCCTCGGATGCAATCCCACCAACACTAACAATGACCATGGTAAAAAATGATATATCTGCTCGAATGGAAAAGCAAAAAAATGGACGACTGTTTCCCAAATCGTAAATCGCACAGGTGTGCGCTGGATAGACTGTTCAAACAAAATACTGACTACCTGCTCCATACTTACATGTGATGCGTAAAGCAGATAGTACACTACTAAAGGGATCACCCCAATACCGATACCGATCCAATGAGCGGCACTGAAAAGTTTTGACTTGAGGGCTTTGTGAAAATATAGTGCCACCAGCATTGAAATGCCCTGGAAGACTAGCGCGGGAAAGCCTTTCAGGAGAAACGCAACGGAAAACAGCAGGTAGGATAGTAAAAACATTCGCTGCCATCGCCCTTCCTTGCCATAGAAATACAGGACCATAAAATTCACATAAATGATCCAGGAGAAGCAGATATCAATTAGCGCCAGCATGCTGTCCCAGAATAAAATCCGACCACTCGTGAGGAGCATAAATGCCATTGTAATGGCCGTGATGCGATCCGTTTTCAAACGCGTAAAATGATACGCAGACCAGGCAAAAAGTCCAAGGAAGACCAAGGTAGTCATCCTTGAGGGCCACTCACCATATCCACCGAAAAGGGTTGACGAAACGATAATAAACCAATTGTACAGCGGTGGCTTATTAAAGTAAGGCTCTCCAAACTGTGTAGGTACAATATAATTGCCTGAGGTAGTCATCTCGAAAGCCACCAGGGTGCGTATCCCCTCATCTCCAATAAAGGGGACGGCATTCAGATTGAGCAAAAACGCTGTACCAGACGCCAGGATCAGCAACCAGACCACCTGGGTAAGGGATAGGTTGCAAATAAATTTTTTCAGTGATTCAGTCATGAAAACGCACCCATTCCGGGCTTGAATAAATGATTTCGATACACGACTCGTTAAGGTATCGTGCCCCGCCTAGACCCACATACTATGTAGTAGCAAAAACCATTTTTTCAGGATTTGCGTGATTTCCTTACGGAGCCCCAAAGCTATCCTATTTCAATCAATTCAGGTATAACCATCTTCATTGATCCTTTGTAAGTGACTGCTATTAAACTTCTTTTGATGGCCTATTCTGCAACAGGCTCTGGTACCAGTCGGTAAGATTCTTGTAAAATTTTATACTTTTAAGTGTGAGGCACCCCAAATAACCTGGCCCCATCAAAACAGTTTCATGTCCTCCTGAAATCGGACTCAACTGTTTGTCGACCCGGTTTTTGGCGAAATTGATTATTTCATCCAAAACCAAATAATTTATGAAAAACCTACTATTAATTTTGATTGCCGTACTCGGGACAGCTTTCGTAGTGCAGGCACAAACCGATTACCAGCAATGGGAGTGTCACCATTTCAAAGCCAAAGCCGGACAGGAAGAAGCTTTTGAAAAAGCCCTGGCTGAACACAACAAGAAGTTTCACAATGAATCTCCTTACAAAACAGGCATTTTTGAAAAGAGAACCGGACCTTACTCAGGCACTTACGAGCTGGCTATGGGCCCTATGACGTTTACCGACATGGAAGGTCGCCCATCCAGTGAAGCACACAATACCCATTGGAGAAAAGTGCTGGAACTCGCAGAGCCGCTAGGTGAAACCATTTACTGGAGAGCGGACAAGGACATTGTGTACGCTCCGGAAGGTGCTGAAAACTTTTCCACCATGCGATGGCGCAATTCTACACTTCTTCCAGGCGGTGGAAAACGTTTTAAAGCTTTGATGAGCGATGTTGTTGACGTCATGAAGGCCAAAGGATACAATGCATCCTTCCGCATGTACTGGCGTTTTGGGATGTCTGAAGGACCCCATGTAGTGACTGAACTGGGCATGGAAAACCTCGCATTTTTTGATGAGCCCATCACTTTTCAGGAAGACTTTGATGAAATACATGGCGAAGGTGCCTATGACCGTTTTGTAGAAGACATCAGCAAATGCGTTGATCGCAGCAAAACGTACGATGAACTTGTGAATTTCAGATCAGACTTAAGTAGTGATTACTAAAAATGATTGACTTCATTTCGTACATAAAAAAAGCCGAAGTTTATCCTTCGGCTTTTTTGTATCCAAAACTAAAGCTCAAATTTCTCTCATATACGTTATCGCAATAAGGTAATATCCCCTGCGAGATTAATTTCATCCCCTCGTTTATTAATCGCCCCCACTCGATACACATACACTCCGGGCTGTAAGGCTTCTCCATTCATTGTTCCATCCCAAACCGCTAAGCCCTGATTAGGCAGCACATTTTCCACCTGATAGATCAATTCTCCCCACCGATTGTAGATCGCAAAATGCGTGATCTCCGTCACTGATGGATCCGCCATCGGTTCGATCACATCATTCACACCATCCCGGTTTGGCGAAAACACATTCGGCACATATATACTACTGGACAACAACACACGGATCATGATATCCGAGCGATACACACATCCGTTGGCATCAATGGCAACCAACTCATACGCCTGATTCGTTTCCGGCTGAATCCAATTGCTTAACATCTCCGGATCCAGCAACAGGGATTCATTGCCCAGCCAGTAGAAGGTATCCGGATCAAAGCTGATCGACGGGCTGATCAAAATACTATCGCCTACTAAAATCGTCTGATCCGGACCAAGCGACAATGATTCGGTGCTGGCCGATTGGATCTGCACCGATGCATCGGTCCTACAATTTGACGCATCGGTTATTTCTATCTGATAGCTACCTGCACCTAACGACGCGATGATATGCGGAAAACTACTGATCGTCTGTACTGCACCTCCATTGACAGTTACTGTATACGGCCCTGTTCCTCCCATCACATCCTGGATCACAATCGTACCATCCTGATCTCCCGGACAGTTGACATCCGTCCAACTCACTCCAATGATCATCTCCGTATAGTAGTGCACTTCCACCGTTTGCGAAGCGCGACACCCTAAGTCATCGATTGCGACAAACGCATAGCTTCCGGCTTCAGTTACCACATATGTATTCTGGTACAAACTGTCATTGTCCACCACCCAAAACGAAGTCACATTTCCTTTCGGATCAAGTACCGTGGCTTCCAGGGTCACCGTTTCATCCGGACATAATTCCACCTGCAAAGGCAGATTCCCAATATCCAGCGTACAATCGCAATCCGGATTGGTGATATTCAGTTCTTTCGCACACAATCCGCCTGTTCCGGTGGCTGTGACCAAGATGGATGTATTTAGCGCAATACCTTCAATACTGTACTGATTCACCCCGATGGGCACGATAGTTCCGGCATTTGACGTCGGCACAGGACCATTGGTGGATATGATCGCTTCCCAACTCTGCAGATCATCCGCGCAGCCTTTCGATATCAACGTGATCTGCGGCGTCTGTACAACCTCAAGATTCACTTCTGAGAAATCCGGACATCCCGCCATGGGATTGTTTAGTGTAAACCGGATCGTATATATCCCAAAATCAGAATTCGACGTGACAAACTGATTTCCGGTGATCACGGCGGGTGAGCCACCCGCAGGGGCATTCGCAATTGACCACGTACCGCTTTCACCTGTGATCTGCAGGGTAGTCAGATTAAGCATATCGGACTCACTACACAGTCTTTGTCCCGGCGTAGAAATCGCTACGGAAGGACATGCGCAATTCTCTATGATCAAATTGACCCCTGTAGTATCATTTGTACACGGTGCCACCGCGTTGTTTGTCGTATAGAAAATGGTATAACTCCCCGGTTCCAGGGTAGACGGATTGATCTGACTCGATCCGGTCACAGGTGCGCTGACTGTATCCGGGAAAAACCACTCACCGGATGTTGTACCGAATGAAATGAGCGGATCCAGATCGATCAACTGGTCAAGGGTATCACAATAGATCTGGCTGCCCGCATTGAGTATATAATATGCACTTCCGTCGATGGTGATCGTGATGGTCTCGCTCACGGGCGGACACAGTCCGGTCTGATCCGTTGCTGTTAAGGTGAAATTCACCGATCCGCTCACAATATCGGCCATCGTGGGTGTGTAGGAAGTCACCAATGCATTTGCATTATCTATGGTTCCTGATCCGTTTGTTTGCCAGCTGAACACAACATTGTCTCCACCGGCCTGTCCCGAAAGACTGATCGCATCCGGTGCACACACGGTAGCATCTACCCCCGCATCCGCAAATGGTGACCGCGCAAGGGAGAGTTCAAAATAAGCGGAGTCCACACAATTGTTGAGGATTACATTTCTAATAAACAGCAGTTCGTACAATCCTGCGTCTTTCTGAAAGCCCAGGAAATTACTGCCGCTGACTGTCGCCGGATTCGCTCCGGCCGGAACGGACACGATCTCCCATGTACCCATGACGCCCGGTCCTTCAAACTGCGACAGATCGATATCACCCTGCTCGGAGCATCCGTCAAAACTGGTGCTCTGTAAAAGTGACGGACAGCTGCAGTCCGGTGCCGGGAGTAAGAATGAAGCCGTACATCCGGTAGCGGTATATTCTAAATCAAATTGTATATCGGTGTCAAAAGGAATGTCTTCCAGGTGGAAGGTATCTGTCGCCGGTACCTGAACGAGTGTCCCGCCATTGCTTGTCAGCACGACATCTGCATCACATGTAAAGGACAACTGATAGGTCAACGCCACATCGTCGCATATGATATCAAACAAGTCGATATCCGGTAGTGGGTTGACTGTTGCGGTGATGGTATCGCGACTCAAACAAGCTCCGGCGCTTGTTGTGAAAACGTAGTACCAGGATTCTCCGTTCTGGGGAACCACCACGCCGGAGGCGGGTTGATTGGTCAGCAATTCAAACCACTGGCCTGAACCGGACACGCCATTTTGTACCGTCGGAACAAAGGTGTTCAGGTTGAACACTTCATCAAAACAAACCACGGGGTCGGGCGAAGGAACCAGTATCGCCAGGGGATGTACCACCAGGCTGATAGGCGTACGGACACTGTAGCAGTTGGTCAGCGGATCAATGGCCTCCACATAGTAGGTCGCATTCACGGCAACGGCAGGCTGGAACGTCAGGCTGTTTTGCAAAACAGGTACACCGCCACTCGGGACCGAATACCAGTTGGCCTGAAGACCCGCATCCACACTCACCGACATCACAGGAATCGCTTCGTCCTCACATATCGCATGCAGGGAAGAAGAGGTCGTGGGTTGATTGATAAACGGACAATCGCAATTGGGGGCAGTGATGTAGAACGTATCATTGCACAATCCACTCGAGTTGAGTACTTCAATCGTCAGATCGGTATTGTTTGGGATTCCTTTGATCGAATCCTGTCCCATTGCGTTATTCACCACACTGCCAACGCTTGCATAAATGGAGTCTGCGGAACTGGTAAACAGCACTGTAAAGGTCTCCAGCAACAAATCGCAAGGAAGGCCTTCCAGCGTGAAGTCAGGATAGTCTTCGACAAATACTTCTATCGGAATCGTGTCAAAGCATTGTTCGGCACTGGCCAGTAAAAAGATCACCGTCGAATCTTCCGGCATAAAGGATAAGGGATTCAGCATATTGGAGGAATCCGGTGGAAGACTTGAGTGGAAAGTATAGGTAGCCATGCTGTTGCCCGCATCTACGATATCGAGGGCTTGTAACTCGATACTCTCTCCGGCACAGATGACAATCGGCGGGATCGAGTCGATATCCGGATCCGGGTATATGACAAGCGGGATCTGCACGATATTCTGGCAATCAAAATCATCGACAAGTGCCCACAACTGCACGACATTTTCCAGGTTGGTCGCCGAAGGATTGAAGATTTGTTCGCCACCCAGCCACGGATTCCCATCATACCATTCCACGTCTAAAAAGTCACTCACCAGTAAGTCGTATT
>JAUHXV010000129.1 GCA_030426765.1 Bacteroidia bacterium | reverse complement strand
GAAAATGCTGAAGATCCTGAACTCGAAGGCATGAGAAAGACGCTGATGGATGCTACTGCAATCGTCAATGACCCGAAAGAGATCGAGTCCTTTACTATGGTACTGACTGAACTGAACAAATTCGCGCAAGCGGATGATGAGTATCTCAAAACCATTCTGGATGGTCGCACACCGGAAGTGGCTGCGAAAGAGATTCTGACCAAATCCGTGTTTGCCAATGAAAAGGAGCTGTCAAAAATGCTTGATAAGAATCCAAAGAAATTTATCAACTCAAAGGACGAGCTAATTAATGCGGCGCAATTGATGGTGGCTGAATTTTCTGATGCCCGCGATGCGTTTGTTGCAACAGGTGCTGAGAGAAGAGAGTTGGGTGCCAAAGTTGCCGGTGAAGCATTTAATGTGTTTGGGGACAACCTTCCTCCTGATGCCACCTTTACGCTCAGAATTTCTGATGGTGTGGTTCGCGGGTATGAGTACAACGGAACGACTGCGCCTGTCAAAACAACCTACTTCGGATTGTATGACCGCTATGCTTCCAATGATGGTGCATGGCCATGGTCACTTCCTGAAAAATGGAAAAATCCGCCTATGGATCTGTTGAGTGCGCCGATGAATTTTATTTCTACAGCCGACATTATCGGAGGCAACTCCGGAAGCCCGATTATCAACGTAAATAAAGAAGTTGTAGGGTTAGTATTTGATGGTAACATTGAATCCTTACCCGGTAAGTTTATTTACGATGAAAAAAATAATCGTACGGTAGCTGTGCATGCGGGTGGAATTGTCGCTGCACTTCGCTATATTTACAAAGCCGATCGACTCGTCGCCGAGCTTTCCGGCAAATAAAATAGGATTTACCCAAATCAATTGAATACAAAAGAGCCCGGAAGCTTCCGGGCTCTTTTTTTTCATACCTTGTTGTCAAACGAACTGATGATGACTGCGAGAGTATGTTTCCTTGTTGTGGTGCTGGCATTTTGCCTAACTCCTCTTTTCGCGCAGGTAAAACACGCGCCTGACCGGACAGAAGGCGAAGGCCCTTTTCCGCAACTGATCATTCGCGGCATCACCCTGATTGATGGAACCGGTTCGCCGCCTGTCGGCCCGATGGATATCGTGATCGAAGGCAATCGAATCAAACGCATTGTGGCTGTCGGCTATCCGGGTGTTGCAATAGATTCTTCTGATCGTCCCCGGTTAAAAGAAAATGGTTTCGAACTCGACGCTTCCGGTATGTATGCGCTCCCCGGATTTGTCGATATGCATGGGCACATTGGAGGTCGTGCGCAGGGAGCAGATGCTGAATATGTGTATAAGCTTTGGATGGCACATGGCATCACCACCATCCGTGAACCCGGTTCGTTTAACGGTCTGGACTGGGTGCTGGAGGAAAAAGAAAAAAGTAAAAATAACACCATCACGGCACCGCGCATTTTCGCCTACACCGGTTTTGGTATGGGCAATGACGAAGCGATTACGGATGCCGAAGGTGCACGCACCTGGGTGAAAAACAATGCACTAAAAGGTGCAGACGGCATAAAGTTTTTCGGCGCGGCGCCTGAAGTGATGGCGGCTGCCCTGGATGAAAATAAAAAACTGGGATTGCGCTCAACCTGCCATCACGCACAACTCGATGTGGCACGATGGAATGTACTGCACAGTGCGCGTAGTGGCCTGACCTCGATGGAACATTGGTACGGACTGCCCGAAGCCCTTTTTGAAGACCGTAGAATTCAGGACTATCCGCCCGATTACAATTATCGCAATGAGCAGGATCGTTTTGCCGAAGCCGGAAGGCTATGGCAACAGGCTGCACCACCCCATTCCGATCACTGGTACAAGGTCATGGATGAATTGCTGTCTCTGGATTTTACGCTCGATCCCACATTTAATATTTACGAAGCGAGCAGAGACCTGCACAGAGCAAGACGAGCTGAATGGCACGAAATATACACGATGCCCAAGTTGTGGATGTTTTTTCAGCCGAGCAAAATATCCCATGGTTCTTACTGGCACTACTGGGGCACGGAAGAAGAAGTAAACTGGCGGGAGAACTACCGGCTCTGGATGCAGTTTGTCAACGCCTACAAAAACAAAGGTGGACGCGTGACGGCCGGTTCTGATTCCGGTTTTATTTTTCAATTGTATGGTTTCGCGTACATCCGCGAACTCGAATTATTGAGAGAAGCAGGCTTTCATCCCCTTGAGGTGATTCGCGCGGCTACCCTACATGGCGCTGAAGCGCTGGGCATGGACAAAGAAATTGGCAGTGTGGAAGAAGGCAAACTGGCGGATCTCATCATCATAGAGGCCAATCCATTGAAGAACTTAAAATGCCTGTACGGCACCGGTGCGATTCGACTCAGTGAGGATAATATTGTTGAGCGTGTCGGTGGCGTGAAGTATACGATCAAAGACGGGATCATCTTTGACGCGAAACAACTTCTGCAGGATGTCAAAGACATGGTCGATCAAGAAAAAGAAGAAACTGGTTTTATACTCTACCAACCGGGTATGAATCCGAATAGTCTACAAGAATAATTTTCTCACCCCTGAATACATCCGAACGATGACAAAAAGACGTGATTTCCTGCAATCCCTCGGTATGATGGGCATAAGCCTTCCTGTGCTCCACAAAATCCTGAACCGCGACAGTAGTTATGTCCCGACAACTGCAGCCTCACCACTGGTGATGTGCAGTCGCGGGGAAAGCTGGGGTAAAAAAGTCCTCGAACCTGCCTGGGCTAAATTTAAGGAGACAAACAGTATCCTCGATGCAATTGAAGCCGGATCAAATGTTGTAGAGCTCGACCCGGAAGATACTTCCGTGGGTTATGGTGGATTGCCTGACGAACGAGGTGTGGTTTCATTGGATGCTTCGATTATGTATGGCCCGACATATAACTGTGGAAGCGTGGCTTCTCTCGAAAATATCAAGAAAGCTTGTTCTGTTGCTCGTCTCGTGATGGAACGTACGGATCATTCGATGATCGTAGGGGCGGGAGCACTTGCTTTTGCCAAAGCGCATGGATTTCCGGAAGAAAATCTGCTGACAGAAAACGCTCGTCTCACGTGGTTGGAATGGAAAGAAAACCTAAGCGATAATGATGACTGGTTGCCCCCACCTGATGGTGATTATAAAAAATTCAGAAAAGGCGGAACGATCAATGTCCTCGGTATGGGTTCGGAAGGAGATGTTGCGGGGATCACGACGACCAGTGGTCTCTTTGGAAAAATTCACGGTCGCATAGGTGACTCGCCGATCATTGGTGCCGGCCTCTTTGTGGACAATGAAGTCGGTGCTGCCGGGGCAACAGGACGGGGTGAAGAACTTATTCGCACTTGTGGTTCGTTTCTGCTGGTCGAAAAGATGCGTGCCGGCAAAAGCCCGCAAATAGCGTGCGAAGAGGTGATCGAACGCATCTTTTACGTCAACGGAGGCAAAAAGAATGTCAACTTCAATGTCAAGATGGTGGCGTTTAACAAAGACGGAGATGCTGGTTCAGCTTCCATCATGCCGCTCGGTGATAATGCATCTGCTTCTGTGATCACAGCTCAGGGGATGAGGTTGATTCCCGGGAAGTCGATGATGTGAAGTATTGGTGAGTGGTGAGTGGTGAGTGGTGATTTTCTCCTGCGTGATCAGTGCTACAAGGGAGATTGTATTCCATGAATGGTAGCCTTTCAATACTTTTAAAGGAAATCCTGACAATTTAGAAATTACAGGTCGCGCTCAAGCGCATGACCATCCAGGCAGAAATCATTCCTTTTTATGAAAACTGCCCCGCGTTTTAACGCGGGGATTGTGCAGGCAAATAAAAAATCAAGCTCAAGGGATTATCTCCTCCGCTAAAACTTTGGCGACTAAGAGTCTCCTTCGCTGAAGCTTCGGCGACCACAGGTCTCCTCCGCTAAAGCTATGGCGACCAAAGGGTGATCGGTGGAACGGCGCAACCCCTGACCCCTGTTTTTCTTCGCTTCGCTACAAAAATCCCGGGGGGCTTACCCGCGGTGGAAGGCATGGATCTCCTTCGCTAAAGCTACGGCGATTAAAAGGCGGAACGGCAGAAAGGAATAATAATTTGTGACATTCTTCGCCTTCTGTTATTGTTGAAAAGTAAAAAGCCCTGAAGGGGCGTTCTGT
>JAUHXV010000054.1 GCA_030426765.1 Bacteroidia bacterium | reverse complement strand
CAAGACAAAGTTTAGCTATTTAGCTCACTAAAGCGGGATTTTTCTCGCTTTAGTTTTTTATACCTTGTTGCACTTATTTGTTGAAACTACACCGGAAAAAAGAACCAAAAACCTCGTCGCTCTAAAAACTCACCTTTGCCTCACATTCCTTCTCAGGCGTTTTGCTTCCATTTGCATCCATTTTCACACTTCCTTGTATTTCTGCTTGCGGCCCCTTTAGCACTTAGGCTAGTGGGCGAGCAGAAATACAAGCTGATTCGGGTGCTCAGACAATTTAGAGCGACAGGATTATTCTGTTGGAAAGAGTTTTACAAAACCTCGCATAAATTTTTTCCCATTAGGAAAATATATCGGTGTAATCGGCGAAATCCGCTTAATCAGTGATTCAGACATCTGGACGAGGCGAATCTACTCCCAATTGACCTGATTCGCGAAAAGTGGGCATTCAAGAGGTCAAACTCCCGCTGTACAGCGGGTTCTGCTGGCAGATTTTACTGGTCGATTTAATCTCTTTTGAATCGATGACATAGAGGGTTTTATTCAAAATTGACTCAAGCTAAAGCACAAGAATCAGAACATCTGTACAATTCCTTCTCAATTTGAAATATCCCTAACAAGTATGAAATGTAATATTAAAACATGTAATATGAAGAAGGTCATATACGAAAACGTCGATTCTTTAGATCAGAGCAAAAGATTTAGTTGCTTTACTGTAGGTTTGTAAACGCAAGTGAATTGCATGCAAACTGACTTTTTCTTTACGCTTTAAATTTAGCCGCTGTTTTGTCATACCATTCTTTAAGACAGGCAATACAAGATCTACCGGACCAGGACTTATTACGCATTGAAGGCGAAGTAGATCCTAACCTGGAGATGGCTGAAATACACCGAAGAGTTTTTGAGGTTTCCGGTCCTGCACTTTTATTTGAAAAAGTAAAAGGCAGCCCGTTTCAGGCTGTTTCAAATCTATATGGCACGAAAGAACGAACTGCCTATCTCTTCAGACACCAGCTCGAACAAGTCAGCAAGCTCATTGCGCTGAAAGCAGATCCGTCTGTGGTCATGCGTCATCCAATGAAGTTTCTCACCGCTCCGTTCACTGCTCTGCGCGGATTACCGCTCAAAACGAAATGGAATAAATCCATTATACGGCAAACCACAAAATTAGATCAACTCCCTCAGATCATCAGCTGGCCCAAAGACGGCGGTGCCTTTATCACACTACCCCAGGTGATGAGCCTTCCGCCCAATGAAACGCGTATCATGCAGTCCAATATCGGGATGTACCGGATCCAGCTAAGCGGCAATGCGTACGTTCCAAATGAAGAAGCCGGTATGCATTACCAACTGCATCGCGGCATCGGTGTACACCATACGTTATACAATACTTCTCCAGAGGAATTCAAAGTTTCCATCTTTGTAGGCGGACCGCCATCGCATTCGTTTGCGGCCATCATGCCCCTGCCGGAAGGACTGAGTGAGGTCACTTTTGCCGGTCTGCTCAATGGCCGGCGATTCCGTTATTTCTGGCACAAAGGTTTTGTCATCTCTGCGGATGCAGACTTTTGTATCACCGGTGTGATTCGCAAGAATGATACAAAACCCGAAGGTCCATTTGGTGATCATCTTGGGTATTATAGTTTGCAACATGAATTTCCTGTTTTAGAAATCAGAGATATTTACCATCGCCCGAATCCGCTTTGGCACTTTACTGTCGTGGGTCGCCCTCCACAGGAGGATAGTTATTTTGGATGGCTGATCCATCAGTTGGTTGAGCCGCTTGCTCCCGCGGAATTTCCCGGGCTGAAGGAAGTGCATGCGGTCGATGCCGCGGGTGTACATCCGTTGTTACTGGCGATTGGAAAAGAGCGCTACATGCCTTTCCGTGAACCCGTTCCTGAGGAGTTGCTGACCATTGCCAATCACCTGCTCGGAAAGGGGCAGACTTCTTTGGCCAAGTATTTATTTATCGCTTGTGATGAAGACAACCCCAACCTGAATACCCATCAGATCAGTGATTTTTTCCAGCACATCCTGAGTCGGATAGACTTGCATCGCGACCTTCATTTTCAGACGCGCACCACGATCGACACACTCGACTACAGCGGTGATGGTTGGAATAGCGGTTCGAAGCTTGTAGTGGCAGCACGCGGACCTGAAATTCGGACCCTCGGTTCTGAGCTTCCGAACAATCTTTCCCTGCCAGATTCCTGTCGCGAAATCCGCATGGTTATACCCGGTGTCATCGCTGTTTCCTTTGCTTCATACACGAGTGGTGAGAAAGCAGAAAAAGAATTAGAAGAACTCAAAAACACCTTGCGTGGTAAAGACATGAATGCCTGGCCCTTGTGGATTCTCACAGAGGACAGTGCATGGATGTGTGCACACCTCAACAATTTCATCTGGGCCACGTTCACTCGATCCCAGCCAGCTAAAGACCTGTATGGGGTCAACTCAAAATTTGTTGAAAAGCACTGGACATGTGAGGCACCTCTCATCATTGATGCGCGTATCAAACCCCATCACGCACCTGTGTTGGAAACCGATCCTGATGTGACAAAAAGAGTCGATCAGATGTTTGCGAAAGGCGGTATGCTGCATAAAAAAATAAAGGGATTATGACAGCGCTTCCGGATGCCTTCGTGCAGCGGATGAAAAAGCAGCTCGGAGAAGAAGCTGAATTGTTTTTCCAGGCCCTTACTCAGCCTCCGGTCACCAGCATCCGATTGCACCATCAGAAAGGAAGGCTGCCTTTTCAACACGCGACAAAAATTCCATGGTGCGATACCGGGTATTATCTGCAGGACAGGCCTCTGTTTTCCCAGGATCCGCACTGGCACGGCGGCGCGTATTATGTGCAGGAAGCATCGTCTATGGTGCTGGATTACGTCCTGAACCAATTAACGTTTTTACCAAAACCAAGGATATGGATGGATATGTGCGCAGCGCCGGGTGGCAAAACAGGCATCCTTGCCAAACACCTTGGGGCTGAAGATGTGTTGCTCGCCAATGAAGTAGTCGGAACAAGACGATCGATCTTGTATGAAAATCTTGTTAAAGCGGGATATATAAATACGTTTGTTGCCGCCGAACCCGCTTCTGCATTTCGAACTCCATTTGCAGATATTATTCTCGTCGATGCACCATGTGCGGGGGAAGGTATGATGCGCAAAGAGGCCGAAGCGCTCAATCAATGGAGTCAGTCTCTGGTAGAATCCTGTTCACAGATGCAAAAAGAAATTACCGGAGGGGCTTTTCGCGCATTACACAAAGATGGCTACCTGATCTATTCAACCTGTTCGTACAGCCCGGAAGAAAACATGCTCAATGTGGTGGGTTTTCAAAACCAATATCATCTCGAATCCGTAACCGTTTCCTTCCCAGAAAACTGGGGCATAACTACACTCAATGAAGCAGGCAGTTCTGGCTATCAGCTTTACCCGCATAAGCTTCGCGGTGAAGGATTATTTATTGCTGTCCTCAAACGAACCGAGACTGATGACGATGTAAGTCGTAAAAAGGGAAAACAAAAACAGTTTTTTGAAACTGTTCCCAAATGGCTGACCGCGCACCTGTCCTCACGAGAAGCATGTCTGGTTAGAAAATCCGATGATCAGAACGGGTTGATCAGTCTTGCGGCCGTGCCTAAAGCCAATGAACTTCTGGAATACCTCCCTCGTGCTCATGTGGCGGTCACTGCGGGCTCCCTGAAAGGGAAAGATTTTGTGCCTGCACATACACTGGCGACTTCGAGGATGTTTTCAGATAATTTCGCTGTCATTGACCTGACCGTTGAAACCGCATTAGACTTTCTCGAACGCGATGCCACCACGCTGCCGGCAGGACAGCACAAGGGATGGTATGTCATGGCATTTGAAGGCACATATCTGGGTTGGGCGAAATGGACTGGTCAGGGATGGAAAAATCACTATCCGATGTCCTGGCGGCTGCGAAATCGAATTCGATCCTGAGTGTTGAGGTATTCAGCACGTTGAAAAGCACAAGGTCTGCGGTTTTCAAATTGGTTCAAAATACCCTCTTCTGTTATTCAAAATTATATATTAACTTAATTATGAATAAGTTATCCAACATCCCTTATTTTAAATAGCTTTAAAAGTCGTTGATCGGTAAAAAATAATCTACTTTCGTTATAGAGGAACGACTATATCAATCCGCTGACACCCCCCATGAAGAAGCGCATTTATCATTTAATCATCGGTGGAAATCTGGGCGACCGGATCGCCACGCTGGCTGCAGCTCGGAAACAGATCGGCGCTGAGGCAGGAGAAATTCTGAAAGCGAGTACTGTGTATGAAACGCAACCCTGGGGTATAGAAGACCAACCCTGGTTTTTAAATCAGGCACTTGAGGTTCGATCCTCTATTCCACCCGCTGAAATGCTGCAGGTCCTCAAAAGAATCGAGACAAAAGTTGGCCGCCAACCCTCCGAAAAATGGCATGCCCGGACCATCGATATCGATATTTTATTATGTGGAAAAGAAGTGGTCCATTTACCTGAACTCGACATTCCACATCCGCTCTTCCATCAACGCAATTTCGCCCTGGTCCCGCTGATGGAGATCGCGCCGGATCTCATACATCCTGTGCTTCAAAAGCCGATCGATGAGTTATACGGGGAAAGCCGGGATCATGGCGAAGTGTATATTTTCAATTTTGATGAGCAGGAAAACGCCGTATAAATACATCTGCATAGAAGGGAATATTGGCTCTGGCAAAACCAGTTTATGCCACCTCCTTGCGCAAGCGCATCCTGTTCAACTGGTGCTGGAAGAGTTTGACGACAATCCATTCCTTCCTTTTTTCTACCAGAATCCTGAACGGTACGCTTTTACCGTAGAATTGTTTTTTATGGCGGAACGCCACAAACAACTCTCTGATATTTCCATTCAGAAAGATTTGTTTTTCGACTTCACCCTGGCGGATTATTCGTTTTGGAAGACCTTAATATTTGCGAGAAAGAATCTCGATGAAAAGGAATACCGACTGTTTCAACGACTATTTAATATCCTCAATGCCGCTTCGCCAAATCCCGAATTATTAATCTACCTGCATCGCACCCCTGAAAAGTTGCTACAACAAATCGACATGCGCGATCGGTCGTATGAATCGAATATCACCACGAAGTATTTAAAAAATATCCAGGATTCGTATTTCGAATTTTTCTACAGTCAGCCCTCCTACCCGATCGTTATTGTGGATGTCGAGGACATTGATTTTGTCAACAACCCAAAGCACCTTACGGAAATCGAACACATCATTTTTAAAGAATACCGGCCGGGTGTACATCGCATCAGCCTGCGGTTGTAAACCATTTTATTTTACCCGTTTACCAGTATACTCTCGTCTCCTAGCTGAATATGCAGTTGACCGCCAAGCGATACTTTTGCAACCACCTTATGGGTATAGAATTTCATATCCTCAATAAAGAGTGACTGTACATCGGCTTGCCCTTTCCCATCCGGAAGCGGAATAGGTAGACCATTCTGAATCAGCTGTTTTTTCTTTAAGGCAAACAATTCATTGGCAGCAGCTTCGATTTTCTCATCCAGTTTAGCGCCCATAAAGGTGTTGGCGATCCAACCTGCACTTTTGATTAAAAGATTCTTACTGTCTGTCTTTATCTCAATTTCCTGAATATAAAATCGTTGTTCGTACGTATTCCAGATCGGCAGGCAATCCAGTAAAATAAAGGAATTCGGTTTTTCGACGATCTCTGCTTTAAGGCTTACTTTTCCATCCGTCAGTTCAACGGAAATATTTTTCAGGCTATACTGATCATTGACCGGAATGACCATTTTTTGTTTGTCCAGCAAAGTATTGAGCCAATGCTCCTGAATCGTTAAGTCTACTTTCAATACTGACGGCACTTCCGGATTCGCCACCGGTTGTTCTTCTTTCATGCTTATTTGTCTATTTTTCAGCCCTAAAAATATTAATCCACAGCAAATGCACTTACGAAATCTTCTGATTGCACTCTCATTCCTCTTTTTTGTGATCCCCGGGCAAGCACAGAGAAATAAAAAATCTTCTTCTGCACCAGTATATACACCCATGGACACCGCATTGTTTAAAGGTATCGAATGGAGGTGCATCGGGCCATTCAGAGGCGGGCGATCCGCTACCGTAACTGGCGTGGAAGGCAAACCCAATCTCTATTACTTCGGTTCGACCGGAGGTGGTGTATGGAAGACACTCGACGGTGGACAATCATGGCAGAATATTTCAGATGGATTTTTCGGAGGCAGTATCGGTGCTGTGGAAGTAGCCCCTTCTGATCACAATGTCATCTACGTCGGGGGTGGCGAACAAACTGTAAGAGGAAATGTGTCTTACGGATATGGCATGTGGCGTACGACGGATGCCGGAGAAACGTGGGAGCACATTGGTCTCGACTCATCCTACCACATACCGCGCATTCGGGTGCACCCTGACAATCCCGATATCGTGTATGCGGCTGTGCTCGGGGATTTATTCAAAGACACAAATCAACGCGGTGTTTATAAAAGTGTCGATGGCGGAAAAACATGGAAACAAACTTTGTTTGTTAATGCAGGTGCAGGAGCTGTCGACCTGATCATCGATCCCAACAATGCACGAATACTCTATGCCTCTACCTGGAAGGTGCGTCGCAATCCGTATGAATTAAGTAGTGGAGGTGAAGGTTCAGCTCTTTGGAAAAGTAAAGACGGCGGGGAAACATGGGAGAATATTTCCGGTAACAAAGGTCTGCCTGAAGGGATGTGGGGCATCTCCGGAGTCACCGTCAGCCCGGTCAACAGCCATCGCGTTTGGGCGATTATTGAAAATGCAAACGGCGGTGTTTTTCGCTCTGATGATGCAGGAAAAACCTGGAAAAAGGTAAACAGTGATGCGAATCTTCGACAACGTGCGTGGTACTACTCGAGGATCTATGCAGACCCGCAATCGGAAGAAACAGTTTATGTCGTGAATGTGGCTTACCATAAATCCACGGATGGCGGAAATTCCTTTTCCACACATTATGCAAGTCATGGGGATCACCACGATTTATGGATCGATCCAAATGATCCGCAACGCATGATCATCGGTGATGATGGCGGCGCGCAGGTGAGCTATGACGGAGGCCAGCACTGGTCTACCTATCACAATCAGCCGACGGCACAATTTTATCGCGTCACTACGGACAATCATTTTCCATACCGGGTGTATGGTGGTCAACAGGACAATAGTACCGTACGAATTACACATCGTAAAAACGGGGGTGCGATTGGGGAAGATGACTGGGAGTCTTCAGCGGGTTGCGAATGCGGCTATCTCGCCATTGATCCGCTCGATAATGATATCGTGTATGGTGGATGTTACCTCGGCGTGATCGAACGACTGGATCACAAAACAGATAAATCGCGGGGTGTGGATGTGTGGCCGGATATGACGCTGGGGCATGGTGCCGAAGGTGCGAAATACCGCTTTCAGTGGAACTTCCCGATTTTCTATTCACCGCATGATCCTAAAAAATTATATGCGGCCTCCAATCATCTTCATGTGACGACGAATGAAGGACAATCATGGACAACGATCAGTCCGGATCTTACGCATAATGACTCTACCAAACTGGGACCTTCGGGTGGGCCGATTACAAAAGACAATACATCGGTGGAATACTACTGCACCATTTTCGCTGCGGCTGAAAGTCCACGGGTTAAAGATTTGTTGTGGACAGGTAGTGATGATGGCCTGGTTCATGTATCAAAAGATGGTGGAAAAAACTGGACCGATGTCACGCCCCAAAATATGCCGGAATGGATACAGGTAAACAGCATTGAACCTGATCCGCATTCGGATGGCGGATGTTATATCGCGGCGACGATGTACAAGTCCGGTGATTACAAACCCTACTTGTTCAAAACAAAAAATTATGGTGAATCGTGGGAGCTGATCACCAACGGAATTAATCCTACCCATTTTACCCGAGTCTTGAGATCGGATCCGGAGAAACAAGGCATCCTGTATGCGGGAACTGAATCCGGTATGTACGTCAGTTTTGACGATGGCGCTCACTGGCAACCCCTTCAGCTCAACCTGCCGGTGGTACCGATCACGGATCTTGCTATTAAAAACAACAACCTTATTGCCGCTACGCAGGGACGGAGTTTCTGGGTATTGGATGAGTTGCATCAGCTTCACCAACTTAATAATTCGCAGACTGAATCCTATCATGTGTATCAACCAGCGGATGCGTACCGAATGACAGGATATGCGGATAAGAGTCTGACAGCCGGTACTAACTATCCGGGCGGTGTCATGGTGTTTTATCACCTGCCTGATTCTTTGGATGAAAATGAAGAGTTGAGTCTGACCTTCTTTTCATCACAGGGCGATACTATCGCTTCATACGCCACGGATCATATAGAAAAAGCGTATCAGATCAAACCTCAGCAGGGCATGAATAAACTCAACTGGAACCTCAGGTATGCACCCGCTAAATCTTTTGATGGCATGGTACTATGGGCAGCCAATATGTCCGGTCCGATGGCTATCCCCGGGACGTATCGCATGGATGTGAGTTATCGCGATACACTGATCAGCAGAACATTTGAGGTCGTCAAAGACCCGAGGGCAGCGGCGACAGATGACGATTACCAAAACTACCTTGCGTTTGCCATGGAGATACGTGATAAGATCACGGAGGCACACGAAGCCATCATCGAGATGCGAGATATTCGTTCGCAATTGATGAATTATAAAACACGCATTTCTGAAGACACTGTGCTGACTGCTGAGATCGAAAAGATCGACAGCGTACTCACTGAAATTGAAGAGGCATTGTACCAAACGAAAAGCAAGAGTCCCCAGGATCCGCTTAACTACCCGGTTCGCCTCACGAATAAAATCGGTTACGTCAGCTCAATCGTCGGCAATGGTGATTTTCCGCCCACGGATCAGGCGATGGCTGTGAAAGCAGAAATGGAACAACGCATCGATGCCGAACTGACCCGATACGAAATGATAAAAACTGAAATGATCCCTGCGTTCAACCAACTGGTGAGGGAGAATGAGATTGATGCGATTATTATCAAGTGAGGGGCATGGAGCATGGGGCAAGGAGCATGGGGCAAGGAGCATGGGGCATGGGGCATGGAGTGATAGAGTGATAGAGTGATGGGGTGATGGGGTGATGGGTCTCCTTCGCTAAAGCTACGGCGACCAAAGGGTGATCTGTGATATGTAATCTTTACCAAAAGGGAATTTAGATTCCATGAATGGTAGCCTTTCAATGCATTGAAAGGGGAATTTAGAGAGATCAAAATGTCCTGGTAGCGCTTAAGCGCATGACCTATCACAGATTCCCTTCGCTTTACGCCTTGGTGGTGCATGTGCAGTTTATTAGAATCTCGCGCAGTGACGCAGAGACGCAGTTAAGTCTCTCCGTTTACCGTTATCTTTTAACCGTTCACTAAGAAAATACCCCATCGCCCCATGCTCCTTGCTCCATGCACCATGCCTCACGCCCTTCGCCCTCAGCTCTACGCTCTCAGCTCTACGCTCTCAGCCCCATGCGTTTTCCTGAGTCGACAACTTATATTACTTTTGCGGCTTATATGAATCGTTATGCTGGAAACTGAACAAACCGTCGATTTTGAAGTAGCGGAAAAACTCGGATTGACAAAGGCAGAATTTGAGGAAATCTGCTCTGTGATGGGTCGAACGCCCAATTTTACGGAAGTCAGCATTTTTTCGGTGATGTGGAGCGAGCACTGCTCCTATAAAAACTCCATCAAATACCTGAAAACTCTCCCCAGAGAAGGAGGCCGCCTGCTGGTAGCTGCGGGCGAAGAAAACGCCGGACTGATGGATATCGGCGATGGTGAAGCCTGTGCTTTTAAAATCGAATCGCATAACCACCCTTCTGCTCTCGAACCTTATCAGGGAGCGGCTACCGGCGTTGGAGGGATTCACAGAGATATTTTTACGATGGGCGCTCGTCCGATTGCGGCGTTGAACTCGCTGCGCTTTGGCGATCCCAATCATCCGCATATGCGCCACCTGATTAAAGGGGTCGTCAGCGGCATCGGTGATTATGGCAACTGCCTTGGCGTGCCTACCGTGGGTGGCGAGGTTTATTTTGATCCCAGCTACCAGCAAAACATCCTGGTCAACGCGATGTCCGTGGGCGTCGTTAAAGTTGGCGAAACGATCTCTGCATGTGCCGACGGACCCGGCAATCCGGTCTTCATCGTGGGCTCAGCGACCGGAAGAGATGGTATCCACGGCGCGACATTCGCTTCTGCCGACCTGACCGAAGATTCAGCGGAGGACTTACCGGCTGTTCAGGTGGGCGATCCATTCCAGGAAAAATTATTGCTTGAGGCGAGCCTTGAAATTATCACTACCGGAGCCGTGGTCGGTATGCAGGACATGGGCGCGGCGGGGATTACCTGTTCCACCTCTGAAATGAGCGCAAAGTCCGGAACGGGCATGACGATCAACCTCGATCTTGTTCCCACGCGTCAGGAGAATATGCATGCCTGGGAAATTCTGCTTTCCGAAAGCCAGGAGCGCATGCTTGTTGTCGTGAAAAAAGGCAGAGAAAAAGAAATACAGGCCATCTTCGACAAGTGGGATCTCGAGTGTTCGGAAATTGGTGAAGTCACCGATACCGGGCGGATTGAATTTTTCAGACATGGTGAAAAAGTAGCGGACGTTCCTGCTCATGCCTTGGTGCTGGGAGGTGGTGCGCCTGTTTACGACAGAGAATTTTCCCGTCCGAAATATATGGATGATATCGCTTCGTTTATGCCGGAGCCGGTGAGTGATCATGAGTTAGTTTCAATCGCCGAGAAGATTACAGTCTCTCCCAATATTGCTTCTAAAAAATGGGTATACGAACAGTATGATCATACCGTTCGCACCGGGAATACCAATACCAATGATCCTTCAGATGCGACGGTGATTCGCCTTAAGGATTCTGAAAAATCCTTGGCTGTTACGGTGGATTGCAATAGTGCCTATGTGCATGCTGACCCATATCAGGGAGCATTAATTGCCGTTTCGGAAGCCGCACGTAATATCCGATGTTCGGGTGGACTCCCGCTTGGTGTTACCAACTGCCTGAACTTTGGCAATCCGTACAACCCGGAAGTGTATTATCAGTTTGTCAACGCCATCAAAGGTATGGGCGAAGCTTGCCGCAAGTACAATACACCGGTGACTGGTGGTAACGTAAGTTTTTATAATCAGTCGGTGATAAAGGATCGTACCGAACCTGTGTTTCCGACGCCCACGATCGGGATGGTTGGATTGGTGGAAAAACCTGCGCATCGCACTACTCTATCCTTCAAGGCTTCCGGTGATCACATTCTGGTGATCGGACCGTCTCCTTCTAACATTGATGGTTCATTATATGTCCGTGAGATTTTAGGAAAGAAGCTGACACCGTGTCCGGAATTTGATCTGGATACTGAATTTAAGGTGCATGAAACACTGACACAACTCATCAATGGCGCACTTATTTCGAGCGCGCATGATATTTCTGAAGGCGGATTATTTATCAGTCTTTTGGAAAGTGCTATGGCGGAATCCATCGGCTTTTCGATTTCCCTGCCTGCTGATGTTAGGAAAGATGTTTTCCTTTTTAGTGAAAGTCAATCAAGAGTTGTGATTACAGTCAATGATCAGCATCTGGAAGCCACGGAAGCGCTGTTGACTGAACAAGGCATTGCATTCCAACGTTTAGGAACTACAGGTGGTTCGACAATCACTGTGGATGGCACTGGTTTCGGAGAGCTCGATCAATGGACTGATAAATATCAAAATGCATTATCAAACATATTGGATCAATAAAATTTTCTGATGTTATGAATATGAAAAACATTTCTTTAGGACTGTTTATTCTTACCGTCATCGCCATCGCTTCCTGCGGTGCGATTTCTTCCAAGGGTACCAATATCACCGGCACGATTTCCGATGCGATGAATATGAATGTCTATTTCGATCGAATGGGCCCTAATAACAATACTACGCTACTTGGCCAATCTAAAACAGATGGCGATGGAAATTTTTCCATCAGCCTGGAAGAATCCCTCACACCGGCGATTTACCGCGTACGTGTCGGTGCGGGAAATATTTTTATGGTGATCGAAGATGTCTCAGCCAACTTATCAGTCAAAGGAACGCTGGAAGACATGAAGAGCTATAATATAGCTGTACTTGGATCCGAAAGTGCCTCTGATTTTATGCAGGCTATGAACCTACTGGCTACCGGAAAAATCAATGTCAACGATATTAAAGACTATATCAATAACACACCGTATCCGATGGCAGGTATGCAAATGGCCATCAATGCTTTTGGCAATCAGGCCGGTTTTTATGAAGTGCATCAGAAAGCTGCCGCCGCACTGGCTGCCAAATATCCGGAGCATGAATACACTGCCGGTTATGTGGCGTTTGCCAACAACCTCGAGGTCGCTGCGCAAAGCAATCAGCGGAAGGAAAAAATTGAGGTAGGCATGCCGGCTCCGGACATCACGCTCGACAGTCCGGATGGTAAAACTTACTCACTCTCAGATCTCAAAGGCCAGGTGGTGCTGATTGACTTCTGGGCTTCCTGGTGTGGTCCATGCCGTCGTGCCAATCCACATGTCGTGGAGGTATATCACAAGTATAAAGACAAAGGCTTTACCGTCTTCAGTGTTTCCCTGGATGGAATTGACAACCGATCCAAAGCAAGATATACGAGTGAGGAACAACTCGCGCAAGGCCTTGAACAATCCAAGAAAAACTGGGTGAAAGCCATCGAAAAAGATCAGTTGGCCTGGCCATACCATGTAAGTGAATTGACGAAATGGGATACCAAGGCTGCAAAAGAATATGGTGTAAGCAGCATACCCCGCACCTTCCTGATTGACCGCGATGGAAAAGTAGCGGCTGTCAATCCGAGAAATAACCTGGAAGAGGCGTTGCTGAAAACGCTTTAACTCATTCTGCATGACGTGCAAAATAAAAAAGGCAGCATCGGTCGATGCTGCCTTTTTTTTGGTGAGCTGATGCTCAGCCTATGAAGGAGAAAACTTTACAATCTTCACATCAATATCGTGCTTTTTGGTCAGGCGATCAGCAAAGGCATAATTGCCGGATGGCGCGATGAGAATCAATCCACCGCCTTTGTTTTTGCCCAGGATGCTGAGGAGTTTCCATTTGCTGACGGTGCGCTCGGCGTCACCATCTTTTTTGACCACCTCGATATACCATTTTCCGGAGCGCTTCATGGCTACAATATCCGGCACGAGGACGTCCTCATTGTCCATATTGCTGAGCCCTGATGGCGTGTCATACCCTTCGATATTGGCCTGCACATCAGAATACCCATTTCGGGCTACCCATGAATCTAAAACGTTTTTGATCATTTCTTCATCTTTACTCATAGGGCTTGACAATACTTCCATAAATTGATTAATTCTTTACACATCGGGGGGGACAAATATAACAAATTGATTATCAGACTTTAGATAGATTCTGCAAAAATCACGAAATAATGCTGCATGTCTTCTGAATTGTGCCCCTCAAAACCTGTGCGGGAGCAAATATACATCAACTCATTCTTGCTTTTTATGTAAGAATCCAACAGGCCAGTTTTTGACGATCTAATTTTCCGCCTGCAAGCCGGCACCATGCTGATTGCCAACCTAAAAAGACAGGAAATAATATGTATATCTATCTGTTTTTGTAGAAATTGCAACAATCTTCCTGGAACAACACTTTAATCATATGAAGCCACCTGGATTTCAGAAAAGGGCAAAAAAAAACCGCCCTGAGGCGGTTTTTTCAATTGATTCGGTCTAAAAACCGGGTCTTATTGGTTAGATATTTGACCCGCTTTTTCAAGATTAGCTTCCATGCCTGAGAGGGCAGTTTTCACATCATAATGTAAAGCGGTAGCTTCTTCCTGAGCCTCATTCCACGTATCTTCAGTAGCAGAAGCTATTTTCTGGCTGACCTCTGAAAGTTTTGTTTGAAAGTCTTTGTATTTAGCCAACTCCTCGTTGATTTTGGTCTTAGCGCTTTCATCGAGTGCAGATGCCAGCGATGCTTCCAACTCTGTAATCTTCTGGGTTACCCCTTTGGTTAAACCTTCAAGGTTTGAAGCCAATTCAGCCTGAGTAGCAGCAAAAGGAGCTTCTACAGCCTCTTCAGTAGCTTCAGTGGCATCAGTAGTAGATGTTTCATTTTTACAAGCGATCCAGGCTAAAGAAACAAATAAGCCCAGGATAAACAATTTAGTACTTTTCATAATTTAAATTAGGTTGATAAAAAGAGATTTGACTAACCTGAAAAAGAAGTAAAGCTTCTATTTCACACTGCAAAGAAACGCAGGAAATAGGTGAAAATTCCCAACATATTAAAATAGTTTTTAAAATCAGTAGAATCCATTACTCCATACACCTCTGGAGTCATGTAAAACCCTGATTCAGAAAGCGATAAATCCTTTCAAATGATCCTCCAGGGTCCTAAGCGTTGGCCCGTGATTGATCCTCCCCTCTTCGTCCATGAGCTCATTGACCCGGCTGATCGGTAATAATCTCGGGTATACAATCGATTTCATGTGAATTAAAATCCCCGAGAGATGATCCATGCCCCGCAGATTGCCGGCACGGCCTGTGGCGATGCCGATCAGCATGGACTTTTTGTGACGGAAAGTCTCATCATACTTTCTGACCGATACGGCGTCTATGAAAAGCTTGAGCACGCCGGGAAAACTCCCGTTATACTCCGGCAGCAACCAGATAAATCGAGACGCCGGGATCATATATTGATCCTGCATATGCTGCAGCGCCTCCGGGATATGTTCGGCCTCATAGGAAGACGCAGCCAGAATTTCCGGAGGCATATCAGTCATGCTGATATGGCCAATCTCTTCATTCGAATTTTTTTTCAGCAGCTCGTCGATCTGGCGGGAAACAAACTCGGAATTGCTGTCAGGACGGTTGGTCGCCTGAATTACGGTGATCATAGACTAGGCATTAATACGTTTTAATACAGGCACAAACCGCGAATTGTTCTGGCAATAGCTGTATTTTTGCCCCCCGGCAGTCAAATGCCCGGGAAGAAGGACAATTTACGCACCTTCAGATGCCAAACACAATCGAGCAAGTACATTTTGGGAAAAATCATCGCCATAGCCAATCAGAAAGGAGGAGTCGGAAAGACTACAACCGCCATCAACATGGGTGCCTGCCTGGCGATCCTCGAGAAGAAAATCCTGCTCGTCGATGCCGATCCGCAGGCCAATTGCACCTCCGGGCTGGGCATTGAAACTACACCCGGACAACCCACGATCTACGACTGCATGATCAACCAGATGGCGGCCAAAGAGGCCATTGTGCCCACCCAAACGCCTAACTTGTCGATCCTGCCCTCGCATATCGATCTGGTAGGCGCTGAACTGGAGCTCGTCTCCCGGATGCGCAGAGAATATACATTGCGCCAGGTGCTCGAACAGGTACGAGATGACTATGATTATATCATTATCGACTGCATGCCCAGTCTGGGTTTGCTGGCTGTCAATGCCCTGACGGCCGCCGACGCGGTCATCATTCCGATTCAGACAGAAATCTATGCGCTGGAAGGATTGCAAAAACTGAAAAACACTATCGACCTGGTCAGAGAGCACCTGAATCCCGAACTGAAAATTGAAGGTATCGTGATGACTATGTACGACAGCCGGTTGCGGCTCGCCAATATGATCCTGGAAGAAGTGCGTCAAAGCCTGACTGATCCTTTGTTTGATACGATCATCCATCGCAACAGCAAAATCAGTGAGTCACCGAGCATGAAAGCTCCCGTCATCATGTATGATGCTGCCAGCACCGGAAGTCTTAATTTTATGCAACTGGCGATGGAATTTCTCAAATTAAATCAGGATACCGTAGAAGCATAGTCAGGGACCGTCAGACGTTCTTGTGATCACCGGCTGCGGTACAAAATACATATGAACTATTCTTCGTCAACGTGTATTCCATACACATAAACCGAGGTACAACCGAATGGCAAAAGAAACGAACAAAATGCAGATCGGTAAAGGCATCCGCGCCTTGCTGACCAATATTGAGGAAAGGGGCACCGCCCCTACAGGCAGCGAATTGCAGGAACTGTCGAGAGAGACAATGGAAGTTCCGGTAGACGCCATTGAAACTAATCCCTACCAGCCCAGAACCGATTTTGATGAAACAGCACTTGAAGAACTAGCGCAGTCTATCCGAACACACGGCATCATCCAACCGCTCACTCTCAGACGACTGCATGAAGGGCAGTATCAGCTTATCGCAGGAGAACGTCGCTGGCGTGCTGCACAAATGGCCGGATTGAAAACCATACCGGCTTATATCCGTATTGCCGATGACCAGGGCATGCTGGAAATGGCGATTGTGGAAAATATCCAGCGCGCCGATCTCAACGCGATGGAAATGGCATTCAGCTTACAGCGCCTGATTGACGAATGCAGCCTGACGCATGAAGAACTATCCCAACGCGTCGGGAAACAGCGCAGTACGGTGACCAACTTTCTGCGACTACTCAAACTTCCGCCGCAAGTGCAACAAGCGCTTCGGACCGATTCGATCAGTATGGGGCATGCAAAAGCGATCGCCGGACTGGAAGAGATCAGTTCACAACTCATGGTGCTGGGAGAGATCACCTCTAAAGGACTGAGTGTACGCGAAGCTGAAAAACTGATCAGTAAATACCAGGACCGGTCAAATGATTCCGGAAAAACGAAATCGTCTCCTTCAAAAGCAACGTCACAAAAATCTGCTGACATACGGCATATCGAACAACAACTCCGAAGCTGGCTCGGTGTCAAGGTGGACCTGCAATACAAAGCTGACGGCAGTGGGGACATCCGGATTCCTTTTAAAACCGACCGGGAACTCAACTATCTGCTTGAACTCCTTGAGTCGATTGACGATAATGAATAGTGCAGGAATTTCGTTAAGACAAAAGGCATGAGAATACTTTTGCGTGTATGGCTTTTTCTTGGGTTTTGCTGTCTGACTACACAGGCATCAGGGCAGACTTTTTCTGATTCTCTTCAAACAAAAAACACAACACAGGACAGCATTGTCATCAAACAAAAAAAGGGATCTATCTTCAGCGGAAAGCCCGGAAAATCAATGTTGATGAGTCTGGTCATTCCCGGTTCAGGACAGATCTACAACAAGAGTTATCTGCGCGTTCCTTTCGTATGGGGAGCGGTCGGAGGAATGGGATATCTCGTGATCAAAAATACAAAAGAATACCAGTGCCTGAGTGATGCGTATAAAGCAAGTATCGATGGCGAACCCTATACATTTCCTGATCATTTTGATTGCAAAGATTATGAGGGAATTACTGATCCAAACCGACTGAAACTCCTCAGGGATCAGGCCAACACCAACAAGCAAACTTCGATCGTTGTCTTTTCATTGGTATGGATCGCCAATGGGATTGATGCCTTTGTCAATGCACACCTGAAAGAGTTTGACATCAACGAAGATCTCTCCTTTCATTTCGGCACACAAATGGACAACGACCCCATGAGTCCGATGCGGATGGGGTTGTTTGTGAGTTTCTGACAAAAGACAAATCCTCACAGCCGAATAGGCTATAAGGAATTGTACTGATATTCATATTATTGTTCTTCTTCAGCCGATTTAGATTACAACCGCATGTTCCATTTTTTCATAAAACATAAAATAGAACTAGTAAAATCTTTCAGTAACTCCCGCCGAACAGCGGGGACTTGACTTCCCAAATGGCCTCTTTTCGCGAATCAGGTCAATTGGGATTCGATTCGTCTCGCTCACCATTTTGAATCACTGATTACGCAGATTGCACCGATTTTTTCCCTTTGGGAAAATTTTTTATTGGATTGAAAAGTCAATATCCACTAGAAAAGTCCTGTCGCTGTAAACTGTTTGAGCACCCTGATTAGCTTGTATTTCTGTTCGCAAGCAGAAATACAAGGGAGTGTGAAAACGGATGCAAATGGAAGCAATAAGCCCTAAAAAATGTTGTGAGGTGAAGGCGAGTTTTTACAGCGACGAGGTTTTTGGTTCTTTTTTCCGGAAAAAAAGAACAAATAATTCATAGACTTTTTGGTTACTTTTTCGTGTCCTGCAATTAAAATATTGCAGGATGGCGATCCCGTAGACACTATCGGTTACGGGACACGTGAAAAAAGTAACAAATCTGTGCCTATATCACATTTAAAGTATCGTAGTGTTGCTAAATTAAATAAAAGACGTTTTTACGTGACTAGTCCGCCGCAGGCGGATAATTTTTCGTGTCCTGCAATTAAATATTGCAGGATGGCGATCCCGTAGACACTATCGGTTACGGGACACGTCCCTGTAGAATTATCATCTACAGGTCAAGGAAAAAGTAACAAGAAATGTGTCTGGATATGGATTCATAAGTGATCAAAATAGATTTTGATCACTTAGGACTTATTCTAGTTCTTAGGCTTCCACCCTTCCTTCAACGAAACAGTTTGATTGAACACTGGACGTGCTTCCGTCGAGTCCTGATCTTTGGTGAAATATCCCTGTCGCAAAAACTGAAATGAATCCCCCGGCTGCGCTTCCGCAAAAGCAGGTTCCAATTTGACTTTGTCCATCACAGTGAGGGAATTCGCATTTACCTTGCTGAGAAAATCCGTTCCTTCTTCCAATGGGTTTTCTGTCGTAAACAATCGCTCGTACATGCGCACTTCGCCCTCCAAAGCTGTGGCAGCGTTCACCCAGTGCAGAGTTCCTTTGGCTTTTATGCCACTGGTATCGGAACCGCTCTTAGAATCCGGGTAATAAGAGCAGTGGATTTCTTCCACCTCTCCGGTCTCTCCGTTTGTTTTTACATTCTCGCACGTGATGATGTAGGCACTTTTAAGTCGAACGGTAGCCCCCGGCGCGAGTCGGAAAAACTTCTTCGGCGGATCGATCATAAAGTCATCGCGCTCGATCCACAGTTCACGACTAAACGGCATTTCTCGATTGCCGGCATTTTCATCTTCCGGGTTATTTTCAGAAGGAAGCATTTCAGTTTGGCCTTCCGGATAATTGGTAATAATGAGTTTGACCGGATCCAATACGGCCATCCGTCTGAGTGCGGTTTGATTAAGCTCCGTGCGCACGCAGGATTCAAGCAATTCCACTTCAATCCAGTTGTCGCGCTTTGCCACGCCCACCTTGTCACAAAACGTACGAATCGCAGCCGGTGGAAATCCACGGCGTCGCAATCCTCGCAATGTAGGCATTCGGGCATCATCCCATCCGGTCACCAGGCCTTCATTGACCAGTTGCATGAGGCGACGCTTAGACGTGATCATATAGGTGACGTTCATACGGGCAAATTCAATCTGTCGGCTGGGGAAGATTTCCAGTTGCTCAATCAGCCAGTCGTATAACGGGCGATGGTGTCGGAATTCCAGCGAACACAATGAATGCGTAATACCTTCAATACTATCACTTTGGCCATGGGCAAAATCATACATCGGATAAATGCACCATTTGTCACCGGTGCGGTGATGTGCCTGCCGTTTGATGCGGTAGATCACCGGATCGCGCATGTGCATATTGGGCGAACTCATATCTACCTTGGCGCGCAATACGCGACTTCCGTCGGGAAACGCGCCTTCTTTCATTTGCACAAAGAGCTCTCTGTTTTCTTCCACGGTACGATCGCGAAACGGACTATTCTTTCCCGGAGTGGTGGGTGTACCTTTTTGATCGGCGATCTCATCTACCGTACTGTCATCGACATAGGCCAGTCCTTTGTCAATCAGTTTTAATGCAAACTGATACAACTGATCGAAATAGTCCGATGCGTAATACTCGCGATCCTCCCAGTCGTATCCCAACCATCGAATGTCATCGCGAATCGCGTCTACATACATCGTTTCTTCTGTAGCCGGATTGGTGTCATCAAAGCGAAGGTTGGTTTTCCCTCCGTATTTTTTAGCCAATTCAAAATTGATGCAGATGGCCTTGGCGTGACCGATATGCAGAAAGCCGTTTGGCTCAGGCGGAAAGCGTGTATGCACGCGGCCTGCATGTTTGCCATTGGCAATATCTTCTTCAATAAACTCTTCTATAAAATTCAATGATCTCGTCTCTTCCATAAATTCTTATCTCAGGTGTCTGATTTAATTAACAACGCATACAGCCATGCGTTCTACATACGATCCGGCATTTCTATGCCCAGCAGGTCCATTGTATTTTTCAATACGACGCCGATGGTTTCAATGAGCTGAAGCCTGAAGTTTTTCGCGGCTTCTGATTCTGCTTTTAATACCTGGACTTCGTGATAGTATCGGTGGTATTCTTTTGCCAGTGAAAACGCGTAATTGGCAATCACGGCCGGGCTGTAATCGCGGGCGGCATTTTCAATAATACCCGCGCTCTGTCCCAGCATATTGAGCAATAATTTTTCATCCTCATTCACAACATAACCTGCATACCCGGAATCGCTGCTTTCGGCTCTCCGCAGAATGGACTGAATGCGCACGTAGGCATTCTGAATATAGGGCCCGGTTTGTCCGTGCATATCCACAGACGCTTTCGGATCAAATGTCATGCGCTTGCGTGGATCCACTTTTATGATGAAAAATTTCAGCGCCGCCATACCAATCATTCTAATGATATCGTCATCTACTTCTTCACGTTCGGCGGCGGCTTCACCGGCCTCATCGATGACGGTACGCATAAGGTCATCCGCATCGACCACTGTGCCTTCTCTGGATTTCATTTTTCCTTCGGGCAGATCCACCATACCGTATGACAGGTGATGCAGGCCATCTGCATACGGAGCCCCAAGTTTTTTCATGATCGCAAATAGCGCCTGGAAGTGGTAGTTCTGTTCATCGGCTACCACATAGGTCATGCGTTTTGCGCCAAACTCATCGTACCGCACCTGCGCGGTACCGACGTCCTGCGTCATGTAAACAGAAGTCCCATCGCTGCGCAGCAGGATCTTGTGGTCGAGTCCGTCGTCAGTCAGGTCCACCCAAACGGAGCCATCGTTCTTTTGATAAAAAACGCCTTTTTGGAGCCCCTCTTCCACAATCCCTTTACCCAGGACATACGTTTCACTTTCGTAGTAAAGTTTGTCGAAGTCAACACCGAGCTGCCGATAGGTCTCATCAAATCCTGCGTATACCCAGCCGTTCATTTTCTTCCACAGGGCGATTGTCTCTTCATCGTGCGCTTCCCATTTCAGGAGCAATTCACGGGCTTCTTTGCCGAGAGCACTGATCGTATTGAAATACTTGTTTTTATATGATTTGAAAAAGGCCGGAGTATCCAGATCGCGATCCGTGCGCTTTTCAAAAATTGCTTTTGCTTCATCGGTACTTTGCCACAACGTGTATTCTTTGACAAATTCTGTTTCAAAGCGCACATACCAGTCCCCGACAAAATGATCGCTCTTACGTCCGGCTTGTTCGGGGGTCTGGTCCTTACCGAATTTCATCCAGGCCAGCATGCTTTTGCAAATAGCAATTCCGCGGTCGTTGACAATCTGTACTTTAAACACCTCGTGACCGCAGGCTTCAAAGATCTTACTGACAGACCATCCCAACAGGATGTTTCGGATATGACCCAGGTGAAGGGGTTTGTTGGTATTGGGGGACGAAAACTCCACCATGACCTTTTCCTTGGGCATAGCGGGTTTCCAGAAATTGGGATCGCGCTTCATTTCTCCCAGGCGGGATGACCAGTAGTCATCACCCAGTGAGATATTGAGAAATCCTTGTATCACTTCGACATCGCTGATCCAGGGTCGTGCGGTCGCCAGATAGTCGCCCAGGTCAGCTGCAATTTTCGGAGGAGCCTGACGCAAGGCTTTCGCCAGGGCAAAGGTCACCAGGGTATAATCGCCCTGGTGTTCTTTCTTCGTTGGGTTAACCAGAAAGTCTTCAGGTGCGATGTCCGTCTTGTAGATCTCTTTCACTGCTTCTGCCACAGCGATCTGTATGTCGTTGATTATATCCTTCATGTGTGGGGGGCAAAGTTACGATCCTGCTACAAAAAAGCTGAATACGCTCTGCCCATACTTTCGGGACTCGAAAAAACCGGATACATGGGAGAAGGAATGGCGTATAGCATGCTCGAGGACAAAGAAACCATCCGGCGCCAGAATTCCGGATTCAAGAACAATAGCCGGAAACTCGGTGACGACCTCCATATCATACGGAGGATCCGCAAAAATGTAATCCCATTGCCTATCGGCCTTTTTGATAAACTTCAGGACATCGCCACTTACGGCCGTTAACGGAAACTCCATCTCTTCTGCCATCCGCTTCATAAAGGCCACACTCTTTCGGTTGCGATCGACGTAGGTGATGTCCCGGCAACCACGGGATGCCAGTTCGAAACAGTGAACGCCCGTGCCGCCGAACAGATCCAAACCGGAGGAGGCCTCGTATTCAAATCGGTTGTCTAATACGTTGAAGAGCGCCTCGCGGGCAAAGTCTGTGGTGGGCCGTACGGGCCATTGGCCGGAAGGCATTTGGAGGCGACGGCCTTTCCACTTGCCGCCTATGATGCGCATGATCGGTATCCGGCTATCAGCGTTTGTATCTCCGGAAGAGAAATCGAGCTTTTCACCCTAACGCCTGACAAGGCATCCAGCTTATACCCCACCGGCAAATCAGCTACCGTAACCTGCATGCTTTCAACGGGTTGTATCAGTCTGTCGTAAGCGATACAATAATAGCGTAAGTCCTCTTTTTCCGGGGCGTAGCATGCGCGAGTGAAGGTTAGTTGGTCGCCGGAAGCACCCAGGATCAGCAGTGTTTTTCCCAGCAGGAAGTAGTATAGTCGGTTGCCTTCATTCTGCTCCGGAGACAGATTTTGGGTGATTGCGGTCCACAGGACGGACGAGAGATGCATGTGTCCGGGGTTGGCAAAATACTCGCTGATCAGGTTGACCATGACTGCCGGTACGGGATAAGTCATCATTGAATCGTCTTTCAGCGGATCCTGCACCCATTGGTCGCCGTCTCTGTGGCGCAGGTATCGGTTGGCCAGCTGGCGCCATTGGGTATCATCGGTATGGGAAGGCGGGATGTACAGGTGCGGGAAATCCACAAAGAGGACATCCACCTGCTCCATGGTGTCCATGAGGACGGGATTTTCTGTCAGGGCCTGGTCGAGGACGCCGGCCAGTTGATCTTCCTGAAACAGGACTTCGATCGGATAGTGGGCGGACCAGGCGGTTCGGCCCTTTTCCGCGTGTCCGGACAGTTGCAGACCCACTGCATGGTGGGACAGGGAAATGATCAGATCGGGTGGCTGTTCAGATTGGGTCATTAATGATTTCTTCCTGCTTGCTTTTAACAAATAACAAGCCAACAATGATAGGGAATTTCGGTTAGATCGAGATTGCCGATCCCGTCCCGAAGTGTCGGGATCGGGAGGAGTTTGCTCCTGCGCCACTGTCTCTAGTGCTGATGCCGATGTGTCGGGAAGGGAACTGGAGAAAAGAAACAAACTCCAGCTTGACTATCAGATCTGCCCTGGATACAGAAAAGTAGATTCCTCCTTTCAGTCGGAATGACGTAGCGTTGGTGGGTACTGAGAGAGAAAGGCGGTGGCACTGCCACCGCCTTTCTCTCCCCTCTATAAAAAACCGATTGTCATTCCGAGCGGAGCGAGGAATCTGCTGTGGACGAAAAGGAGTGCTTCCAGCATCCCTGTTTCCACATGCTCATACTGTTGGATGCTGAGTTGTTGGAGCATCCGCCTTCCAAGGCACTTCGGCCTCTGGATAAGCCGGCGGACAAGCTCTCCGATCCCGCTGTACAGTAGGAGCACACTCGACAACGCCGATGCAGGAGTTTGCTCCTGCGCCACTGTCTCTAGTGCTGATGCCGATGTGTCGGGAAGGGAACTGGAGAAAAGAAACAAACTCCAGCTTGACTATCAGATCTG
>JAUHXV010000128.1 GCA_030426765.1 Bacteroidia bacterium | reverse complement strand
GAGGGACTCGAACCCCCAAGCCTTGCAGCACTAGATCCTAAGTCTAGCGTGTCTACCAATTTCACCACACCCGCATACTTCAAAACGGCTGCAAATGTATGGAATTATTGAAAGATTCCTGCTTCAATTCCGGTAATCTTCATTTGCTCCGCAGGATTGTCATAACATAACTAAGTTGGTATAGTTTTGTTAGTAACTTGTGTATCTATGCCGCATATAGCCACAGGCCTGAACGAAACTGAACAAGCTGGGCTGCAGAAGGAATTCCGCAGGTTAATGAAGGCTTTGCCTGCCCCACTGGATGCGACTGACAAGAAAAACCTGAAGGCAGCGTTTGAACTGGGTCTCGAAGCCCATGCGCGTCAACGTCGCAAAAGTGGTGAACCTTATTTTTTCCATCCGATTGAAGTCGCCCGAATATGCGTACAGGAGATCGGGCTGGGGCCCACGGCCGCGATCTGTGCGATCCTGCATGATGTGGTAGAAGATACGGATGTCACGATCGAAGAAATCAGGGAGCAGTTTGGCGAGAAAATTGGACGCATCGTGGATGGTCTGACCAAACTGGATGGTCTCTACAATACCCCATCACAGCAGGCAGAAAATTTTAAGAAAGTTTTATCCACGCTTGTCCATGATGTCCGGGTGGTATTGATCAAAATAGCCGATCGACTCCATAATATGCGGACGATAGGACCTATGCCTAAGCACAAGCAGCTGAGTATTGCTGCGGAAACGGATTATATCTATTCTCCCCTCGCCCATCGCCTCGGTCTCTATAATATCAAGTCCGAATTTCAGGACATCATCCTGAAAATCCAGGAACCCGAAACGTACGCGGAGATTGAAGAGAAACTGATGATCGGGGACCAGCAGCGAAAACGATATATCCGAGAGTTTATCAAACCACTAAAAGCGCAACTCGCCGAATTAAACTTTGATTATAAGATTGTGGGCAGGTCAAAATCCATTGCGTCTATCCACAACAAACTCAAGAAAAAGCAAATTCCTTTCGAGGAGGTATATGATTTATTTGCCATCCGCATCATCCTGGATGTACCCCCTGAAAAAGAAAAAGCAAGTTGCTGGCTGGTCTATAGTATCCTGACGGAAATCCACAAACCGATTCCGGAGCGATTAAAAGATTGGATCACTACGCCGAAGTCCAACGGATATGAATCCCTCCATACTACTGTGATCGGACCTAAGGGGCGTTTTGTGGAAATTCAGATTCGCACCCAGCGCATGGATGAAATTGCGGAACGCGGTTTTGCTGCGCACTGGAAGTATAAGAACATCAATACGCAGCAGTATATCTACGAAAACTGGCTGGACAATATCCGCGAAATGCTGGATGAGACGCACAAAGATGCACTCGAGTTTATCAGTGATTTTCGCACCAACCTGTATGCGGAGGAGTTGTATGTCTTTACGCCCAAAGGCGATCTGAAGGTCATGCCGAAAGGGGCCACGGCACTCGATTTTGCATTTGCCATTCACTCCGATGTAGGTTATCACTCCAGTGCGATCAAGATCAACAACAAGCTGGTGCCGATGGGCTACAAGCTTCAGAACGGAGATCAGGTCGAAGTCATCACCAATAAGAACCAGAAGCCGAACGAGGAGTGGTTGCGCATGACGGTGACCGGAAAGGCACGCGCTAAGATTCGTACCGCACTTAAAGAATCCAAAAAGAAACAGTCTGAAGACGGAATGGCAAAGCTCGAACGTAAGTTGCGGGGTATGAAAGCCGACCTTGAAGAAAATGTGGATCAACTCGCACGTCACTTTGGCTACAACTCGAGGACAGACCTCTATTATGATATTGCCATCGAGCATTTTGATTTGAGCCGGCTGAAGTCACTGCATGTCGAAGGCGGAAAGATTGTTTTTCCCACTAAACAACCTCAGCGTCCAGCTGTTACAGATCATGAAGTCACCACGCACGCTGCGGGGCTCGATGACTCTGTGCAACCCAGGATCAGTATTGATGGCGTCGACGCTTCGCAATACAAGTATTCGCTTGCATCGTGTTGTAAACCTGTGATTGGCGATGATATATTTGCGTATGTCACTTCCGGTTCGGGCATTAAAATTCACAGAAGCAGTTGCCCGAATGCCACCCATCTCATGGCGAGTTATGGATACAGAGTGCAGAAAGCAGAATGGGTCACCACGGGTAATGTCAAGTCAATTGTCAATCTCAAAATCACAGGTGTAGACAGCGGACCCGGGGTCATCGAACTGGTGACCAATAAAATCAGTTCAGGTCTGGGCATCAACATTCGATCGCTCAGCATTGAAGGAAAGGAGGGATATTTTGAAGGCAAACTCAGCCTGGTCGTAAGCAATAAAAACCAGCTTAATATGGTCATGCGATCGCTGAAAACACTTGAAGGTATCTCATCCGTATATCGAGAAAATTAATGGCATGAGTACATCAGGATCACAAGTTTCACATCCGGGTAAAGTTTCGTTTGACGAGGTAAAGGAAATCTTTTCCAACCATCTTACGGAGCATAATCTGCGTCGTACACCGGAGCGTTTTGCGATTCTGGAGGAAATCTACAATCGTACAGACCATTTCGATGCGGAAGCGCTGTACATCCATATGAAAACCTCCAACTACCGCGTCAGCCGCGCCACGGTCTACAATACGCTCGAACTCCTGGTCAACTGCGATCTCATCACGCGTCATCAGTTTGGTAAAAACCTGACTCAATACGAAAAGTCTTATGGCTTCAAGCAGCACGACCATCTGATCTGCGTGGAGTGTGGGAAAGTGATTGAATTCTGCGATCCGCGAATCCAACAGATCAAATCCACGATGGGTGAATTACTCCATTTCGATGTACTCTATCACGAACTCAACCTGTTTGGCCGCTGTAAAGATGGCTGTAAATAGACTTCGGCATAAGGCAGGTTGCGCTTCTTCCGTATATTTGCCGTTTAGGGTCGTGCACCTTAAGGAAATACTGAAATGAACCTATGGCTGTAGATGTTTTGCTGGGTCTCCAATGGGGAGATGAAGGGAAAGGTAAAATTGTCGATTTCCTGGCGGAAAAATACCAAATTGTGGGTCGGTTTCAGGGTGGCCCAAATGCGGGACATACGTTGTGGATCGATGGTAAGAAAACGGTCCTCCACACCATCCCATCCGGGATTTTTCATGAACACCTGATGAATGTCATCGGCAATGGCGTCGTGATCGATCCCATCACCCTGATGAATGAAATCCATGGCCTGGAAAAGGGAGGCAATGAAGTCCGAAGTCGTCTCAGCATCAGTCGCAAAGCCCATCTGATACTCCCTACCCACAAGCTTCTGGACATGGCTTCCGAAGCCTCCAAAGGAGAAAAGAAAATCGGATCTACCCTCCGCGGTATCGGTCCTTGCTACATGGATAAAACCGGGCGCAACGGACTCCGCATCGGAGACATACTCAGTGCTGATTTTGATGAAAAATATAAAACCCTCAAGGAAAAACATCTTCACCTGCTGAAGTTGTATCCCGCTATCGAATACGACCTGCAGCCTGAAGAAGAACTGTGGTTTGAAGCGATCACCCATATTCGCAAACTGCAACTCATTGATGCGGAATATTTTGTCAATGAACGCCTTAAAGCGGGAGATTCGATTCTGGCAGAAGGCGCCCAGGGCATGATGCTCGATATCGATTTTGGCACCTATCCGTATGTCACCTCTTCAAATACGATTTCTTCCGGCGTGTGTAACGGACTCGGTATTCCCCCAAGAGCGATCCGCAACGTACTGGGCGTAACAAAAGCTTACTGCACACGTGTCGGCTCCGGTCCTTTTCCTTCCGAACTGGAGGATGCGGACGGTGAGCGTCTTCGTGTAGCCGGCAATGAATTTGGCAGCACGACCGGACGACCACGTCGCTGCGGCTGGCTCGATATTCCTCAGCTGAAATATGCTACGATGATCACCGGCACAACGCACCTCGCGATCACCAAACTCGATGTGCTGAATGCGTTTGAAACGATCTCTGTCGCAGAACAATACAAGGTCAACGGCACATTAACTGATCAACTCCCGTTTGATATTTCAGAAGGCATTCGGGAAGTTGTCCTTCATAACCACGCAGGTTGGATGGCTGACATTCAGGTTAACCAGTACGACAAGCTACCTGAAGCCGTGAAAAATTTCCTAACGTATATTGAAAATCAATTGCAGCTACCGGTATCATTTGTTTCGACCGGTCCGGGCAGAGAAGAGCTGATCGCCCGATAACCTATCGGTGCTCCAACTGAGCTTCATCCGC
>JAUHXV010000127.1 GCA_030426765.1 Bacteroidia bacterium | reverse complement strand
TGTAGACGTTTTTTTGGATTTGGACCTTCCGCCGACTTTCTCTGCATCGTTCGGATATCGAGCCTTTGTAAGACCAAATTGTTTCAGATACTGATCGTATTTCTTTCTGATCTTATCTACTTTTTTCTGTTTGAGTTTTGACAGGAACGAATTGACTTTATCCGCTTTTTCGAGAATGGATCGAATGCTTTTCTGCTGCTTTTTGGCACTCTTCAGGTCTTTGACAGATTCCTCATACGTTTCACTGTATTGCGCCAGCAGATCAGGCTCGATAAGCTTTTTATTTGCTTCTGCGCTTTGCAGTTCTTCACTGGCTTTAAACTGGGCATTGGTGGCGTCCCTGAACTTTATTTGCGCTTCCGTTTTCTCAGTGCTAATGGCTGAATACAAGTTCGTCCATTCCCGGAGTAGTAGTTCATAACGCTCAGCTTCGGTCATGTTTGCTGTCTGATCAGGCGTTGGCAGCACATTCTGGTAGGGATCATTTATAATGAGTGTGGAATCAGCATCTTCAGCATATCGCCAGGAGCCATCCGGATAGATCACGATTCGGTCTCCTGCGCTGTTTGTGACCACCCGTTGAGCACCTGAGGAGAGCGTCAGCCCTATCAGCAGTGATGCGGTGAATATGAGTTTAGGTGCCCGGCACAGCGTCATGTCGTGTTTTCCTTGTAAAAGGCTAAAATAATGCTTTGTTTGACTGTAAGGAGTAATAAACTACAGGATTGAGATGTATCAGCCTTGTGAGGACAGAAGGGGTCGGGCAGTTCGCTCCCGAATGTGTACCTTTGTGCGCTCGCTGAAATCCCTGTTCAGGGAGCGGCAGATCAGCTTTTCATTGAATAAACCGTTAACAAACCATGCAGGAAGTACAAAATTATATCCAGACAAATCAACAGCGTTTTTTAGACGAACTCCTTGATTTTCTGAGGATTCCCTCTATCAGTGCCGATACGAAATACAAAGGTGATGTCCTGAAAGCCGCCGAATGGCTGAGCGCCGAACTGACTCGCATCGGGATGGAAGGCGTCGAGATCGTTCCGACCAAAGGCCACCCAATCGTATATGCTGAGAAGCAGGTCGATCCATCTTATCCCACGATTCTGATCTATGGCCATTACGATGTACAGCCTCCGGATCCACTTGATCTGTGGCATTCACCCCCATTTGAGCCGGTGATTAAGAATGAAAAAATCTATGCACGCGGTGCCTGTGATGATAAAGGGCAACTCTATATGCACGTGAAAGCCGTGGAATCCATGATCGCCACCGGAGAAATGCCGTGTAACGTAAAGGTGATGTTTGAAGGCGAAGAAGAAGTGGGCTCTGAGAATCTCGGGCACTTCCTGAAATCTTACAAGGATCGCCTTTCTGCAGATGTGATTCTGGTATCGGATACAAGCATTATTGCCAATGATGTTCCTTCCATCACTACGGGTCTCCGCGGACTGAGCTATGTGGAAGTAGAGGTCACCGGACCCAATATCGACCTGCACTCAGGCGTGTACGGAGGAGCGGTTGGAAATCCCGCCAATATCCTGTGCACCATGATCGCATCGCTGCACGATGAAAACAGACATATCACCATTCCGGGTTTTTATGATGACGTCGAGATCGTTTCTGATGAGGAGCGAAAGCAAATGAATATGGCCCCTTTTAACGAAGAGGAATACAAGAAAGATCTGGACGTGAAAGACCTGATGGGCGAAAAGGGCTATACAACGCTGGAGCGAACCTCAATCCGACCCACCATGGAAGTGAATGGTATCTGGGGAGGCTATATCGGAGAAGGAGCGAAAACTGTATTGCCTTCAAAGGCTTCTGCGAAAATCAGTATGCGACTCGTACCCAATCAAGATCCTGACAAGATCACAAAATTGTTTTCCGATCATTTTAAAAGCATAGCGCCTCCATCCGTAAAGGTGAAAGTCACTCCACATCATGGAGGTCAGCCTGCAGTAACCCCAACCGATACCATAGAATACCAGGCTGCTTCAAAAGCAATGGAAAAGAGCTTTGGTAAAGCACCACTGCCTCAGCGATCCGGAGGAAGTATTCCAATTGTTGCGCTCTTCGAACAGGTGCTCGGAGTCAAAACAGTCCTCCTCGGATTTGGGCTGGATTCCGATGCGATCCATTCACCTAACGAACACTATGGATTGTTTAATTTCTATAAAGGAATTGAAACCATTCCATACTACTTTATGTATTACGCCGAAATGAAAAAATCATGAAATCGATAACGAAAGTATTTACCTTAATTTTAATTATGTCTAACACATTAACTGCGCAGGATTTGAAAACTGCGGATGATAGTCTTGCCTATAGTCTGGGCGTATTGATCGCTAACAATCTGAGCCAGGAGGGATTTGATCAACTGAATCCGGATCTGATTGCCGCCGGATTAAAAACTTCATTGAGCGGGGAGACGCCATTGCTGAGCCTTGATGCCTGCAACGCTATCGTTCGCGAAAATGCAATGAAGAGTCAAATGAAGCAGCACGAATCCAATAAAAAAGCCGGAGAAGCTTTTCTCGCTGAAAACAAAAAGAAGGCCGGTGTAACTACGCTGGACAATGGGATTCAGTATGAAGTGCTGAAAGAAGGTACCGGAAAGAAGCCTAAGGCAACGGATAAGGTTCTGGTGCATTATCACGGAACATTGATTGACGGAACCACATTTGATAGTTCAGTCGATCGCGGTGAGCCAATCACTTTTGGCCTCAACCAGGTTATCCGAGGATGGACAGAGACACTCCAATTGATGCCGGTGGGCTCTAAGTGGAGAGTGTATATTCCGTATGACATGGCGTATGGCGAACAAGGTGCCGGACAAGCCATCAAACCTTTTTCCACACTGATTTTTGAAATCGAACTCCTGGGTATAGAATAATCGCCTTTAAAATATCTGCTGATGCTGGAGGTTGATATCCTTGCCGTTGTTCCCGAACTTCTGGAAGGTCCATTCTCGCATTCTATCCTGCATCGGGCCGAGGAAAAAGGCCTGCTGAAAGTCACGGTGACAGATTTGCGCCAATTCGGCCATGGCCGCCACAAGCAGATCGATGATTATGCCTTTGGCGGAGGTGCCGGTATGGTGATCCAGCCTCAACCGCTGGCGGATGCTATTTTGCAGATGCGAGGCGACAGAGCGTATGATGAAGTAATTTATCTGACACCCGATGGAAAACGGTTCACCCAGTCTGATGCCAATCAATTATCTCTCAAAGGCAGGATCCTGATGATCTGTGGCCACTATAAAGGGATCGATGAGCGCATCCGCGAAAAGTATGTGACACGTGAAATTTCTATCGGTGATTATGTGCTGAGCGGCGGTGAACTAGCAGCTGCTGTGGTAACAGATGCCATTGGCAGGCTGATCCCAGGTGTGTTATCGGATGAGACATCGGCCTTAACAGATTCGTTTCAGGATAACCTGCTCGCACCTCCTGTGTACACCAGGCCGGCAGAATGGGAAGGAATGAAAGTTCCCGACATATTACTCAGCGGACATCAGGCCAGGATAGAGCAATGGCGATACGAACAAGCTTTGCAGCGTACGAAAGAAAGGCGCCCTGACTTGCTTGAAGAGGATGAATAAATAACTGACAACACAATGGTACACTATTACTACACCGATGGGAAGGAACGCTTTGGCCCGTTGACCATTGAAGAGCTAAAGCAAAAATCGATTACTCCGGAAACACTGGTTTGGAAGGAAGGTCTGCCGGATTGGGTTCCTGCCAATACACTGGCTGACCTGAAAGATCTTTTTGACGTACCGGCTGAGTCAACCAACCGTGTTGCTTCCTCAGGAACATTACCGCCACAACCCAAAAACTGGTTGATCGAATCGGTGCTCGTGACGATTTTTTGTTGTCTCCCTCTGGGTATTGTCGGTATTATTCTGGCGTTGCTGGTCGACACCCTTTATAAAGAAGGTCATTTTGAGGCATCAGAGCGTCTCAGTCTTGAAGCCGGTCGCTGGGTGCGCTATGGCGTGATATTCGGTGTGATCGTTTTAGTCTTGTACATGTTGCTGCTTTCTTCCGGAATCATGACCGGAATCAGTGGCGGAGTGCCGGTGTGATTGAAGCCCATCTCCGTCATATGGATAATTGTCGTGGTCGCCATTATTCTTTTGTATGGATGGCTTGATCCTGCGTTGTACCCATTTCCCCGATGTCCTTTTCTTTCTATGACAGGGTGGAAATGTCCCGGATGTGGTGCACAGCGAGCACTTCATCTGGCATTGCAAGGAGATTTTACGAGCACCTTTCAGTATCATCCTCTGTTTCTTCCCACCATGGTATACGTGCTGTACGGGTTGTTTTC
>JAUHXV010000053.1 GCA_030426765.1 Bacteroidia bacterium | reverse complement strand
CTTAGCAGTTCTGTTTGCAGTTCTTTGCGTAGGGGCTTCTTTTGGAGGTGGAAATGCATTTCAGTCAAATCAGGCTGCAGCGCAACTGTCCTCTATGATGGGTATGACAAGTGGTTCATCAGGATTTATGATTGGCATCATCCTGGCGATCATTGTGGGTGTTGTGATTATCGGTGGAATCAAACGTATTGCTACCGTCACGGAAAAGTTAGTGCCATCCATGGCTTTGATTTATGTCGTCGCCGCGTTGATTATAATATTTTACAATTTTGATTTTATCGATGATGCACTAGGCATGATCTTTACGGAAGCCTTTTCTCCGCGTGCAGGACTGGGTGGTCTGGTCGGTGTACTGATTGTTGGTTTCCGCCGTGCTGCATTTTCCAATGAAGCCGGTGCCGGTTCTGCATCGATTGCACACTCTGCTGTTAAAACGAAATATCCCGCATCAGAAGGACTTGTCGCGTTGCTTGAACCTTTCATTGATACGGTTGTGATCTGCACCATGACTGCGCTGGTGATCATCATGTTCAATCGCGATGGTGCATTCAACTATGGCGGTGATGGAGCCGGTAATGTGGTTTTGAATGCCACCGGTGGGAATGTTGGTGGTGTTGACCTGACCACATTGGCGTTTGACAGTGTGATTCCGCACTTCTCTTACATCCTCACGATTGCGATTGTGCTTTTTGCGATATCCACTATGATTTCATGGAGCTACTACGGGCTCCAATCCTGGAAATACTTGTTTGGAAGAGGCAAAGCGGCCGACCTTTCCTATAAGATTTTATTCCTCGTTTTCGTGGTGATTGGTGCTTCTGCCACGCTGGATGCTGTAATCAGATTTTCTGATGCCATGATCCTCGCCATGGTCTTCCCGAATATGATCGGCTTGCTCTTCCTGTTCCCCAAAGTCAGAACGGAGATGAAGCGCTATGTCGATGCGATCAGAGGGATGAAGGCGTAGGGCAAATGGCGAAGGGCATGGAGCATGGGGCATGGAGTGATCTGGCGATGATATCCTACGCTGAAGCTACGGCGACTAATAGGTGATGGGGTTATTGTGTTATGGGATTTTTCCCTTCGCATGTCAATTAAAAAATCAGTCCGCGCTTCAGCGCTGGACTCGACCAAAGGGAATTTAAAAAAGAATAAACACTGCCCCGAGCTTTAGCTCGCGGGGATTGTGTAAGAATGGCAAATCAGATTCAAGGTTTTTCAAATTACCCCACGCTCTTTGCCCTCAACCCAATTCTCTTTTTTCAGGACTTGATTCTCGCAAAGTCGCCAAGCCGCAAAGGGAATAATGCAAAGAGGAATTGACCCTTTACATCCTCCTTGCAACCGTGCACAGGTCAAGCATTCTTCATTTTTCCGATTTTCGTTTTTCACTTTACTCGATGCCCTTGATTCTCGCAAAGTCGCCAAGCCGCAAAGAAAAAAACGCAGAAGCCTCACCGCATAGTAATGTTTTGAGTCAAATGAGGTGGAACGTACGAGTGTTTTAAGATCACAAGATCACCCCATCACTCATCCCGCTACAGCGGGACCATGCCCATAGTCTCAGGTCTTAGGTCTCACTTCTCAGGTCTCACTTCTCAGGTCTCACTTCTCAGGTCTAATCCCAAAATCAGAAATACAACCAATCCCATTCAACCCCTCCATTCCCATTAAACACAAGCGCCGGGGCAGGAATCTTAAAAATGTTGAGCATATACACCAGTGTTTTGAGCGGTTTGCTTTTAATATTGAGACGACTCAGATCAATATCCGGTGACAAAACAATCTGTCGATGCCGAGGATAAATATCATCGGATGTAGTGTAGGTATTTCCATCAGCCTCCCAGGTGTTTTCAAATCCGGCAAACATATTTTCCGCTCCATAGCCAACAGCCAGATTCAGCCATTTTGGAAATTTATTTTGCGGAGCAAGAAAAGAATGGACATTGACGGACAACCAGATCGTTTGCGCATTGTAATCTTTCAGCAGACGCTCAAAAAAATCAGTACCATATAGTTCGTCCGTTCTGGCCATCAGTGTCGTTTCACCCGACGGGACACCCGTCACGATTTCGTCCGGATACGAACGATAGGTCGTGGAAAACTTCATCCGGATTCGTTGTTCGTCCCAGATGGCCTGCTGCCCCGCCCAAAGACCTGCACCAGCTGTGTTGAAGGCCATATCCGACCAGGAAAATCCCCACTGGGAGGAATACCCATCGAGAATTTCCAGCGAGGTCTGGATACCCAGCGCCGCAATAGATCCTGTCAGAATGGACGCCTTTTTTTTCATGCCGGTCCAGCGGGCAACCTGGTAGATCCAGTCGGCTTCGAAATAGGTGGTAAACATATGCCCGGCCTTATCCATTTGCTGCCATTCATCCCAGTCGTCAAACGTGTGAAAACCGGATCTGGGGTAGTCCTTATACCACACCTCATTCAGTGCGATCAGCGTCCCGGTGTAGGCCACAACACCGGTTCCCGCAGCCAACCAGAATCTGCCCTTGTGGAGGGAATCCGGGGCTTCCCAAAAGCTCAGCGTCTCTTTCTGACCCAAAGCCGGATTTGCCTGTAATTGAGCGATTATCAGCAGAATAGTCAGCTTAAAAAAGACATTTAGAGACATTATTAGGCGTTTAGGCTATATCCGTTAAGAAAAACATTAATATTTGATATTTTGCAGGCTGTTTAGATTATTCCAGCGACTGGAAAAACGCTTAAAGCATCATATGAAGATACTACGCCTCCCGTTGTTAGCCCTCCTGGGCCTCATCGTAGCCACTAATCTCGGTCAGATCCACGCTCAGGATATTCATTTTACCCTACACCGGATGACTCCGTTGGCCTTCAATCCGGCTACGTCCGGTGGCTTCTACGGTTCCTACCGAATTTCAGGGCTCTACCGCGATCAGTACAGAAGCGTCGCCGGAAATGCCGGATACAAAACCCCCACGTTTTCAGTTGATGCACCCGTACTTCGCGGATTTAAAAAGACAGACTGGCTGGGAGTAGGGATTTTCTTTTATTCCGATAGGTCAGGAACAGGCAATCTAACGCAATCTTCTTTTAAAATATCTGCCGCCTATCACCTCGCCTTGAATAAAAAAGGAACCAGCACACTGGCCATCGGTTATCAGACAGGTTCGGTACAACGAGAAATAAAAGATCCGTTTGAATTGATATTTGAAGATCAGTACCTGGGACAATTACCCGGTTCTGAATTACCGCAAACGATGGAGCAACTCGAAATGGATAAAAAAGGATTCCTCGATCACGTAGGAGGCCTTAAGTTCACTTCGAAATACAACAAAACGGATGAGTTTTATATCGGTATTTCCGCCGGACGATTTGGCAAACCGGATTGGTCCCTGGTCGCACAGGGAGGACAATATCAGGTCGACCCACGTGCTTATGGCGAGATCGGTATGACTACCGTACTCAACAGTAAGTGGAGGTTTTCACCAAATATCACGTACCAGAAAATAATGGGTAACCCTGCCAATACGTTAGTCATACAGGGTATTATGGATCTCAACTACAATCCTGAAAAAGAAATCGTCCTGCGTGGTGGTCTTGGATATCGATCCGGAGCCGATATTGGGGATGCCATCCAGATCATGCTCGGCGCAGATATTCAGGACATCAGAGTCATGCTAGGATACGACGTCAATATTTCCTCTCTCACCTCTGCCAGCGGGACCTTTGGAGCATTCGAACTGGCAGCACAGTACATCGGGAAGATTTATAAGCGGCCAAATCCGGATCCAATCATCTTTTGTCCAAGATTTTAAACAAGAACATGAAGCAGTCGATATATACTTTGTTGCTGGTGATGGCAGGGTCATGGGTTTCAGCCCAGCCACTGGATGAGACGCCGATCTACATGATGATCGAAACCGCAGAGGCCAGTCTCGAGATTCCGGATTACTACACCGCTTTGGAATGGTATGAAAATGCATATAAAGAAACGCGCGATCCGGATATCGCCGTTAAAATTGCCTACCTGCAGATCAAACTTCGGGATTATTCCCGGGCAGAACGCTGGTTGACACGGATCGTAGAAAAAGATCAGGGCGAACAATACCCCATGACTGTGTTCGAATACGCCAAAGTACTGAAGGTGAATGGCAAATATCAGGAGTCCATTGATGCGTTCAATTTCTTCGCCGGACTCAATGTCTCCGACAGTTTGCTGACGCTGGCAGACAATGAAGTAGCGGGTATACAACTTGCCGTAAAATCCAACCCACCGATGGATCTGGTGGTAGAAAATGTAGGTAAAAATATCAATTACTCATATACAGATGCTTCACCCTGGCTGGGACCAGACGGAATCCTGTATTTTTCAAGCATGCGTACGCGCGAACTGATCACGCTGGACGGTAAAGAGGGAGATTACTATCTCAAGCTCTATACCTCCGAAGCGGATGAAGATGGGGAATGGGAAAAAGCAAAACCCATGAGTTCGAAAATCAATCGCGAAGGTTACCATACAGGCAACCCAAGTATTTCTCCTGATGGTAGTCGTATGTTTTTCACTCGCTCCGAACTCGAAGGGAATGACCTTGCGTTCAGTACAATTTTTGTGAGTGTGGCACAGGGACAGAATTGGGGTGCACCGAATGAGATCACCGGCATCAATGGTAATTATGTCGCCAAGCAACCCGCACCGGGTGTTCTTTTTGGAAAAGAAGTGTTATTCTTTTCATCCAATATGCCGGGAGGATTTGGCGGTTATGATCTCTATTATGCCGATCGTATCGATGATCAGACCTACAGTATTCCGGTCAACCTTGGTCAAATTGTAAATTCAGCAGGAGACGAAGAAACGCCATTCTACCTGGATGGAAATCTTTATTTCTCTTCGACCGGACATCCCGGTTTAGGTGGATTTGATGTCTTCCGTTCAGAATGGAATGGAAAAGTATGGAGCACGCCGGCCAACCTCGGTGCCGGGTACAACTCATCGTATGATGATCTTTATTTTTCAGTCAACGAAGAAGGAAAACTAGGATTCCTGGTGTCAAACCGACCTGCGGAAGGTTCGCGATCCATGAAATCCAAAACCTGCTGTGATGATATCTACCAGTTCCACATCCGCGAAGTTCTGATTGATCTGATTGCTTCTGCCTACGATGGTACGACACCCCTGACAGGAGCCACCGTTACAGTATACGAAATGGACAACGGACGCACCGGGAAATCCCAAAAGAAAACTGAAATGGAAAGCAATGAATTTCAGTTTGCACTCGATCCGGATAAATATTACAAAGTCCTCATGGAGCGAGAAGGCTTTCTCCCTGCCGAAGCTGAGTTTAACACCATGGGTGTCATAGAAAGTAAAACCCTGACCTGGGCACCGAAACTGACACCGAAAGAGGATGATTCCGTCATGGAGACTGTGACGATCAACGAGCCCATTCGTCTGAACAATATCTATTACGATTTTGATGATGATAAAATCCTGCCGGATGCCGAAAAAGATCTCACGTTTCTCCTCAATCTCATGAAGGAGTATCCCGATATGGTAATCGAGCTTTCCTCGCACACAGATGCCCAGGGGAATGACGACTACAATGAGCGTCTCTCACAACGCAGAGCACAGTCCGCGAAAAACTGGCTCGTCAGAAATGGCATCAGTGAAAAGAGAATCGAAGCCGTGGGGTATGGTGAGCAAAACATCTTGAATGATTGTATCAACGGCATCAACTGTACGGATGACGAACACAGAGTCAACCGGCGCACCGAATTTAAAATCATCGCCGGCCCAACCACCATCGAGATCAGAAAGTCTGATCTGGGGGATCAAAAAAAAAAGACCGTAAACCCTGAGACCTTAAAAAACGCGAAGGGAACGGTTCTGGTCTCTGATCCAAAAATCAGCCTGCTGTTTGATAAAAAACTAGTCGAACTCGGAAGGGTGCGCAAAGGTGATAAACGCTCCATGAGTTATTCGTTTACCAATATGGGGAATGTACCGATCGAAATCGAGTTAGTCAGTTCATGCGAATGCACGACTCTGGACTGGCCGCAGTTTAAAGTCTTTAAACCCGGAGATACAGGTATAATCAATGCAGTCTTTGACAGCACAGAAAAAGAAATCGGGGAGACTACAGACATTGAGATCATTCTCAAACAAACGGATCCGAAGACCAATGCACCCATCATCTATGTCGTGCAGTACTCATTTGATCTCGTGAAGTAAAATACCGGTAAGAGGGCACATTCAGGATGTGTCCTTCCGCCGCTGCTTTGAATTCCTCATTTAAATGATACATCCTTGAATTTCTCACTGCTCGCTGAACAAATCGCTCAGCAGGATGCAGTTGAGTGGCTGGGTCTCGCCTTCGGGATTGCGTACGTGGTGCTTGCGACTTATGAAAAACCAGCCTGTTGGATTTTTGGTATTCTGAGTTCGGCGTGTATTGCCTGGAAAGGTGTGACGGATTATAAACTGATCGCCGATGCGTTCCTGCAGCTTTTCTACATCGGTATTGGCATTTATGGATTGATCCTGTGGTACCGAGGCAATGAGGCGCAGGGGAAAAAACCCATCACCTTATCCCCCTGGCAAAGTCACCTGAGAGCGATTTTTATCTGTCTGGTGATCAGCGCACCTTTGTCATGGTTGATCGTACATTATGCCGATGCGCGCTATGGCTACATCGACACACTGCTGACCACCTTGTCGGTTTGGGCCACATTCCTCCTCATCAGAAAGGATCTGCACAACTGGGTGTACTGGATCGGGATTGATATCGTGTATGTCATTCTGTATTGGAAATCTGATGGACTTTTATTTGCTGTGTTGTTTTTCCTTTACACCCTGATTTCCATATGGGGCCTCCGCCAGTGGAACCAATCGTTGAAAGAAGACAATTATGTTCGTAATATTGAACCTTCGTGAAGGATGACCACACCCATTTGTTGACATGAAACCAGCTTCTACCCGCATCATAACCCCCATTATTATCGTAGCCGCATTAGGTTACTTTGTCGATATCTATGACATTCTTCTTTTTGGGATCGTTCGAACCGCCAGTTTAGTTGATCTCGGCATCACAGGAGATGCCAATCGGAATGCGGGCGAGTTTCTAATCAGCATGCAGATGTACGGGATGTTGCTGGGCGGCATATTGTGGGGCGTACTGGGCGACAAGCGCGGAAGGCTGTCTGTTTTGTTTGGTTCTATTTTTCTGTACTCAATCGCCAATATTGCGAATGGGATGGTTTCTTCGATTGGTGCTTATGCCGTTTTTCGCTTTCTGGCTGGTGTCGGATTGGCGGGTGAGCTCGGCGCCGGAATCACTTTGGTCACCGAGTCGATGCCTAAAGAAAAGCGCGGTTACGGTACACTCATTGTAGCTTCTGTGGGATTGACCGGTGCTATTGTAGCCAATCTTGTCTATCAGATGTTTGGCGACTGGCGGTTGTGCTACTACGCAGGTGGTGTTCTGGGCCTTCTGCTTTTGTTCCTGCGCATGAGCGTGAAGGAATCCATGATGTACAAAGAGGTAGAACAAAGCGACCACAGTCGTGGGAATTTCTTTTCCTTGTTTACCCATCGTGAAAGATTCGTAAAGTACATGCGTTGTATCCTGATCGGTATCCCACTTTGGTTTTTGGTGGGCGTCTTGATCACATTCGCACCCGAATTTGCAAAAGCACTGGGCGTAATAGGAGCTGATCAGATAACGGCAGGTGAGGCTATTGCCTGGTCGTATGGAGGACTTGTGCTAGGTGATATTTTTACAGGTTTGCTGAGCCAGTACTTGAAAAGCAGAAAGAAAGTCATGTTAATCTTTTTGTTGTTCAACCTGGGCATCGTTCTGGTGTATCTCAATGCCTTCGGAATCTCCAGTGATATGTTTTACCTGCTGACCATGGTGATGGGATTCTCGGTAGGGTATTGGGTGATCTTTGTGACGATTGCGGCTGAACAGTTTGGTACGAACATTAGATCAACCGTGACCACGACAGTGCCCAATTTTGTGCGTGGCTCACTGCCGATCATTATCATTATGTATCAGTTTTTCAGAGACAAAACGTTTGATGGAAATATTCTGCATGCATCTATGGTAGTGGCTGTGATACTCGCCGCCATCGCATTGGCTTCCTTGTGGAAACTTAAAGAAACCTTTTCTACCGATCTCGATTATGTGGAGTCCACTTGATCACATTCTATTTCTTAACGTGTAGAGATCTCTATTGTCATCGTTCATGATCAATCCTTTCAAAATCCACATGATAGTGATCATCGTGAAAGCGATTGACAAAATCATTTAGTCTTCCGGGGATAAATATGTCCCTGCGAAGGATCTCTTTTCCAGCCTGAGTGGCATACAACTTGTCCAGCAAATGGGTATTGAAGAGCAACTTGCGGATGCGAAGCCCGTTGGCTCTTGCGGCATCATCTACGGCAAGAATATGCCGGGCCATTGTTTCAAAATCGATCTCCGTTTTGTGTCCGGGACTGATGGTCAGACGACCAGCCGAATTAAATTGGAGCAGGTAATGAAAAAGACCAAAGTGGCTGGATAGTACATTGCTTTTTTGCCCTCGCTTTTTCGGTACCATAAAGTCGACACTGGTACCATTCTGATGGGTCCAGTGAAGCAGCATGCGGCCGCCTTTCCTCCGGGTGCACTCCATTAAACGAAATGTTTGTCCGGGACAAGTCGCCTCACAAGTTTGGTAGGCTTGTGTTATGGTTCGGTATACCCTGTCATTGACATATCCGCAGTTGAGAATGTAATAACTAAACCGGCTGAAATACTGAAAGTTATTGCCCCTGAAGGGTACCAGCCAGCCATTTTCGAGTTTGCCATTTCTGACACTCCCATGCGAAATACTCGTCCCGGAATTTTCATGCATGATTTCCGGAACTGATAGCAATCCCATTAACAGCACAAGGAGAGCAGGAATCAACCACCGCTTTTTCAGTTTCATGAATAGAAAAACGGATAAAGTTTAAGAATGTTGGATGAGTAGTCGGCTGAAAATCAACGTTTATGCTTGCCGCCGGTCCAAGAATGCTCCGTCAGATATTTTTCTCCGGAATCGATAGCACCGGATTCAATGGTAGTGCCCATAGAATCATTCCATCGATTTAAATATCCAAACAAAGCCACAACTCCGGCTATTTCCACAATTTCGCCCTCATCCCAATGTGCCCTGAGCGAATCAGCAATTTTTTCGTCCACAGCATTGGGTACTGATGAAGCGGCGACAGAAAAATCCAGAGCAGCTCTCTCTGCTTCGGAAAAAGCAGGATGCGTCTTGTATTCCCATATATGCAGTAGTTGATCTTCTGAAGCACCATATCGCTCTGCGGCCCGGATACCATGTGCCTGGCAATACTGGCACCCTGTGGTATAACTCGAAATATAGGCGATCAGTCGTTTAAGTGCACTGGTCACCCGACCTTCATTTTGCATCACGGCCTTATTCATATTGATAAAAGCCTGCGCGATATGGGGTCGTCGCTGCATGGTCTTTATACTATTTGGGCAAAAACCAAGTGTCTCATTGTAAAAAGCGACCAATTCCGTCAGCGACGGGTCCGTTTCAGGCAGCGGAGCAACAAGCGGCTGTTTCAATACATTTAATTTTAAGAATTACCTGTAGTAATGGAATTTACATTTTGTCTGTAATTCCGAGTGTTGTGCAAGTTATTGAAGGCAGAAGGGCTCCCGATGTGTCGGGAGGCGGAAAGGCAGAAAGGATTCAATCAAAACTATTGACCCTTGCACAACCTCCTGTTGTCGGTGTGCAGTGTCTCCGGTTTGCTACGACACTCAATGCTCACCTCTCACTGCTAACTGCTAACTGCTCACCTCTCAATGCTCACCTCTCACCTCTAAAGCGTCCCTCTCAGTTCCTGCTCCCGTTCGATGGCTTCAAACAATGCCTTGAAATTACCCTTGCCGAAAGACTTCGCGCCTTTGCGTTGGATGATTTCAAAAAACATTGTAGGTCTTGACTGTACAGGTTTCGTAAAGAGCTGCAGGAGGTAACCTTCGTTGTCGCGATCCACCAGGATGCCAAGTTCACTCAGTGGCTTAAGGTCTTCATCGATTTCACCGACGCGATCCAGAACAGTATCGTAGTAGGTAGAAGGCACCCGAAGGAAATCCACACCGCGCGATTTGAGATCTTTCACAGTTTCGATGATATTATCAGTAGCCACCGCAATATGCTGTACACCTTCGTCTTCATAAAAATCAAGGTATTCCTCTACCTGTGATTTCTTTTTGCCTTCGGCGGGTTCGTTGATCGGAAATTTAACATACCCGTTGCCACTACTCATCACCTTACTCATCAATGCTGTGTATTCCGTAGAGATGTCCTTGTCATCAAAGGTGAGGATATTGTCAAAGCCCATGACATCTTCATAAAACTTCACCCAGTAATTCATACGCCCGAGTGCCACATTACCCACCATGTGATCCACATACTTAAGACCTACGGGTGGAGGGTTATAATCTGTCTTTAATGGAACATACCCGGGCAGAAAAATTCCATTGTAATCTTTGCGTTCTACAAAAATGTGAACGACTTCTCCGTAACAATGAATACCGGAACGCACGACACGTCCATGCTCATCTTCTTCAACGACAGGCTCCATATAGGATTTCGCCCCTCTGGAGGTGGTTTGCTTCCAGGCATCGGTGGCATCATCCACCCAAAGCGCGACAACTTTGACACCATCTCCGTGTTTGTCGATGTGTTTGCCGATGGCAGAACCACTATGCAAAGGGGAGGTGAGGACCAGCCTTATTTTATCCTGCGCGAGGACATATGACTCGATGTGTTTATCACCGGTTTCCAGTCCTTTGTAGGCAAGATCCTGGAAGCCAAAAGCCGTTTTATAAAAATGAGCTGCCTGCTTGGAGTTGCTGACATATATTTCTACGTAATCGGTACCATTGAGAGGTAAAAAATCCTCAACAGCGGCGTGATTAACTTCATTTTGTGTGGATACTGACATGATGGTTAGCTTTTATTTTTACAAATATACTGATCAATAAAGATTCTGATTTACGATTTGGCCGGTAGGATTTTATTGTAAACCTCTCCAAACCCAACGCGGAGATTTTCTTTTGCACACCATCCTCGGAGGGTGACCGTATCGCCATCCTGAATGAATGACCTCGACTCGCCGTTGCTCAGCGTGATCGGTTTTTTCCCGCCCAGGGTCAGTTCCAGCATAGAACCCAGCGATTCCTGGTCCTTGCCACTGATCGTTCCGGAGGCCATAAGATCACCGATATGTACATTACATCCATTGCATGTGTGGTGCGCCAGTTGCTGACACATATTCCAGTACATGTATTTAAAATTGGATTTGGAGACGATATTCTCATCGCCATTTTCCGGTGTTATGATGACTTCAAGGTGGATGTCATAATTTTTTTCACCGGTATACTGCAGGTAGGGTAAAACTTCAGGCTCTTGTGCCGGCCCGGGCACGCGGAATGGATCAAGTGCTTCAAGCGTCACAATCCATGGCGACATGCCGGATGCAAAACTTTTCGCCAGGAAAGGACCGAGCGGAACATACTCCCATTTTTGAACATCCCGTGCAGACCAGTCATTAAATAATGCCATTCCAAAGATGTACTCCTCTGCCTGCTCAGTAGAAACTGAATCACCAATCTGCGTATTCTTTCCAATGACAAATCCCATTTCAAGTTCAAAATCCAGTCGCTTGGTTGGACCGAAAACAGGATTTTCAGCATCAACAGGTTTCGTTTGTCCCTTAGGTCGATGCACAGGTGTGCCGCTGACCACAATGGAAGATGCTCTGCCGTGATAGCCCACCGGAAGATGCCGCCAGTTGGGCAGCAGCGCGTTGTCCGGATCGCGAAACATCTTACCCACATTCGTCGCATGTTCGATACTCGAATAGAAATCAGTATAGTCACCAATCTCTACGGGAAGATGCATTTCTACTTTTTCGTAAGGCATGAACGCATCACCTTGATTTTTTAATGGTGAATTTTCATCGGTCAGCGTTTTCTGAATAGCGATTCGCACCTGATTGGTGACCGATTTCCCAAGCGCGATAAAAGGATTAAGTGTACGCTGAGAAAAAACAGAAAGATCTGTCGTGATGTCTTTGAAAAAACCTGTTTCTGCAACTGTATTCAGGTTTAACACCTGATCACCAATGCGCGTGCAGACAAAAGGTGTGGTCCCTGTGGATCCTATACCAAAGGGAATATTATAAATTGAAAAATCGGATTGTTCAGGAATAGATATCCAGGAATTCATCATCAGGTCAATGTTATTTTTTTAAGCGACAGAAATCCAGCCACCGGTTACTTCCATTTTAAAAATGCGATAGTAGAGGTCTCGGGGTTCCGTGCGGGATTAATAATCTTCTTTTACTTTTCGGGTTCGATCCAGGACTTATAATACTTTCTGTCATCGATCGCTACCGCTTGTTCGGTAACCATCAGTGGAGCAAAAGTATCGATCATGACGGCCAGTTCTTCAGTTTCTGTTTGTCCGATACTCCTTTCATATGCGCCGGGTGCAGGGCCATGGGGTATCCCGGCGGGGTGAAGTGTGATATGACCGGGCTTGATATCATTGCGGCTCATAAAGTCACCATCGACATAGTAGAGCATTTCATCCGAGTCTATATTACTGTGATTGTAGGGTGCCGGAATTGATTTTGGATGATAGTCGTAAAGTCGCGGACAGAACGAACACACCACAAAGGCTTTGGTTTCAAAAGTCTGGTGCACCGGTGGTGGCTGATGAATACGTCCGGTAATCGGCTCGAAATTGTGAATAGAAAATCCATATGGGAAATTGTATCCATCCCAACCCACGACATCAAACGGATGTGTGGCATAAACCAGTTCGTGCAAATAGCCCTGCTTTTTTACCTTGATGACGAAGTCACCTTTTTCATCATAGGTTTCCAGCGTTTCCGGCAGTTTGTAATCCCTTTCACAATATGGAGAATGTTCGAGAAGTTGTCCAAACCAGTTTCTGTATCGCTTAGGGGTATAAATCGGATGGAAAGATTCTGCATACAAAAGGCGGTTGTCTTCTGTATCAAAATCAATCTGGTAGATCATGCCACGCGGAATAATCAGATAGTCGCCATACTCAAAAGGAATATTGCCTAAAAAGGTCCGAAGTGTTCCTTTGCCGCGATGCACAAAGATCAATTCATCTGCGTCGGCATTTTTATAAAAATACTCGCGCAGGGACTTTGTAGGTGCGGCTAAACCGATGTGGATGTCTTTATTGACCAGTAAAGCTTTTCTGGAATCGAGCCAGTCTGATTCTTTAGGCACTTCAAAGCCCTGAAGGAGCATCGCCTTCATATTGTGCTCTACAGCAATTTTCGGTCTTGCATCTACCGGATCAGCGATACTTCTGACCTGGGTAGGGCGGTGGAGATGATACAACAGAGAAGACATGCCGTCAAATCCAATCGTGCCGAAAAGTTGCTCGTAATGAATCCCTCCGGAGGGTTTTTCAAAGATAGTATGTCGCTTCGGGGGAATCTTCCCGAGTTTATGATAGAGAGGCATAAAATTTTTTCCCAAAAGTACGATTTTGCGGGCAGAGGAGGGGGAAGGCAGACGCTTTTTGAGGCTGATTTTCATCAAATATCAACTGATTATGGCTACTGAGGCAGGCATAGAAGACTGAGTATGAGCAGTTCAGATTTTAGCCGTAAATTTATTGGGTGAACACACCACATCGTCTCATAGCAGTATTCCTGATTTCCTGCTTCTGTTTTGCTGGCCTGAAGGCTCAATGGACAGATCATTTTGATGATATCTGTAGCCTCAGTGAATGGGCAGACATTCAGGTAACTGAAGGATGGGATATCCAATCTTTGGAAGAACACAATATCAGTGCAACCTATCCGGGACATTTTATGATGATGCCGTATACGGTGAGTTGGTATGCCAACTGGCGTGGTCCATTGATGTATCGCATGGCTGAGGGCGATTTTGTGCTCACCACCCACATCAGGACAACCAACAGAGCGGAAGATGATATTCCGGGATCCGCTTACAGCCTCGGTGGTGTAATGGTGCGAAATCCGAAATCCATGACACAGGGATCTGATGACTGGCAGTCCGGTGAAGAGGACTATGTCTTTCTTTCGATCGGACGAGCGTCCAACAACCATCCTTCTTGTCCGGGATGCCCGGCTCCACATTTTGAGGTAAAATCAACGATCAATAGTTCTTCCAACTTACAAGTGTCATCCGTGGATACCAATGAAGTCGATATTCGGATGGTTCGTCTGGATCCATATGTACTTGTGCTGTATCGGTTTCCCGGTCAGGCGTGGGAAGTGCATCACCGCTATCAACGCGGAGATCTCGAAGACACAGTTCAGGTAGGTATGGTGACTTATACAGATTGGAATAAAGTCTTTACCTACGAACCTGCTTTTCACAATAGTCACGTGCTCAATGAAGACCTGGAGCCTGATCCGAGTTCTAATCCCGGAATGCCCTTCAGTCCCGATATCATCACGACATATGATTTTATGGAATTGCAGAATACTTCACTTCCATCGGCATGGACAGGATTAAATCTCCTGAATGAAACAGATCTGCCGGACGAAGAGATACTGCTGCACTTCGGGGATACGATTCCGCTTCCAGTGCCCACGGATGATGCAACCTGGCTGGGCAGAGAAAATCAGGATTGGGATGATTCGGACAACTGGTTGTCTGGCAGTATACCGGCATCATCAGATACGGTGAGAATCAATTCATGTGCTTGTCCTGAAGCCGATTGTGTGCTATTGCCTGTTGGGACAACATCGATTTCAGGACTGCGCGTCGCTCCAGGAGCCGTTTTAACTATACCTGTCGGAGCGTTGATCCAGGTAGATGGCCCGCTGGTCAACGATGGCACGATCATTATTGATGGCGAGCTGCTCGTAACAGATGATACAGAGAATGCAGTGACCAACCGTGGAGAAATAGATTGCCGACCTGGCGGAACATTTACGATAACAGAATGAGCAAAAAGAATATAATCCGGTGTGCATGGTGTGGGACGGATCCCATTTATGTGGATTATCACGATACCGTCTGGGGAGTGCCAGAGTACGATAGCAAAGCATTATATGCCAAACTGATTTTAGATGGCGCGCAAGCAGGCCTTAGTTGGATCACGATCCTAAAGCGACAGGAAGGCTATATGCAGGTGTTTGATGGCCTGGATCCGGAGAAGAATGCTCGATACACCGATAAAAAGCTGGAGAAGATCCTGCTGGATTCCCGAATTATACGCAATCGTCTGAAAGTGTACTCAGTACGTAAAAATGCGCGTGCCTATCTGGAGATGCAGGATGCCGGTCTGGACTTTAGTGACCACCTATGGTCCTTTGTCGATGGAGTGCCCATCAATAATAAAATTCGATCCATGGCTGCTTTGCAAGCGACGTCAGCCATAAGCGACGCACTTAGTAAGGATCTGAAAAAGCGAGGGTTTAGTTTCGTCGGCTCCACCATCGTGTATGCCTTTATGCAGGCCGTTGGGATGTACAACGATCACATAGTCACCTGTTTTCGACACCGCGAGTTGTCCTGATCACAAATCTTTTTCTTTATCACGTAAGGCGTTTGCCGCAATCAAATATTTTTAACTTTGCAGTTCGATTGCACAAGTTATGATCCATCCCCCCCAGCGATATATCGTGACATCGGCATTGCCGTATGCCAATGGACCACTTCATATAGGCCATCTCACGGGCGCCTATCTTTCTGCAGACATTTATGTCCGCATGTTGCGCATGCTCGACCACGACGTCGCTTTTATCTGCGGTTCTGATGAACATGGCGCAGCGATCACCATGCGGGCCCTAAAGGAAAACTCGACACCACAAGCGATCATTGATAAGTATCACGCGCTATTCGAAAGCACCTTTAAAAAGGCCGGGATTTCATTTGATATGTATCACCGTACCTCATCGCCCCTGCACCACGAAACTGCGCAGGAGTTTTTCAAAACGCTGTATGCTCAGGGTGAATTTGTAGAAGAAGAATCAGATCAGTATTACGATAAAAAAGCGGATAAGTTTCTGGCCGACAGGTACATAAAAGGTACGTGTCCCAAATGCAGCAACCCGGATGCATACGGTGATCAGTGTGAACGCTGTGGTTCATCACTCAGCCCGCTTGAACTCATCGATCCTGTATCCACCATCACCGGAACCAAACCCGAGTTGCGCAAAACGAAGCACTGGTACCTTCCATTGGATAAATACGAGTCCTGGCTGCGGGAGTATATTGAGCAAGGCACCCTGGAAGGGGAGGAGCATCATGATCCGGATGAATGGAAGGCGCATGTGACCGGCCAATGTAAGTCGTGGCTTGATGGAGGACTCCAGCCACGAGCAATGACGCGAGATCTGGACTGGGGTGTGGATGTACCGCAGGACATACCGGATGCTGTAGGAAAGAAACTGTACGTCTGGATGGATGCACCGATTGGATACATTTCAGCCACCAAGCAATGGGCAAAGGATAAGGGGAAAAACTGGGAAGATTACTGGAAAAGCGAAGACGCCAGACTAATCCATTTTATCGGCAAGGATAATATCGTTTTTCACTGCCTTATTTTCCCGTCTATACTCAAGGCACATGGTGGATATAATCTGCCTTATAATGTGCCGGCCAATCAGTTTCTCAATCTCGAAGAACAGAAAATTTCCACCTCGAGAAACTGGGCTATTTGGGTGGATGAGTTTTTAACAGAGCACCCGGATCAGGCAGATGCACTTCGGTATGTCCTGACAAAAAATATGCCCGAGCAGAAAGATGCCGAGTTTACCTGGAAAGGGTACCAGGCAGATGTCAATGCAGATCTCGTCGGGAATCTGGCCAATTTTATTCACCGCGTCATGGTGCTTACGCACAAATATTATGACGGAAAGATTCCCGCATTTGATGAAGATACCCCGATCGTCGGTGCGCGTGGAAATGATGAAGCCTCCTGGCACGAAGTCGAGATGATGGATTTGTTTGACCGAATGTGGAGCATTCAGAATGCGATTGAAAAATTTGAATTCAGAAATGGACTTAAAGGTCTTCTCGATATCGCCACAGCCGGCAATCAGATATTGCAATTTAACGAACCTTGGAAAGCCATTAAAAGCGAACCTGAAGAAGTAGCGGTAGTCCTGAATTTGTGTATTCAGTATGTAGCCGCCCTGAGTCTGGCGATGCACCCGTTTATGCCGGAAGCCTCAGCACGACTGCGGCAGCAGTTAGGGATGGATCCGGTTTCTGAACAGGGGAGTTGGGTTGAAACCATGAATGCCCTCGCCAACGGAGAGCATCTGCTTGCGGAGGATCATGCGTTGAATCAGCCTGAACATCTGTTTACCCGGATTGAAGATACCTGGGTCGAGGACCAGGTTAAAAAACTCCATGATATGTCAAAACAGGAATCATCCAAACAAGAGGAAAAAGCACCGGAAGGAAAGCCGGATATTTCCTTTGAAGATTTTATGAAACTGGATTTGCGAACGGCCAGAATTGTGGATGCTGTCAAAGTACCTAAAGCGGATAAGCTGCTCAAACTGACACTCGAAGTCAACGGTACCGAACGGACTGTGGTGAGCGGGATTGCAGAGCACTATCAGCCGGAAGAATTACCTGGGAAAAATGTTGTCATCCTGGCCAATCTTGCACCCAGAAAAATCAGAGGCGTTGAATCTGAAGGTATGATCCTGATGGCTGAAGCTTCGGATGGCAAACTTCATTTTGTATCCGCTACCCATGATGATAGTGGGATGTCGATAGGCTGATCATTTTCTTTTCAACAGCTTTGTATCTTGTCGACACAATGACAAGCTTTTATCTTTTGCTGCGGTAACTATGCGTACATTGTATAGCATGCACTATGAATGACAGATTTACAGGTATCATTCGATCAAAAGTGGTTCAACGCACCCTGGGGGTCCTGTTGATCTGTATCGGAAGTTATTTCGCCTGGAAGATGTATACGCATCCTTTGTGGGGGTGGTGGCCGCTATGGATGATGCTTTCTTTTTGGGTCGGAGGGATGTTGATTTTTTTTCCAAAACAACCGGATAAAATCAGATGGCTGGGTTTGTCAACATTAGCAGGGATCATGCTGGGTCTGGGCTTTCCACCTTCTCCGCTGACGTGGTTGGTTTTTGTCGCATGGATCCCGCTTCTGGCGATGGAGGCGGACATATATAAAAGGGATCAAAGAACAAAACCGGGTCGCATATTTCTGTATTCATTCAATGCATTTGTATTGTGGAATGTGATCGCTACGTTCTGGGTCATGAATACGGCTTTCTTCGCCGGTATTGTGGCGAATTATCTCAACGCAGCGATTATGGCGGGCGTATTCGCCGGGATTCATGTCATCACGCGCAGGTATCTTTCAAAATTTTCAGCGATCGTATTCATCGCTTGCTGGATTTCTTTTGAATACCTCCATCACTTCTGGGATATATCCTGGCCGTGGCTGACGCATGGCAATGCGCTGAGTGAATATCCCGGTGCGATCCAGTGGTACGAATACATCGGTGCTTTTGGCGGTTCACTTTGGGTACTTGCAGTGAATGTGACCGGATACCATCTGTATCAACGGCGAAAAAATATTCCTCGGAGTTTAGTTTTTGCATGGGCGGGTTTGATCATTATACCCGTATTGATTTCCTTGTGGATTGGAGGAAATACAAAGGAAGGGGACAGCCAACCGATTGAAGTCGCGATTATTCAACCCAATTACGAACCCCATTATGAAAAATTTACCATTCCGGAACGTGTGCAGTCTAAGCGCTTTGTTGATCTTTCATTTGGTGCGTTAACGAGTAGCACAGAATATCTGGTGTATCCGGAAACGAGTTTCGATCGAATCCGGCTCAATGCTTTTCGAGAAAATCCGGTCATCAATATGTGCCAGAGTCTGGTGGATTCGTTTCCAAATCTTCGTTTGATTTCAGGCATCGCCAGTTATCGGTTTCTGGAAGAGTCCGAACTCGAAGGCACCAGCTATCGCATCCATGTCAATGCACAAGGAGACACGACATTCTGGGATATTCAGAACTCGGCTATGCAGTTGACATCCGGAGAGGAGGACTATGATATTTATTTCAAATCCAAACTCGTTCCGGGCCCTGAAATGTTTCCTTTCCGAAAAGTGTTGTTTTTTCTCAAGCCGTTGATCGACAAATTAGGGGGTACGCAGGAAGGGCATACCAAGCAAAAAACCAGAGATGTTTTTTCTGGAGGTTCGCTTTCCGTAGCGCCGGTGATATGTTATGAATCTATTTATGGTGACTATACCGGCGGCTATGTGCGCAACGGAGCAAATGCTTTGTTCATCGTGACCAATGACGGCTGGTGGGATAATACGCCCGGACATATTCAGCATCTAAAGCTGGGGACATTACGCGCGATCGAACACCGACGGCCGATCGCCCGAAGTGCGAATACAGGCATCTCCTGTTTTATTGATATCAAAGGAAATATCCTCCAGCCTACACAGTACGATGAGGCAACTTTTATTACAGGTAGCCTTATCCCGGAGACACGCATGACTTTCTATACACGATGGGGTGATCTGGTGGCTAAACTGGCCGTCTTGCTGACAGCCGCCTGCCTTGTATTTGTTCTTTTCCGATTAGGCACCCGGTTGTCAGCACCTTCAACACCGATAAAAGAATAAGCTTTCTTTCGACCAACGGAGATACAGGCATTAGGCGGATGAAGTAATTTTATCTGCCCGGCCCGTATCGCAGGGCTGGACGTTTGGTCCATTCATTTCAATATCGGATTTGTATGAAGACGTTCTGGATACTCTGGATATTCAATGCCCTCATGGCGCTGATTCCTGTTTATTTTTTCCTTGAAGGTGTCGCGGATGGTACGGTGAGCCAAAGGAATATAGGGATATGGCTCATCCTGTTACTCGTAGTCGCTATTGTTTTGGGAGGTTCACTTTGGCTTAAAGGAACGGATCACCTCAAGATAGCGAAGGTCTTACTGATCATCGCTACCATACCATCGGTGTTGGCTATTGTATTTTTTCTGAGTGTTATACTCAGTAATAACCGTTGGAACTAAAGAATATCCCGGTTTTTATACCATGTCTTCGGCTCTGACCCACTGATCAAACTGTTCTGCCGTGAGGTAGCCGAGTGCAAGTGCAGCCGCTTTCAAAGTCGTCCCTTCTTTATGCGCTTTCTTGGCGATTTCGGCTGCCTTGTCATAACCGATGTGGGTGTTCAACGCAGTGACAAGCATAAGAGAATTATCCAGGTGCATTCTGATACGCGTATGGTTTGGTTCTATGCCGTTGACACAATTCTCTACAAAGCTTCTGCTCGAATCAGCAATCAAACGGGCAGAGGTGAGGAAGTTGTAGATCATCACGGGCTTAAACACATTCAGTTCAAAATGTCCTTGCAATCCTCCTATGTTGATCGCCACGTCATTGCCCATCACCTGGGCCATCGCCATGGTCATGGCTTCAGACTGTGTAGGATTTACTTTCCCGGGCATAATGGATGAGCCGGGTTCATTGGAAGGAATGTTGATCTCGCCAATTCCGCTTCTCGGGCCGGAGGCCAGGAGACGGATGTCGTTAGCTATTTTATTGAGAGAAGCAGCGACTGTCTTCAGTGCGCCATGGGATTCGACGATGGCGTCATGAGCAGCCAGTGATTCAAATTTGTTTTTAGCGGTGACAAATGGATGACCGGAAAGTTCGGCTATTTTCTTTGCCACTTTTCGATCGTATCCTTTCGGTGTATTCAATCCAGTTCCCACTGCTGTTCCGCCCAGCGCTAGTTCGCGGAGGTGGGGAAGTGAATTGCGAAGTGCCTTTATGCCATGTTCGACTTGTGATGCATAGCCGCTGAATTCCTGTCCTAATGTCAATGGGGTGGCATCCATCAGGTGCGTACGTCCTATCTTGACGACACCTTGAAATGCTTTTGCTTTTGCAGCCAGTGCTTCCTGCAATTCTTCGAGAGCAGGTATGGTATTTTCAACCAAATAGCTATAGGCCGCAATGCTCATGGCCGTAGGAAAAGTATCGTTCGAGGATTGTGACTTATTGACATCATCATTCGGGTGGAGATACTTTTTTGTATCAGTTAATTTGCCACCTTTCATGACGTGCCCGCGATTGGCGATGACTTCATTGAGGTTCATATTGGACTGTGTTCCCGAACCCGTTTGCCACACCACGAGTGGAAAGTGATCGTCCAGTAAACCTTTCTGAATTTCATCACAGACTTTCCCGATCAATTGAGCTTTTGTCTTCGGAAGTACTCCGAGCTCTGCATTCGTCAGTGCGGCAGCTTTTTTCAAAATGGCGAATGCCCGTATGATCTCAATCGGCATCTTTTGACCACCGATTTTAAAGTTCTCTTTGCTGCGCTGCGTCTGTGCACCCCAGTATACATCAGCGGGTACTTTCACCGGACCGATGCTGTCTTTTTCCGTTCTGTATTTCATGGCGATTCTATTAAAACACAAAGATAGTCATGGCATGTGAGTGCCATAGGTAAAACCATTTGAAACTTGAATAGTTGAGTCTCTGTTTACTCTGCCCGGGTATCTACCTTGGCCAGAACATACTGACCCACATTCCTTCCCTGCGTTACACCGTAATCAATAGAAGGCATATAATGGATGCCCCCATAGAAACGGCTGATGGCGGCTTCTGCGGCGGCTTCATAAAATGAATTGAAGCTGCGCACAGGAAGATCATACGGTACTTCTGTACTGTCGTCAAAAGCAAAGTTATCGCCAAACAAATCGGTCAGGATGACAGAAGAAGCGGTAGAGATCACGCTATGCCCGCTGGTATGCTCAGGAAATGGAGGCGTTTGTAATGCAGGCTCCCAGTCCGGATCAACAAATCGATTGATATAAGTTTCCGGACGCACCAGGTTAGAGCGGTATTTTTCATCCCAGCAACTGATGAAACCATCAAAAAGACCAACACCCACGAGGGCATAAGCTTCTGATGTGCCTACTATATCCAGGTTTGCTTTTCGGGTTGCCAAGCCAACAATTCCCATCCAGTGTCCACCAGGCGTGATTTTTTTAGTGGCCACCATAAGGTGTCCCTGCTGATGCATCACGTAAGGGTTGCAGTCCCAGAAATTGGCTATCTGCAGGCGCTCATCTTTATTGGTATCTACGGCTGCATATACGTCAACAGCTTCTTTGTAAAAGAGAGATTCTTTGTCTGTACTGAAGGTCGTGTTAGTCTCAGGAGAAAACTGACTTGCACTATCCAACACCATCGGCCTGATCTCGCGCCAGTGAGGTTCTACCGCTTCAATGAAAGCCGGTGGAGTGGGCTGCCATCTGGCTAGGTCTTCATTGATGGTGTATTTCGGATAACTTCTGGTTTCTTTATACATGTCCTTATCGGCCCATGCCAGGATGTGTTTGGCCACTTGCTCACCATAGGCAAGAGATGCATCGAAAATATCATCAGGGATACCTTTCGCTTTGAGATCCGCATAGAGGTCTTCTCTGAACTCATCCATGACAGATTCTGAAAAGATCATTGCTTTTGAAACAATCATGTAAGCATGCAATCCGGCGAGATTGACATCAACCGACCCATCTGTGGGTGCTTCAGGTACTTCTGTCAGCCCACTTAATTGCCCGGCTAATGTTCGGTACTCAGGATGGCCCTGTCTTACCGTTTCATAGTGGGCGATATTGGAATACGCATAAATTCTCGCCGCAACCACAGGAGAAAAAATATCCAGTACGATGATCTCTGTTGTTTTCTCCACAGCTCGATGGATCAGCGATGGGTTGGCCGCAACGGTTGGATCATAAGGTTCCTTCTGACATGCCTGGGTGAAGGCAAGCAGGGCGATGAGGGAGGTGATATATATACTTTTCATTATATGTATTGTTTATAAGATGCAAAGGTATTAAAATGGGAGGTTTTTATCTTATAGGTCAGGTACATAGCGCTATTTCGTGCTGATCCTGAATGTACGCGACCTGAAGCTTTTTAGAATTGTCTTGAGAATATCAAAATTATTTCACAAAGATCAGATATATAGTCTATAACACATTAAGTAAAAACATGATAATTGTGGCAACTTCATACTTATACATCCATTGAAACAATGGAATAGGCTATAGGGATGACCTGATCTCCGGCCGGCTACCTTATTTTGGCAGGGAAATCATTCAACCCAAATATGATGCTTGCGTATTATCTCGTCAGAAACAGTACACCACACCAGTCTTTTGATCTGCAGGAATGTCCCTTACCCGAGCCGGGCCCCGGCCAAGTCAGGATCAAGGTGGCAGCATTTGGATTTAACTATGCTGATATTATGGCGCGACAAGGGCTGTATCGGGGATGCCCGCCACTGCCATGTATCATCGGATATGATGTGGAAGGGATTGTCGATGCGGTAGGTCAGGAAGTTTCCGATTTTAAAATCGGAGATCGTGTATTTGCTTTAACTCGTTTTGGAGGATATGCGCAATATGCGGTCACACCAGTCGAAGCCGTAGGCCATCTGCCTTCAGATGCTGCTGTTGGCGTAGGTTGCGCCCTGGCCACCCAATGTGTCACCGCATATCATTCAGCCATCAAGTGTCAGGATCTCATGCCGGGTGAGAAAGTTCTGATCCATGCCGCGGCAGGAGGATTAGGAACGGCGCTTGCCCAGATCGCACTGTGGAAAGGCTGCACAGTCATCGGCATCGCCGGAGGAAAAGAAAAAGCTGACTATCTGAAAAAACTGGGTGTGCAGCATGTGATCGATCATCACAAAACTTCATACCTGGATTATGTCCGAGACCATCTCTCCGGTAGAGTGGATGTCGTGTTTGATAATATCGGCGGCTCTTCCATAAAAAAAGCAAAATCCATTCTGGCACACGGCGGTCGTATTATCAGCCTGGGTGCAGCTGCATTGAGTGGTAAAAAAGGTCCCATCAACCTGATCCGACTCGTACTGGGTTTTGGATGGTTTTCACCCATTTCTTTTTTGGGAAAATCGCAGAGTTTGATTGGCGTCAACATGCTCGTCATCGGTGACCGCAGACCGGATATGTTACAGGATTCGTTTCGCGGCGTCACCGAACTTTTTCAAAAAGGCATACTGCAACCGCATATCGGAAAGATCTTCTCCCAGGAACAAATCGGTGATGCGCAGGCTCACATGCAGGATAGAAAATCTATCGGTAAAAATGTGCTGGTCTGGGATCCGTTTTAATGCCTTCTTCCTACTTATCAGAATACTCCAGACCAGTATTTATGCCTCGTTCAATCGCCGGAATTCCCTTAGCCATCCATTCCGGCATTGGCTCACCTTTGAGATAGTGATCAAAAAACTGGGCCATCCGGATATTGAAGTCCTTGCGATTTTCCCATTTCAACGGCCAATGTGGTTCTCCGCGATAGTTGAGCAACCACCCTGGTTTGTCAAGCCGTCTCAACGCCAGATATAATTCAATGCCCTGTTCGACCGGCACATGCCCGTCGTTGTCATTGTGCAGAATCAGCAGTGGTGTTTCGATTTTGTTGGCTTTAAATTGTGGAGAATTTTCCAGGTAGAGATTAGGGGACTCCCAAAGCGTAG
>JAUHXV010000052.1 GCA_030426765.1 Bacteroidia bacterium | reverse complement strand
ATACCCAGCAATTTATTGTTTTCGGCCATAGTTGTATCTGACTTTACTTAGTAAAAATAGCGAATTGAAAGAGGAACCCTGTCATTTGGCGGGTTCTATAGAGAGAAAGATCAAAGAGGTTATTGAGGTTTATTCCCCCTGAGCATTTCTCTCTTTCCCGGAGGGCCCGGTATGCGTTCAACACTAAACCCTGCCGCTTCCATCCTGCGTCGAGCTTCTCCCTGAGCACAATAGGTGACGATACAGCCTCCTGAAGACGTGACTCTGAACAAGAGATCAAACATAGGCTGAGCCCACAGTTCGGGTTGGGCGCCGGGAGCAAAAGCATCAAAGAAAATACAATCGAAGGCCATATGCGCCTCCAATGCCATGATGGTGGGGATTAATTTGAAATGAAATTTCTCCACTTCCATTTCAGTGCGGGTGTGCATCCGCTCAAATATCTCTTTCTCCTCAGTACATCCCAGATATTCCGGATACTCCAGTTTAGCAGCGATCGGTTGAGTGATCGGGTGTGCTTCTATCCCCGTATAGTGGATTTCTATATGATGTTTTAAAGAAAAAAGGTAGGCCAGAAAGGCGTTCAGGCCGGTACCAAACCCAAATTCCAGAATGGAAATGGAAGGTTTGTTTTGCTGCGTACTAAGCCCGCTTTGCACAAAGACGTGTTTGCTTTCGCCAACGGCACCGAAGGCCGAATGATAGAGGGCATCAAACTTTCGGCTGTAGAGTGTGTTGGAGCCATCACGTGTGGTGACGATATACACATCATCCCAACCGAGGGTCGGTGAGATGTCATTCACAGTCATGGTATCGATGATAGGTGGTTTGGTGTCTGGTGGTGCGGTTTTGGCTCAAAAACCGGTGTGTTTGTGTTCTTTCCCTTGTGATCAGGGGTGTTTTGGTTAACAGGAAGGATCTATCGATGCCGGCAATTCCTCGCAGGCTTCTGCGTGGAAATCGCTTGGGCATCCATAACCTCTGTTACAACTCGTTGTCATTGATACACAGGCTATTAGACCCACAGCAATCAGAATGAACTTTAAAGAAGATACTTTCATGTCGGACAATGCTTTAATTTGCTTTTGGTTATCAACAGTTAATAAATATAAATCGTTTTAAAGTGCGAAAATATTTCATTCAGGCGGCTTTTTCGTAAAAAATTATGATTTAGCGGATAATTAACACAGTATGAGAATACATTTTGTGGCGATTGGAGGGAGTATCATGCATAGTCTGGCGATGGCCATGCATGATCTGGGACATGCTGTTTCCGGCTCAGATGACGAAATCTACGAACCCAGCCGCTCAAGACTAGCGTCAAAAGGCCTTCTGCCGGAAAAAACAGGCTGGAATCCGGATATTATCACGAGCGAAATAGAAATGATCGTACTGGGTATGCACGCCCGGAGTGATAATTCCGAATTAGTAAAAGCTCTGGACATCGGTGTTCCCATATCCTCATTTCCTGAGTTTATTTATAAAATGTCCCGGGATAAAACACGAATTGTTGTAGCGGGAAGCCACGGGAAAACTTCCACCAGCGGGATGATCGCTCACGCACTGGATCAGGCCGGGATAAAGGCTGATCGAATGATCGGTGCTAAAATTGGTGATCTCGAGCCTGTGGTACTCTCGGATGCAAAAACGATCGTACTGGAAGGTGATGAATATCTCAGTTCTGCATTAGATCCCAGGCCGAAGTTTGTGCACTATCGTCCGCAGATCGCCATTATCACCGGGATCGCATGGGATCATATGAATGTGTTTCCAACCTACGCTTCCTACGTGGAGCCATTCGATCATTTTATCAGATCGCTAGGTGAATCAGATACGCTGATCTATTGTGAAGACGATCCGGAATTAGTTGCCCTGGTCAAGACAGCATCTCCTGTATGTACCTGTATCGGCTATACGGCGCATCCCTATGAGATTCAAAGTGGGATGGCAGTGATACAAGATGCTGAGAGACGCTCTTTTCCGCTCCGGATATTTGGTCAGCACAATCTTCAGAATTTACAGGCAGCCCGGTTGGCCACAAAATGTTTGGGATTGCCCGAAAAAGATTTTTACCCGGCTATACAATCCTTTACCGGAGCAAGCAAACGACTTCAGCTATTACATCAATCAGATCATGTCACCGCTTACCTTGATTTTGCACATGCCCCTTCTAAGGTAAAAGCCACCGTTAAAGCCGTTCGCGAACGACATCCGGAGGATACGATCATAGCCTGCCTGGAATTACACACCTTCAGTTCACTCAACCCGGATTTCCTGCCTTTGTATAAGGATTCATTACAGTCTGCCGATGAAAAAATCGTGTATTACAGTCCGCATACCTTGGCCATCAAAAAGCTTCCCCCACTTTCCGGAAACCAATTGAGCACACACTTTAACGAACCGGGTTTAAAGACAGCAACCTCAAAGGATGAATTGCTGGAACAAATTCAGGCCATAAAAAAACGCAATGGCATGGTCTTCCTCTGGATGAGTTCGGGGCGATTCGATGGACTTGATGTAGAATCAGTATCCCGTAGTTTTGATTGAATTAAGTTTCACCCAGGGTATCTCTGATGGTTTGCATTGAATATGCATCGGCCAATGAATAAGTCCCGACATGGGTTCTGACAAGCTCGCTTAAATGCGCTCCACACCCAATTTTCTTCCCCAGATCATGGGCGAGTGATCGGACATAAAACCCACTCGCGCAATGAATATCCAGATCGACGTTTGGGGATTGAAAATTGTTCACCTTAATTTCAAAGACTTCTACGGCTCGGGGTTCTGTTTTGACTTCTTTGCCCGCTCTGGCTAAAGCATAAAGCGGCTTCCCATCTTTCTTAATTGCAGAAAAAGCAGGGGGATGTTGTTCGTATTTTCCTGTAAAAGCAACCAGGTATTCCTCCAGCTGCGTTTGTTCTAAATCAGGTACCTCTTTTGTTGCCGTAATAGTACCTTCCGCATCGTAGGAGTCTGTTTCAATACCAAGCGTGACTACGCCGGTATATCGCTTATCCAGACCGGTTAAGGCTGTGAGCTTTTTCGTCCAGGGTCCGGTACAGATCAGGAGCAATCCTGTGGCCAAAGGATCCAGGGTGCCGGAATGACCGACTTTGATCTTTTTGATACCATATTTTGCGCGAAGGATTCCTCTGATTTTATTGACGACATCAAACGAGGTCCAGCCTCTGGGTTTGTCGACCAGCAGTAAAGCTCCGGACAGGAAATCCGTTTGGCGTAAATCAGTAGAAAAGGGCAAGGTCATGGCGCCTATGCTTTTAGCACGAACAGTCGGAGCAGAATGGCAGCGATACCGACCACCGCACAATAATATCCAAAATACCGAAGACGGGCTTTCTGAACGATGCTGACCATCCATTTGCAGGCCATCACCCCAACAATAAATGAAAAGACGAATCCCAGGATCATGGGCATTGCTTTTTCGGAAGTCATATTCAGTTCACCGCCGGCAAAGTCTTTCGCGATCTTCCCAAAGATGAGTGGGATAACCATCAGGAATGAAAACCGGGCGACTTCCTTGCGGTCCATGCCTAAGAATATTCCTGCCGTGATGGTAGCGCCGGATCTCGAAATCCCGGGAAGGATAGCAAAGGCCTGTGCCAGACCAATGACAAAGGCTCTTCCGGTAGAGAGAAGTTGTGATGCCCCGGACCAGTAATCCGAAAAAATCAAAAAGACGCCAGTGAGGATAAGCATACAAGACACCAGGATGATCTGCCGATCAAAAAGTGCTGTGATTTGTTCGTCGAGGGTAACCCCAATCACAACCGCAGGGATCATGGATATGATGATCCATCCTATATACAATCTGCCCTCAGGTTTGTTAATTTTCTGCAATACCTCCCATATGTATCGGCGGAAAACCCAGACTGTAGCCAGGGCAGTGCCGAAGTGGAGTACGACCGTCATGAGAAAACTTTCTGAAGCGCTGTCATTTACATCGAGCAGCCATTTGGCGAGTTCGAGATGTCCGCTGCTGCTCACCGGTAAAAACTCGGTCAGTCCCTGGATGATGCCAAGGATAATCGCTTCCAGGTATTCATTCATGGAACTGGGCTAAGCTTACTTTTTGAAGATGGCATAGATCTGCATTCCGAGACCAGCCAGAATAATGATTGGAGCGAGTGTGATGCGCACAGGGCTATAGATCACACTTTCATCCCAGACACTCGGGTCTTTCATGTCGCCTCCGAGCATGAGGATCAATCCGAGGGCAATCAGGGCACAACCAACTCCTATAAAGAGATAATTCTGTTTGGTAAACAAAAGCGGGAAAGCTTCTGCTTTGTTTTTGCCGGATCTTCGCTGAGTGCTGCTGGTTTTTCCCGCAGTGATCTTTCTTTTCTGAGAGGACGATTCTTTAGCCATAGTGTTGATATAAAGCAGGTCAAAGATATGTAATTCACAGTTTCTGTGGGTTAAATTGGGTTAAATGCTGTGTTCTGAAAATCAGGACAACGGGAATCCAATAGTAATCCGCAGTGCGGAATGTCTGTTTCCATGAAAATCGGTATGTTTGGAATGGTTATGGGTCGCCATGATCAAAGAATCAAAACTGGCATAATTTTTCACCCATAAAACCACTATGCTTCATGCGTCCGGGAAGTATTAAGATTCCACCTGTTTTTATTTTCCTTTTTTTAATTATTCTGTTTGCCTCACTCTTCAGCTATGTGATTCCCTCTGGTACTTTTGAAAGGGAAAGTAAGATGTATCACAAAATTGAGCAAACAGTGGTCAAGCCGGGAACCTATAAGGTTATACCAAAGCATTATTCCCTCAAAGGGTTGTTTTTAGATGATCCGCAGGAAGGTAGGGCCACGCCCATTTCTATAATGGGACTATTAACAGCTATCCCGAAAGGCTTACAGCATTCTGCGGCCCTTGTGTTTTTTGTATTTATCATCGGCGCTGTATTCAACCTGATCATTGAAACGAAGACTATTCATGCTGTGTTAGCCCGACTGATTGCCATGTTTCGCAACTCTACTACATTATTGTTTTTGATCATTTACACGGCCATTTCCATTGGGAGTGCATTTATGGGAATTATCATGGAATTAATTCCGATCATTCCGATTATCGTTATGTTGGCCCGGCAGAAAGGGTATGATCTCATGTTTGGCTTCGGCCTGGTGGTGCTGCCACTTTTTGTAGGCTGGTCTACGGCCACAACCAATCCGTACAATGTTCAGATCGCACAGCAAATCGCAGAAGTGCCATTAGGCAGTGGGATGCTTTTGCGAACGATTTTACTAGTCCTGGGAATTGGAATCGGCTTTTCTTATCTTATGTGGTATGGGAATCGTGTAAAAAACAAAAGCCGTAAACCTATGGTAGAGGATTCCCAAAATGGATCAATGTCTAAAGATGAGTTTTCTGATTTGAAACTCACCCGAAAGCATCTATGGATTTTGATTGCCCTGATCATGGGCTATGGTGGCATACTGACAGCTATACAGTATATGGGCTGGGGTATGATCGAGATGAGTGGGGGATTTCTGGGGATCGCGATCATCGTCATGTTGATCAGCGGGATGTCTGGCGAACGATCAATGGAGGTATTTACGGAAGGACTACAGGTGATGATTGTCCCCGCGCTGGTGATTGGTGTCGCCCGAGGCATTTCTATAGTGATGATGGAAAGCCAGATTATGGACACAATTCTTTTTCATACCTCGAATACACTTTCAGAATTCCCGAAATCGATGGCAACGATGGGTATGCTGGTGTTTCAGTCGTTTCTCAACTTCTGCATCCCGTCAGCTTCAGGGCAGGCGCTGGTGTCCATGCCGCTGATGACACCGCTGGCAGATCTGCTCGATATCTCAAGGCAAACAGCAGTGCTGGCCTTTGTATTTGGCGATGGCTTTTCCAATATGATCATTCCGACTAACGGCCTGTTGATTGCCATGCTGAGTGTCGCCCGGATTCCATTTGAGAAGTGGTTCCGGTTTGCATTGCCGATTTACCTGATTTTTATGCTGTTTTCCTGCATTATGCTTGTTTTTGCCCTCTGGACGGGCTACTAGCGGAGAATCTTTCCAATTCACATTTTCCCCTATTTTTGCAGGCAAATTCACAAAAGTCTCCCGGTATTGGCCATAGAAGTTTCAAACCTTTCCAAACATTTTGGGCAGCAAACAGCTGTTAACAGCATCTCCTTTCAGGTGGGAAAAGGGGAGATACTCGGCTTTCTCGGACCGAATGGCGCCGGCAAAACCACCACCATGCGCATGATTACCGGCTATCTGGGTGCAGATGAAGGTGAAATCAAAGTCAATGATATCCCGGTCAGCGAAGGCAATCACCGGATAAAGAAGAATATCGGCTACCTTCCCGAGCACAATCCCCTTTATCTGGATATGTACGTGGTCGAATACCTGGAATACGTGGCGAGAATCTATGGGATACGCGCACCGAAAAAAAGAATCAAAGAGGTACTGAAACTTACAGGTCTGACACCGGAGCAGCATAAAGTCATCCGATCTCTGTCCAAAGGCTACCGCCAGAGAGTGGGTCTGGCACAAGCGATTCTGCATGACCCTGATGTGCTGATCCTCGACGAACCCACCTCAGGCCTGGACCCGAATCAACTGGTGGAAATCAGACGACTGATCCTTGATTTGGGAAAAGACAAAACGATCCTGCTGTCCACACATATCATGCAGGAAGTACAGGCACTTTGCAATCGTGTGATCATCATCAGCCAGGGCAATATTGTGGCCGATGGCAACATTGAAATGCTGACTCGAAATTTGAACCATCGGCATCAGGTGGAAGTGACGTTTTCAAGGACTGTCGTGGATGAGACACTTGCCCAAATCAAAGGGTACGTGACACACGAACGACTGGGGACTCACCGGTACAGAATAGCCGGAGAGTCTGTCGATATTAATGAATCCGTCTTTGATTTTGCTACGAGTAAAAACCTGAAGATCCTGGAGATGACGACAGTGAGAGACAGTGTAGAAAATATTTTTCAACAACTGACGAAGAAGCCACAATGATCGCAGTGTATCGACGTGAACTGAGCAGCTACTTCAGCTCGATGATTGCCTATATCACAGTAGGGCTATTGCTGGCCGTACTTGGATTGGTGCTGTGGGTTTTTCCTGATTTTAGTTTGTTGCAAACGCCTTTTGCCAGTATCGATGCGCTCTTTGAAATTGCGCCCCTCATCTTTATCTTCCTGATTCCTGCATTTACCATGCGCACGTTTGCGGAAGAAAAGCAGGCAGCGACGTTGGAAATTCTGCTCACCAGACCTGTGACTGCCTGGCAGATTGTGCTTGGAAAATATCTGGCTACCATCACCTGGTTGTTTATCGCCTTGCTGCCAACGGTCCTGTATGTGTATTCGATTTATCAGTTGGGATCCCCTCCGGGAAATATCGATCTGGGACAAATTGCAGCTTCCTATCTCGGACTGTTTTTTCTGGGATCCGTGTTTTGTGCTATTGGTGTTTTTGCCTCCTCGCTGACAGCCAATCAGATTGTAGCTTTCGTCTTAGCTGTTTTTCTTTGCTTTATCCTCTATTATGGATTTTATTTCATGAGCAGACTGGCTGCGTTTACAGGAAGCCTCGATGCACTGGTGGAGTCTTTGGGAATTGATTTTCACTATCACTCCATCAGCCGGGGCGTCATCGATACACGGGATGTAATGTATTTTATTTGCCTGATTGGCCTGAGCCTTACCTGGACATGGGTCTCCATTGAAAAGCGAAACTGATACGAGATGGCAGGAAGACAAGTGTCGGAAAACAGAAAAGTACTGACTTCAGGCCTCCTGATTTCAGGCATTCTCATTGTTCTCTATATAGGTTCGCAATGGATGCACACCACCTTTGATGCTACGGAGGAGCGACGGTACACCTTAACCCCCGCGACGGTGGATTTACTGGAATCGCTGGAGGAGAAGATCTATATCAAGGTGCTTCTGGACGGGCGCTTTCCCGCGGGCTTTAAACGCCTCCAGGAATCGACCGAGGATATGCTGCACCGCTTTGCCCAGGTCAGTGATCAGATCGAATACAATTTTGAAAACCCAAATGACGGTACCCTCGAGGAGGTCAACGAACGCAGGGCGCAATTAGCGGAAGAGGGCCTCATTCCAACGAAGCTAAGAATCAGTGATGCCGCAGGCGCTTCCTCACAATACATTTATCCTTTCGCGATCATAAATTATGGTACACGAAGTATACCGGTGACCTTGTTGCAGGACGACATCCCGGGTGCGGACAAAGAAGTAATCCTCAACAACAGTATTGGTTTGCTGGAGTATAAGCTTGCTGATGGCATTCAGAAGATCAAAGCAACACGGCGGAGACTCGTGGCCTTTACCACAGGACAGGGCGAATTAAACCGTCTGCAAACCGCTTCTTTTGAAAATGATCTGACAAATGCCTATGCTGTCAACCGCATTAACCTGGACAGTGTGGTGCAAATTCCAAAAGACATCAAAGTACTGATCGTCGCGAAGCCGACAGAGCCGTTTTCTGAAGTAAAACTCTTCATGCTTGATCAGTACATCATGCATGGCGGACACGTGATATTCCTGATCGATCCATTGACAGTGTCCCTGGATAGCATCGGACGAAATAAGTTTTATATACCTCCTCCCAATGAAGTGGAGTTAAATCCGCTTTTGTTTAAACTTGGAGCCAGAATTAATACAGACCTCATTCTTGACCTGCAGTGTACGCGTATCCCAATGGTGGTGGGCATGCAGGGAGACAAACCCCAGACTGAACTCTTCCCATGGTTTTACCATCCACTCATCTCATCTATTTCAGATCATCCGATTACAAAAGGACTTGACAGGATTCAACTCGAGTTTCCGGGAAGTATAGACACGATACAAACGAATACACCCATTAAAAAAACGATCCTGCTCAGTTCTTCACAGTACAGTCGAACACAGCTAACGCCTGTGCGGCTGACATTTGATATTTTGAGGGAAGAACCGGATCCGGCCTTATTTAATAAAGGGCCACAACCTTTTGCTGTAATGCTCGAAGGGGAGTTTCAATCGTTTTATCAAAACCGCATGTCGAATGACCAACTCAAAGTACTGGAAGATGCCGGCATGCCGTATAAGAGTTCCGGTGATTCCTCAAAAATTTTGGTGGTCACGGATGGCGATATCATTAAAAACCTGGTCAACAGTACTTCAGGAGAAACAGCTCCGTTAGGCTACAATAAATACGAAAACACAACTTTTACGGGCAATCGCGATTTTCTGCTCAATGCTTTAGAATATATGCTCGATGAATCCGGAGTACTGGAAGCGCGGTCGAAAGACATTAAACTTCGCCTCCTCAACACCGTTAAAGCTAATGAGGAAGGATTGAAGTGGCAGTTGATGAATATTCTGGGGCCACTTCTTCTGATTCTGGTACTGGGTATTTTGTATCAGGTGGTAAGAAAACGACGATACGGAAAACCATACGCCGGTTGATTTTAAATGCAAAATTCCTTCAATTCAAAATTTACCGGAACGACCTTCCGGTGTGTAAATACCTGACATGAAAAAAAATCTGCTTTTACTGCTTATCCTGCTTATTGCCGTCGCAGGTGTATGGTATCTCTACAATGAAAGGAATGACACATCCGGTACGATTGATCGGGCGGAAAGCAATTTTAAAATTGAAGATGTCAGTCAGATTGGACGTATTATTCTGACCCAAAAAGATGGTACCCGTTCGGATCTGCGTCGAAAGGGTGACCACTGGATGATCAATGATCAGCATCGTGCCCGGCAAAGCAATATCGATCACCTGCTGGATGGTATCAATAAGCAACACCTGGAGCATATCCCCAACCAGGCGGCGGTTAAAAATATTCTGCCATCCATGGCTGTCACCGGCATACACGTGGAGATATTCGATTTGAAAGGAAATGAGCTGCTTAACTACTATGTGGGTGGTGTCACACAGGATGAACGAGGTACTTTCTTTTTGAAGGAGGGGAGTACACAGCCGTATTGTTTGCATAAGCCCGGTTTCGACGGAGGTTTGCGTGCCCGATACAATCTTACTCCTGTCGACTGGCGCGATGTGCGATTCTGGATGGAGGACAATGATAAAATCGATACGCTTAAAGTGCACTATCCCAAGCAGCGAGAACATTCTTTTGTCATCACTAAGAAGGGAAAGAATTATGAGGTTGATCCCCTGTTCAGTACTACGCCTCGAAAAGAAGGCGATGTGTCTAACAGAGTTCGTTCATATCTGACCAATCTAAATCAACTCGCTTGTGAGGATTATATGAATGACGCTGAAGAAAAAGACAGCATCCTTCAGATGGTTCCGTTTATGACGATCGAAATGATCTACCCGGATACACAATCGAGTCTTACGTTTTATCCGATTCATACAGGCGTTGTTTCAGAATTTTCTCCAGCCGTGAGTCGTTATTTTATACAGTACGAAGGGAGAGATTTTATGATCGGACAACATGAAGTGATGAAAGGTGCTTTTCGCTCATACGGATACTTCTTTGGTGAATGACGACAACCTGGCTATACATGTTTTTGTTCCTGACCTCAGCTGATTGGGGCTTTTTCGGGCATCGCTTGATCAATCGGGTAGCCGTATATACTGTTCCTACAGAAATGCTGGGCTGGTACAAACCCTATATTGATTACTTGGCAGAACATGCTGTGGATCCGGACAAACGCAGGTATGCCACCCGTCATGAAGCCGTCCGGCATTATATCGATCTCGATCATTGGGGCGAGTTACCATTTGATCATGTGCCCAGACAATGGGACAAAGCGCTTGCCCTCAACCTCGAGATGTTTACAGTGCAGGGTAGTGACACATCCTATTTATTATCCGCCTATCCTCATGAGCAATGGCTGGATTCCCTCCAGGATTTAGAGGAGCGATTATACATCGTACGACAGTTTTACCGTAAACAATACTACGATGAGGAAGCCACTATTCCATGCGATAGTGTGCATCGTATTTTACCGGAGTTAAGCTGCACAGAAGGTCGGAAAATTTATTTATCCGATGCCTTTTCCGAGTATGGGATTGTACCGTATCATCTCCAGCACATGCTTTACCAGCTCACCAAAGCGTTTGAAGACAACAACCTGAATAAAGTGTTGCGTACCTCTGCAGAATTTGGGCATTACATTGCGGATGCGAGTGTGCCATTGCATACCACATCCAACTACAATGGCCAACTCACCAATCAGTTGGGTATCCATGCTTTTTGGGAAAGCCGGATTCCCGAATTGTTTGCGCTCGAAGAATTTGATCTTGTTGTCGGTACCGCTTCGTATATCCACGATCCGGAGAAGTATTTCTGGGACATCGTATTGAGTAGTCACCGTGAAGTAGAGAAGGTGTTGGGACTTGAAAAAGAGTTAAGTCAAACCTATCCGTCAGATCAGCAATTTTGTTTTGACAATCGGTTGAACAGAATCACACGAACACAATGCGAAGAATATGCCAGAGCCTATGATGTGTCGATGAATCATATGGTGGAAGATCGTTTCAGAGTGGCTGTAAAAGCTGTGGGAGATGTCTGGTATACAGCCTGGGTAGATGCCGGGCAGCCTGTTGCGCCCGGTCAAAAGACGATTTCGCTGACATCATCAGAAGATGAGCAATTGAATGAAGCTGTGCAGAAGGGAAAAACGCTGGGAAGAGAACACGATAACTAAATGCCGCAAAAAAAAGTGTGCGCTTCTAGTCCTCGCCTTCATAATATTGTTTGAATTCATCAATCTCCCTGCGCTCCCTTTTCGTCGGTCGACCTGCACCTTTTTCTCTTCGCTCCGGTGCTGCTTTCCCAATAAACCAATTTTTGTATTTGTTGATTTCTTCCGCCGGAGTCAGATCTTCATAGCAGGGTTTGGCCAGGGTGGCGGATACACGTTTTTCGATAAGTGTGATGACCCTGTATTGCAATCGAAAACCATCCTTGACCACATGGATAATATCTCCGGGAACCAGGGTGGCAGAAGGTTTGGCAGGAGCGTCATTGATTCTGACCTTGCCGCTTTTACAAGCCTCCACTGAGATGCTTCTGGATTTGAAGATTCGGATTGCCCACAGATATTTATCGACTCGGACTTTATCGGCCATCACCTGTTGTTAGACTAAGCTTTGCTCCTGTTTCCATTCTTTCTCCATCACGAATGTACCAAACGGAATAATGGAGGCGAGAAACGCTTTGAGCGCCCACTTTGTATTTTTTGCGTACTGATCATACACGAGATAGAGGTAGATCATAAAGGCAATAAACAAAGCGCCGTGAATACTCCCCACAATCCGAACGGCAAGTGGCATATCCATCAGATACTTCAAGGGCATGGCGATAAATAAGAGTACGATGTAGGATATGCCCTCATACCAGGCGATTTTTCGAAAAAGGCTGAATGTTCTCTTGGATTGCTGCATGGTTGTGATTTAATCTCTCACCTTGACTTCAAGGTCATTCGAAGTGGTTTTGTTTCTGTGTGCGATGCGTATTTCATATTTGCCCGGAGGGGTATAAAACTTTCCGTTGTCAGCTTCGGAGACGGTGTATTCCGATTCTGCATTTTCTTCCAACAGAAAAGTGTTCAATGCCTCTACATTCTCTTCCAGAATTTCCATCGAATAGGTATAATAGGAAAGTCCTCTTTTCAATTCAATCGGTTGCTCAAAAACCAGGAGGCTGTCCCGATATACCTGCATATTTCCTGTGCCTCCGAAAGAGCTAAAAACGGGAAATGAGTAAGAAGGTTCATAGAAGTTGGCCCAGGATGCAAATCGCGATCCAAAGCGATCGCTGTAATTGATGTTTCCTTCATGAGCAAAGCAGCTCAGTGTATCCCGGAGGTCCCCGGATAGCATTTGCAAATGACTGACATTCGCCTTGTACAAAGATCGCCCATGTGTCGCGGCAACAATCTCTTTGTCGCGAGGATGTACCACGAGATCATGAACTGGGGCAAAAGGCATATCACCCAGGAGCATTGTATTCTGTCCTCGGTCAAGCGAAGTATATAGCCCATGGTCTGTCCCGATGTAAAGAATGTTTTCATTTTCCGGATCTTCTTTTACCACATTCACAGCTTCCAAAGGAAGGGATGTGGCAATCTGCTGCCAGGAATCACCAAAATCTTCTGACATAAATACATAACTTTCAAAGTGATCATATCGATACCCGTTGAGGGACAGATACACGCGCGCTGGCGCATGCGTACTGGCTTGCACGCTACTGACCCACATTCCTTGCGGAAGGTCGTTTGATATCTTTTTCCAGGAAAAACCACCATCGCGTGTAACGTGGACATGGCCGTCATCCGTACCAGCGTAAAGCAAACCAAATTGCAAAGGTGATTCATGGAGCGACACCAGCGTGCCATACGCCACATCTCCTTGTTTAGACCCGGAAGTCAGATCGTCGGAAATGGCCTCAAAGTCACTTCCCTGGTTGAAGGAACGGAAGACGCGATCAGCTCCCATGTAAAGGATATCCTGATTGTGCACGGATAGATGGATAGGCGATTCCCAGTTCCACCGATACGGATGCTGCCCCAACTCATGTACCGGTGTGATCCGCTTGCTCGGTTGACTTTCATCCCGTGTGAGCTGGTAATAATTGCCAAACTGAAAACCTGTGTAAATCGTGTTGTTGTCACGGGTATCAATGGCAACCTGCATACCATCGCCGCCCATGATGGATTTGTAAGGATTGTGCCCACTGGCATGCCATCGGTCATTGGCGGTGGCAGAGGATGGTCCAACCCAGACACCATTATCCTGCAAGCCTCCATAGACATTGTAAGGCTTTGCCATGTCGACGGCCACGCTGTAAAACTGTGCCACCTGCGGATGATTGCATTTGATCCAGTTTTCACCATCATCATAGCTGATATTCAATCCACCATCATTGCCCAGGATCAGATGCCCATCCAGAGAAGGATTAATCCATAGTGCGTGGTGATCTGCGTGGACATTACCACCTCCAATTGAGGTCCAGGTTTTACCGCCATTATCGGATTTGAGAATAGGCACACCCAGAATATATACTTTGTCCGGGTTGTTTACTGAAGCTCGTATTTGCCCAAAATAGTAGCCGTAGGTGTAAAAGACATTATCCAGAAAATCATCATGCACGCGAGTCCAGGTGCGGCCTTTGTCGACACTTCTATACACTTCAGGTCCGATAATCTGAGTGTCAAATAACTGGCTGTTGGCATCCTGTGTGTACGCGACAAGTGTAGCCGGCGTAATGATGTCGTTTTGCATCAACACCCTGATGGTATCGACAGTATATTTTTTTGGAAAATTATTATCCTCTAAGTAAACACGTATCTGATCATCATCGAGTTTGAGAAACGAGTCTTTTGTCATCTCATTGAGTTGCACTTTAGTCAGTTCGTCGCTTTCAGTTGCTTGAATCGTTCTTTCATGCTGATTGTCCACGATCGAGTAAAGAATCGTTTCGGAACCACGCTTAACCACTTCCAGCCCGATGCGTCCAACACCCTGGCCGGTAGGGAATCCACTTTGAGGTGTGGAGAGCAACTGCCATGTCTTTCCGGCATTTGTTGTTTTATAAATACCGGATCCGGGGCCTGATTCAACAAAGTTCCAGGCCTGCCGACTCCGCTCCCAGGTGGCAGCATAAAGGGTATTCGTGGAAGAAGGATCCATTACCAGATCGATGGCTCCGGTCCCCGCATCAATATATAGTGATCGATTCCAGGAGGCGCCTCCATCGAAGGAGCTGTACACACCGCGGTTTTCATTCGCACTGTATAAAGCACCAATAACCGCCACATGTATAATATTTGGGTTGGAAGGATGCAGGATGATCCTGCCGATATGGTGACTTTCCGCCAGTCCGCTCCACTGCCATGTTTCGCCGCCGTCGGATGACTTATACATACCTGTACCGGAATAGGATGAACGACTTGAATTGTTTTCTCCGGTGCCTACCCAGATAATGTTGTGCTTCCAATCTACCGCTATATCCCCAATGGTCATGGAGGCACCCTGATCGAAAACAGGCTTCATGCTGGTGGCATTGTTATCCGTATACCAAAGCCCCCCGGAGGCATAGGCTATATACATTTCATGAGGTTTGTTGGGATTCACATCGAGGTCGACGATTCGGCCACTGCAGACCGTAGGACCAATATTCGTAAAAGGGAGATGTCGGGCATAAGAAGAATCCTGCAAAGTCATTTTCTGACCAAAACTTGTCAGCCTGTCAATTCCTTTCGTTGGATTCACCGGAGATTGAGAAAAGAGGAAACTTCCAACATATATAAGTTGTAAGCACAGCAGGATGAGTTTTTTCATAAAAAGGAAATTTACCACTCAAACAGAGTGGATGATGGCATTATGGCGAAGGTCAAATCTATAAAAAGCAACTCAACCTTTGTGTCTGGTAAGAGATTTAGAACCCCTGTCAGGAAACAAGCAGGACGAGCCTCTGTTTATCTGTCATTAGGATGATTTCATCTGTTAGTCCACATGGTATCAATGAAAACTCTGATATTTGCGGCTCAATAATTGCGCCTGGAAAAGTAATCCTGGATTTATTTCAGGGGTTTTGCAGCAGAAAACAGCATTTGTGTCAGATACAGAAAGAACATATAAAGTCTGGGAACCACTTTTACTCAGTCTCATGACGGTACTCGGGATGTTGGCAGGTGCTAAATTTGCCGATGTCGGAGATTATAAAGAAGATCGCAAAGTGACCGTTGAAAGATCCTACCACAACGGACGTCAGGTGGAAGAGATCATACGGTTTATCGAATCCAGGTATGTCGGTGAGGTGTCCTCAGATAAAATGGTCAACGATGCGATTGACGCCATCCTCAAAGACCTCGATCCGCATACCCATTATATCCCTCCACAGGAAGTAGAGGCACTCCATGAACGCACCTCCGGCAACTATGTGGGTGTGGGTATTGAGGTAGCTTTTATTGATGACAGCCTCATGGTTTTATTTCCCAGAAAAGACAGCCCCGCGGAAACAGCAGGCCTCAGACCCGGAGACTTTATTCTGGAAGTGGACGGCCGCGACATTACCGATGATTCTGTGAGCAGAAAAGATATTCTCAATCTGATCAAAGGCGAAAGAGGGACAAAAGTCACCCTCACTATAAAACCTTTAATGGGTCAGGATACCCAGCACCTCGAGGTTGTGCGGGATATCATCAAGGTGCCGAGTGTTGTTGCCGCGTATATGCTGGACACAACAACTGCTTTAATTAAAATACAACGATTTACGGGATCTACCTATCGGGAGTTTATGGATCAGTGGGAGCGCCTTTCCACAAAACACAAAGCAACCAACCTGATTCTTGATCTTCGCGACAATCCCGGAGGCTATCTCGAAGAAGCCGTCAATATCCTTTCTCAGATTTTTGAAGAAGAAGGAAAACTTCTTCTCTATACCGAAGGAGCCAACCAGTCGCGCAATGAATACAAGAGTACCGGAAAGGTTTTCTTTCCTATTGAAGATATAGTTGTACTGATCAACGAGGGTTCGGCTTCAGCCAGTGAGATCATTGCGGGATGTCTGCAGGATCACGATCGCGGTATTATTGTGGGATCACCAACTTACGGGAAAGGCCTGGTGCAGGAACAGTATAGCTTGTCAAACGGCGGGATTTTAAGAATGACCGTTTCTAAGTATTACACACCTTCCGGAAGGTCTATTCAGAAGCCCTATGATACCACCTATGTCGTGGATACCAATGCGGTTTTTAAAACAACAAATGGTCGGTCGGTGTACCCGGGAGGTGGCATTACACCGGATATTGCATTGTCTGATTCTATCAACTGGTTGCATCCTCAATGTCAGGAATGGATGGATCTGATTTCGCTGTATGCCATTCGCTACAATCTCACAGAGCATAATGGTCAGTTATCGCCCTTGTCAGAATATGAAAATGTAAAGAAGGATCTTCCACCGGATTCACTGATTTTCCGTTCACTTGAATTGCTGGCTGAGCGAAAGTCAGCCAAAGAAGTGAAATCTCTGAATACCTATCTGCAGGGTCATCGTGAGGAACTCTTACGGATTACGAGAGCAACGTTGATCGCCTATCGCATTGGAGAGGAAGGATGGTACAGGGGGTTCAACGAATGGGATCCGATGACGATCAAAGCACAAGAGGTGATCGGCATGCGTCCTGATGATGCGATCAATCTGTAATCCAGGTTAAGACGTTCTTAGAAAATCAAGTTCCCCGTTTGCATCATATTTAGCGATAACCGAAGGGATGCCCAACATGTCCTTTTCGGTGGAAGCTGGCAACGCATAATCTACCTGGTTGATGACCTCGAAGCTGATCGTGCCAAAAGAGGTAGGAGAGGGTGCTGAGGAAATATTTGCGGAGGTGGAAACAAGTGGTTTGCCATATGCTTCGATGAGCTTGTGGCAAAAGCCTGATTTAACGACCCGGACGCCAATGGTGCCGTCTTTGGCAGCGAGATGCTGAAAAGCCGGTTTGACTTTGGGATAAATAATCGTGAGCGGACGTTCGTGAAGCGTGAGCAGTGTATCGATGCGAGGATGGACGGATTCTACGACTTCGTACAACTGCGCAATACTGGAAACGAGTATGATCAGGGGTTTGTCATAGCTCCTTCCTTTAATATCGTAGACCTTTCTGATCGCTTCTGTATCTTCGGCATCGCACCCAATGCCCCAGATCGTATCAGCAGGGTAGAGAATGACACAGCCACGATCGAGATAGCGTATTGTTTCGTCGATGATCTTTTGCTCAGATTCTTTGTTCACAAGGGTGAGATTTGCATAAAAGACGTTAAATGATGGGTAAACGTCAACATTTTACAGAAAAGGGGTATAAAAACAGAGAATTAAACGTTAAAATTAGAAGCGAATTACGTTTCGAAAGTATCTTTTAAGTGATTATGGTGAAAGTTTATCCTCATCGACTGATTAGGAGTGTGTTAGGTCTGCTGCTCGTTCTCGTGCTGAGTCAGTCAGGCTATGCCCGGCATATTGTGGGCGGAGAGATCTACTACGATTGTCTGGGACCAGGTTCTGTTACAGACTCCCGCAACTACCAGATGTTTATGAAAATCTACCGGGATTGTGCGAGTAATGGGGCTGATTTTGACAACCCTGCGCGCATCGGCGTGTATTCGTATGTAAACGGGGTTTATACGTTTGAAAGGTTACTGCAAGTCAATCACGGAGTCGTCACCAGACTACAGGCAGGAGGGAATCTTATCCTTCCTCCTAATGTGTGTGTGGAAGAAACGTCTTACCGTATCACCTTGAGCAACCTGCCGATCATAGAAGGCTCCTACATCGTCTCCTGGCAACGTTGCTGCCGGAATAATACTATAACCAATATCCTGGCCCCGAATGATACAGGGGCCACCTACACGATTGAAGTGACCGAGGAAGCACAGCGTTCGTGTAACAGCGGCCCGCGGTTTAACAATTTTCCGCCTATCGGTATTTGTGTCAATGATCCGCTTCAGTTTGATCATTCCGCCTCGGACTCCGAAGGGGATGAAATCGTATATGAATTTTGCGCACCTTTGAAAGGTGGCGGCCCGTTAGGGGTGGATAATCCTACGCAGCAGAATTTGTGTGACGGGATCACACCAAATCCGATGAACTGCCTGCCTCCCTATCAGAATGTCGTTTTTAAAGCACCTGACTATTCCGCAGCCAATCCACTTGGCCTGGTTTCACCCATTTTTATCAATCCCGTGACCGGGATCATCACCGGGACACCTGGTGTGACAGGTCAATTCGTCGTCGGTGTTTGTGTCAAAGAATACAGAGCTGGTGTTCTGCTGAGTGTCCTGCGGCGGGACTTCCAGTTCAATGTGCTCAATTGCTCGAAAGCTGTGACGGCTTCCATACAGTCTGATGCCATTATCAACGGGGAAGAGTTTGTCGTCAATTCCTGCGGGAATAACACCATTACTTTTGAAAACAACAGTGAGATTGAAGAATTTATAGAAACCTATCGCTGGTCATTCGATATTAACGGCACTATAGTGGAGTCTGATGTACGGCATGCAACCTACACCTTTCCTGGCATAGGAAGTTATAAAGGGTCTCTGATTATCAATGAAGGATTGAATTGCGGGGATACCGCCTACATTAATATTAATGTTTTTCCTTCGATAGAGGCTGATTTCACCTTTGACTATGATACCTGTGTAGCCGGCCCGGTCAATTTCCAGGATTTATCGACTACTGGAGCATCGGCGATTACCGCCTGGGACTGGGATTTCGGAGACTCAAATTCGAGTGATGTCCGAAATCCAAACCATCTCTATGAAGTGCCCGGGGATCATCCCGTGGAACTGATCGTTGAGGATACCAATGAATGTAAGGATACCTCGATTCAAACTGTCAACTACTTCCCGGTTCCTCCACTACTGCTCGTCAAACCTTCAAAGTTTTCTGCCTGTGTACCCGAGGAGATTACGTTTACTAACCTTTCCACTCCAATTGATAATACATATGATATCAATTGGGATTTTGGTGATGGGGGAGTAAGCGGTGTAATAAATCCTACGCATGAGTTTACAGAGCCGGGTGTATTTACGGTCAAATTGAATATTACCTCACCGATCGGTTGTTTTATCAGCGATGTATTTCCCAACCTGATCACGATGCTTGAATCCCCGACGGCTGATTTTTCATATAGTCCGGACGAGCTCAATAGTATTTCTTCCTCAACGAGTTTTTCAGATCATTCGTCCGGAGGTACCGGATGGTTCTGGAATTTTGGAGACGAAGCCAAATCTTTTGCTCAAAATCCCTCCTACACCTTTCTCGATACGGGGGTGTATGAAGTTATGCAGGTGGTATTCCATCCCAATGGCTGTACAGACACGATGACGCAAATCATTGATGTAGAGCCTATTGTGCAGTTTTTCCTGCCCAATGCCTTTACCCCCAATCACGATGGGAAAAATGAAGTCTATAAGCCTAAAGGCCTTAGTGAAGGCGTGGAATTCTATACCCTGGGGATCTGGACGCGTTGGGGTGATAAAGTATTTGAAACCACCAATCCGGATGAGGGCTGGAATGGCAAGCGCAATAACCATGGGCAGGACCTGCCTGTCGGGGTGTATATGTGCGTGCTGCAGTACAAAGATGCCCGCAACAGACCGTTTGAATTAAGGGAATTTGTGACCCTGGTGAGATAACGGAAAATTTTCTAATATATAGGCGCAAATACTGAAAAAAGCATACCTTTGTCCCTCTTTTTAGAGAAAGCACTATAATCTATCAGCATCATGGATTTAATTAAGGTAGTTCATCAGCAACTCAATACCCAGAAAGAATACCCGGCTTTTAAAGCGGGTGACAGTATCGTCGTATCCTACAAAATCGTGGAAGGAGTCAAAGAACGTATCCAGGATTTTAAAGGCGATGTAATCCAGATCAAAGGCATGGGCGCTGGTAAAACCTTCACTGTACGTAAGATGTCCAACGGCGTAGGCGTAGAAAGGATATTTCCATACCACTCACCACACATCGTAGATATCAAGGTGCTGAAGCAAGGAAAAGTACGCCGTGCTCGTCTGTATTACCTCCGCGATCTGGTCGGTAAGAAAGCCAAAATTAAAGAGAAGAGAACCTTCAATTAATCTCTGTTTCCGGGGCCTGCCTTGGAAATTTCCATTTTTTGCTTTTCATTTTTCACGCATGTTGCGCCGTCTTCATCGGAGTGCACAGTCGCTGTGTCTGGTCCACCTTTGGCGGCTTTGGATGGGATATGATTCGACTTATTCTATCCCGTTGCCTCGGGATCACTTTTCATCGTCCACTTATCATTTTATCCTGGCGCGCAATCCTTTATGGATCATCCGATCCACCCAAGCTGCGGGCAAAAACCGAATCAGATTGAATTTCCACTTCTTGCGCCGTAGCAAATAGCGCACACGTACCTTACGGGAGACAATTACGTTTAGGATAAGGCTTCCAATCGATTCCACCGGCATTGAAGTCTTTTTTTGATGGTCGATCATACGGCTCCTGAAGGCACTCAACCCTTCATATTCCGGCCCTGTATAATCAGGCGCGGATTGCGCTTTGTCCCAAATCCGCGTATCGATGCTTCCAGCCTCGATCACAACAACCTGAATATCATACATGAAGAGTTCGCGCCGAAGACTATCAGTTATGGCCTCAAGCGCAAACTTCGAAGCCGCATATGGGCCGACAAACGGGCTGGCAAACAAGCCTGAGACACTACCGATATTAATAATACGCCTCGGATGCTGATCCTCCGCACTCGGTCGTCTCGAAAGTAACGGGAAGAAGGCTTGTGTAACACGCACAACGCCCACCACATTGACCTCTAACTGTTCCTTCCAGGCATCCGTTGGAACATACAAAACAGGACCGCTAACGGCGATTCCTGCGTTGTTAATAATGGCCACCAAAGGCGCCTCACCGATAATGTCAGCAGCGGATTTTGCCGCGCTTTCAACACTTTCAGAGTTCGTCACATCCAGTATCAGCGGATATATCTGTCCTTTTCCTTCATCGGTAAGAGCCCGGGCATCGTCCTCCCGTCGTACGCCTGCCAGGATGTGATAACCGTTTCCGGCCAGCAAAAGAGCAGCATGGCGGCCAATACCTGAAGAGGCTCCCGTAATGAGAATAAATCGCTTCACAGGCCAAAAATGACAAAATGAAGGGATCACAGATAACAACTTCCTGTAATTTCTGTTAAAGAGTACAAATTTGGCAACCTATGATGTCCAGAATCCTCATTATGTCTGTTATCCTCCTGCTGATTGACCTCATGGCCTTTCAGGCAGTTCGCCACATGGTGGGGTCTTCAGGGAAGACCTTAAAGACGACAGTCTATTTCCTGTATTGGTTGGTGCCGGTGATTACTGTAGTATATCTAATAGGCCTGTCTTACGGCTGGAATGCCAGTTTACCCAAAGCCCTGCAGGTGATCATCCGGGCGATGATCTTCATTTTATACTTTGCCAAACTGCTGATGGCCGCAATTATCCTCGTCGATGATATTCGCCGACTGGTTTTTGGTGCCCTCAATATCAGTATTGAAAAAATGAACCTCTCCACAGTGCGATCTACCTGGATGTCCTATACCGCACTGTTACTTGGTGCCATTCCAATTCTCAGCCTGACCTACGGGATGGCTCGAAACCCGTACCGATACAAACTGACCAAAACAAAAGTACCGGTCAAAGGACTTCATCCTGCGTTAAAAGGATTGAAAATCGTCCAAATCTCAGATATCCATTCAGGAAGTTTCCTGTTTAAAGAGCCGGTTGAAAGAAGTATCGAAATGATCAATGAAGCAAAACCAGACATCGTGTTTTTTACAGGAGATCTGGTGAATACCATGGCTAGCGAAATGGAACCTTTTATGGATATGTTCAGCCAGATAAAAGCACCATTGGGCGTTTTTTCGGTGCTGGGAAATCACGATTATGGCGACTATCACCAGTGGCCGTCACAAAAGGAGAAGCAACAAAACTTTGAAGACCTGAAAAACATCCACAAGAAACTTGGATGGCGGTTGTTGCTGAACGAACACGAGCGGATCCAGCTGAGTGATACGTTTTTTAATGTGATCGGCGTAGAAAACTTCAGTGCCAGCCCCCGTTTTCCAAAGCACGGTGACCTGGAGCGGGCAACACAGGGAATGGATAAAAATACTTTCAATGTACTGCTGTCCCACGATCCTTCTCACTGGAATTACCAGGTAACCAAAACGTATCCGGAAATTGATCTGACGCTTTCGGGTCATACACACGGTTTTCAGTTTGGCGTAGAAATACCCGGCTTTATAAAGTGGAGCCCTGTCCAGTATGTCTATCCCCAATGGGCGGGTTTGTACAAAGAATCCGACCAATATCTGTATGTCAACAGAGGCCTCGGATACCTTGGGTACCCTGGCAGAGTGGGAATTTTACCAGAAATAACAGTTTTGGAACTGGATCAATTGTAACTTTAGGTCGGGCAAACTACATTTTATGATTTACTCAGTGCCGGATCGCCATCGCATAGTATACAATTCTACATCACCTGTCGTTTATGTATATATTAGGAACCTCTTTGTCTGCGCTGCCATGCTGTTGCTGGTTGCTTCCTGTCGCGATAATCCCACAATTCGAACACAGGGACTGAATGGGAAATGGGAAATATACAGCGCGCTGCGCAATGGCAATGAGACGCCTTACTTGCGCGGGGGATATTTTGTGTTTGACGCGAAAGGCAATCTGACCGTCAATATCACCGGAGAGGATGAAACTGGTCCGTTTTCGATTGAAGGTGATATCATTAGCGTTAAAGACAAAGCCAAATATCGGGTTCAATCGCTGCGAAACGATTCAATGGACATTCATTTTGTTGCGAGCCCCGAAAGCGAGTTTTTGTTCTTTTTGAAAAAAGCTACAAATGAAAACCATTAACCTCATCATTGGAATTGTTCTTTCGATCAGTATTCCTGTGTTGAGTGCCCCCGAAGTTAGTTTAGATATTTGTCGTTTTCAAAGTAACACCTCTGGCTATGTGGAGGTATCACTCTATGTGGTGGGTTCGTCGCTCGAAAGTCAAAGAGCAGATTCCACATATGGCGTTTCGTATGTCTTGCTGATTAAAAATATGGCTGACAGTGTACTCAACGGAAGTCGATACCAACTCAGCCGTAGCGGATATCCGGCGACTGATCTGTTTGACGTACGGCGATTTACCCTTCCGCCGGATAAGTACCTGATCACCCTTGAAATCACCGATCTGCAGGATTCTGCCAACTTTGTACAGGTTGAAGAGAGTTTTGAAATACTCCCTGTGCAATCTACACCGACACAATCCGATATCCAGATACTGGCAGCGATCAGAAGTGACCCGGAAGGTTCGTCTGTATTTAATAAAAGCGGGCTATTTCTGGAGCCTCTTCCCTTTAATTATTACTACCCATCGCTGGATCAGTTGTCGGTCTATTTTGAAACCTATCACGCCGACCAGATCGCCGGGCAGCCTTATCTGCAATACACGATCAAACCCGTAGCCGGAGATATTCCGCGGCCTATTGTAACCTATAAAAAACTCAATAAGGAAAGCGTAAATGTCAATGTGTTTCAACTTGATATTTCTACACTTATTTCCGGAGCATACATTTTTGAAGCGGGCTTATACAATGGCGAAAAGCAACTCGTGGAGTCGAGGCAGATCGCCTTTGCGCGTTTCAATCCCGAAGGAGATTCACTCTTTATGGAGACGGCGGGCCAGACGATAGATTTTGGTTTCGTCAGCACTATTCCTCCGGACTCACTGGATTACACACTCAGGGCTATGGCGCCGATAGTCAATTCGATCGACATTGAAGTGATGAACGGATTGTTGAAAAAAGGAAGTGATCATGCGAAACGCTATTTTATACATCGCTTCTGGACGATTGAAGCAGGTAAGTATGCAGGTGTTGCTTTTTCCTCTTATATGACTGTCGCAAGAATTGTTGACCAGGCCTATATGTCCGGATTTGGATATGGCTTTGAAACCGATCGAGGGCATATCTTTTTGAAATATGGAATGCCTAATGAAGTTGTCACCGTAGAGGATGAGCCAAGCGCGCCTCCGTATGAGATTTGGATTTACAATGATTTTCCGGCTACCCGCCAAACCAATGTTCGCTTTCTTTTTTACAACCCCAATCTGATAAAAAACGGTCATGAATTATTGCATTCAACCGCCAGAGGGGAATTGAACAACTCCCGATGGGAAGTCATTCTCTA
>JAUHXV010000126.1 GCA_030426765.1 Bacteroidia bacterium | reverse complement strand
TGAGCCGGGGTATTGCTGACACGGGAAATGATGATAGCAGGACGTAGCGCATCCCTCCATCTTCTCAATGTGTATATTCGCTCCCCATCTACCAGATTGGAGAGGTTGTTGTTTTCGAGTAATATTTTCCTGATAGCTGGTATCATATTGCTAATAGCATTCTTTTTGATCCTGAATTCAAGGTCGCACCAGGGTCAGGAGTAATTATTTCTGATTCCCTACCATACCAAAAGACCGCATCAGGGAATATATTGAAACCAGAATTGAAATAACTCGCATTGTTGCCAACAGGAAAACTAAACCCTGGGGTGTATTGGATCACCCCGTCAATCTGGTTCATGTACGTGTCAAAAATGTCCTGATCCTGATAGTATATGTTAGCAACTGGTAGCAATACCTCAATAAGTGTGAAATAATTTGAAAAGGGATTATTCAATAGCCTCGTTTCCCCGGTCGAATCGTTAGGTACAGTACTATGCCTCACCACGCTTTGGGTATAATTTTCAATAGCGCACCTAATGATGTTCAAAAGGTTTTTTGATCCTTTGCCCGGATTTAATTCTGTCACCTCAGTTCCTTGCACTCCCTCTGTTGTGCTGTACTCATAGAAATAATCATCCCCCAGCCGACTGAACACGCTGGCCAACTGTATGATGTTTTCTACATAAATCCATGCATAAAACCCCGTTCCCTGTACTTGATTTGGTCCCCAGTTTCTTCTATATTCCGTGTTTGTCCCGTCCGGGAAAACAGCGTGCTTCATCCAATCTTCGAAATATGCCCGGCTATGTAGGTTCAATGTAGTCGCGTCTATGCTGTTCATCGTTTGATATGCAGCCCACAACCCAACAGCCCCAGCGCAATTATTATATGCATTTGTGAAAAAGCTTCCGTATGTAGGAATCTGATTGACCGGATTTCCGAGCGGGATTTCATGCGTATAATCAGATGTCATGGTTAATGTTGTGGGGGATCCTCCTGTTAGCCTGTCTGGCGAATACCCAACCAAACGGGTGTGGAGCATGTCCTTATAAAGGTTGGCCCAACCTGTAAAGAACGTCTCACACGTAGTGATCTCCCCACCGGAAAATAAAGGTTTGCAATATTCAAAAATATAAACCAGTCGGATATACCACGCCCCTGAAAATGATAGTTGTGTCCTTGGCGTTCCCGAAGAACCAGCAGAAGATGCGTATTGAGTTGGTTCAGCAATCGACAAACCTATCTGGGTCATTAGAAAATCATGCGCCCGGTTGCCATAGGTTTCATCCCCGGTCATGTAATAAACATAAGCGGCAAGCAATGTGTCTGTAGCCTTGCCATCGGCTGCTGGCACCCCATCCAAGGCCGTGGTCATCATGTCCGCATCCGGGCTGGAAACTGCATCATCGGCACGGCTTTGCATTTCCGTTTTCACGTTCGGCATATTGGGTACTGGAGGAGTCCATGTTGCCCATATAGCTTGCGATTCGGAAAGCTCCGTGGTGTTCTGAAATATAGTGGCGTGTGTTGGTACTGGCATTAGCTTGGATAGTCAGATGAATTACCTAATTCTCTCGAAATATCTACACGCTCTATCTCATGCGTGAATACTTGACCGTTTACGTTCTTAAAGTCCATGAGTATCTTGCGACTTGTGCCAATAGCGTGTGTATATCCCGCACCATCGCCAATCGCTGTCCACGATCCTGACGACGGGGTCTTGTAAAATGCTTTGACAAGATTAGCGGCCGTTACATCCATTTTTAAAAGCTTGCCCACACCTGTAACGGCAACGGTCACATCCGTTTGCAATGCACCACCAACCATGCGGCGAAAGCGCATCCTATTACTTAGAGCAGTGCTTTGCACTTGCAGACTAAAGTAATTAGATGAATCAACATAGAGCATCATACTCCACCCATCCCCATCACCTGCTCCACCAAACGATCCGACAAGCATTTGCAGTGAAATATCTCCTGTATAGGCATTTTTAGATATTCTATAATTCGAGAATCCCGCACTGTTGCCTGTGCCATCCGAACTTCCTATCAAAGCATCGTTTTGCGATAATGCCGGGGCAGGTGTGTCATCATTTTCAATATCCCAAAACGAATTGGGAGTGGTGCCTGTGAATAAATCGCTATATATCAAATCGGATCCGACTGAAAGGCCAGCATTACCATCTGTGACTACATATACAGGGGTAGATGTAGTGGAGATGTTTTGAAAATGTATTTTTTTTCTATAAACAGAGCCTTTATTCAAGGTCGTAAAAGACGCTGGTTTTGCCCACAAATTAGCAAGGGAATCTACAGAGGCAGTAAAATTTCCTACCAAATTCAACACCCCAACATTGCCAGGCTCAAGCCCTGCGATATCAACAATATTAATATCATCAGTGAGCGTCATCGTAACTACTGGATCACTAACAAAGCTAACCGTAGTGGATTCTGCAATGACATCGGATGTCACTACCACCTCGGCCTTTAACGATGCCTCCCATTCAGCCTCTGTACCTGGAAACCCATTAGCTACTGCGATCTGATATGCGGAAGCTCCGTCAGCACCTGCTGGACCTGCGGGTCCCTCTGGCCCTTGTGCACCATCTTCACCATCTACTCCGTCAGCACCTGCTGGACCTGCGGGTCCCTCTGGACCTTGTGCGCCAGCGCCCACTTCCTCACTGACTTTTTCAACTAACTCAGGAAGTTTTACAGCGGCATCAGTTCCATTCGTGGAGATATAAAATATATCTTCATCAGTAAGCTCATCAGCGGTCTTTGGATTTTCAGTAAATATCTGGGAAAGCTTTTTCTTTGCCATCGGTTTGATTGATTATGGTTGTGGTTGTGGTAAAAGCAGGAGCTACCTACTCGCGGCGGCAATATTATCTTATGGCCTATACTCCGCCTTTATCTCCAGCCTTAAAGATTGTAATAATGCCAACGATAGCGGAAATGATCTCGGCGGCATATTGGCCGAGCGTGGGGCCTATGACTCCAAAAAGGGCAAGCGCAGAAAGTAAGATCATGATGATACCGGAAATGGTTGTTACTGGATTTTTCATTTTTTTTTGTTTTAAATTGATTTTTCTAATTGAAATATTTGTTCAGCTTCTGTCTCGAAATCTTCATCTGATTCGAGTAGAAAATCAAACAAAGAAGCTCTGATTTTCTTTTGTGCGCGGATACGCAAAAAACCTTTTCTATTTAATTCTTCTATTTGAAATACCTCATAGACATAACCTGCATAAATAATGCGCAGCTCAGCAGTGAGATAAATAGCCCTGTAGCGCACGATAAAGTCAAATGTGTTGATATCTACCAATTGTTCGGCCTGGGTAAACTCCCGCCCATTGATGTACAACACCCGCGCACGGGTATCGGCGATTGTGAGCCAGTTGGCCGTATCTTTGTGCCCATACTCATCGAGCGTGCCGACGTTTTGCTCTATCCTGACCGATTTATCAAGCGTAAATCTCTGCATTAATGAAACTCGTAAAGTCGAAAATACTGCATGAGGTGATCAGCGGCGGTCGGCGTGAGATACACAGCTTTGCTACTTTGACTCTCGCGATTGTCGTACATATCGCGAATGATGACCAGTAAAGCTTGGCGTAACTTCTGCGGCAATGGGAATGAACTTCCTCCATAGCCTGCCGAGATGGTGACGGTAACATTATTGACAGATCGTGGATTTGTTTTCTTATAAGTATCGGGCATGTTTTGCAACACGAGGGTTGCGGGTTGCGCATACCTATTAAAGATCACATCTCCATTGTTAGTTAGATCAATCGATTGATCATCTCCATTCACATCCTTGTAATCAATTGACTCCAACGACTCGACAGGATACCAGGGCATAGTACTGCAATAAGGAAAATCATCGTAATACACCTCGACATTAGCAGGGGCTATAAGCCGCCCGGTCTCCGTCTCGACATGGCTGCGAGCTGCCGAAATCAAGTCAGTGATATACTCATCGTCATCAAGCCAATCAGCATCTACCTGAAGATGTTTTTTTGCCTGAGCAAGCGTAACTGGCTCTACAATAGCTGGAGTGGTGAGGATGCGGTGTGGCATTGGTTTAGCTCAATGGTTTTTGATTCAACAAGTGCAGGGCACTATTTCTTTTTTTTCCTATTTGACTGAGGAGCAGGCTTTACTATTACGGCATATTTATCAGATACCAATTGCTTAGCCAACGAATCTTCCATGTCAGCTTCCTCTCCTTCGGCATAACCAAAACCAAGAGATACAGCTGATTTTATGAATTTTATTTTCATGGGATTTAATGGTTTTTTTTGAAAAAACCGGGGCGGCGGCTCATAACCACCCCGGACAAACTACACTATAAACTATGCAAGCGCATCGAGCATGGCTGCGAAGCTTTGCGGCCTGCGCACCAATACATCTGCGAATACGTTGACGATAAGCTCAGTCTGAGCTGTTTTGGCAGCGGTATATGGGTTTGTCAAAAT